>JANNEF010000205.1:0-51102 GCA_031378375.1 Verrucomicrobiota bacterium | reverse complement strand
CCTGCTGGCGATGGCGATTACAGCATTCGCGGCTGATGAGGATGGTTTCGTTCCGCTGTTCAATGGCCGCGATTTGACCGGCTGGGTGAACGCCAATTGCGCGCCGGAAACGTGGAGCGTGCGCGACGGCTTGATCCATTGCACCGGCCATCCCACCGGTGCGCTGCGCACCGCGCGGCAATACGAAAACTTCATCCTCGAAGCCGAGTGGCGGCATCTGAGCGATGGCGGCAACTCCGGCATCTTCATCTGGGGCACGCCCATCGCGGCGCCGGGCGTGCCGTTCCTGCGCGGCATCGAGGTCCAGGTGCTTGACCACGGCTACGCCGAACAATACGAGAAGCAAAACGGAAAGAAGTCGGATTGGTTCACCACGCACGGCGATGTCTTTCCCATCCACGGCGCGACGATGAAACCCTTCGGACAGCACCGGGGCGACCGCAGTTTTCCGTCGGAGGAACGGAGCAAACGGTCGCCGGAATGGAATCATTACCGCATCGTTTGCACGAACGGCGTCCTGCGCCTGAGCGTGAACGGCAAGGAAGTTTCCGGCGGCGAGGACTGCAACTACCGCAAGGGCTACCTCGCGCTGGAATCGGAGGGCGCGCCGGTGGAGTTCCGCAACGTTCGTATCAAGGAACTGCCGTCCAGCGGCACCCCGGTGGAATTGACCGCGCCGCTCGACTCAGGTCTGCGGACGATTTTTACGGGACTGGATTTGCGCGGCTGGCGAACGAACGCGACGACTGCAGCGCGCTGGCAGGGTGGTGGCGGACGCATCGCGCTGAAAGGCGGCGAAGCGAACGCACAAGCCGCGTTGTCCACGGAAAAGGAATTTGGCGACGCGGAGTTCGTGCTGGATTGCCGGTTGGCAAAACCGCCCGCCGGCAAGGAATTCGCGCTGCCGGCGGTGCGGTTGGGCGACATCGATCTCAAGCTGGAAGGCGCGACGCCAGGCAACTATCAGCGGTTCACCATCAGCGTGAAAGGCCGCGAAGCGACCGTGAAACGTGGCGGCCAGCAGACGCAAAAAATTACGCTCCCCGCCGGCACTCCCGCGCGCCGCCCATTCACTCTCGGCGACACGGGCGACGCGGTGGAGTTCATGAATCTTTACGCGCGCGACCTGTGACTCGGCACGGCGTCTCCTGATCCGCGGCTGCGCCTGGCCAAATCAGCCATGCTTTTGTTGAGAAGAAAGCCCGCCCTGATCCTCTCGTGCGTCGTGGCAGTGGCGGCGACCGTGTGGCTCATCCAGCGCCGGGCTGACCGCGAGCCTTCGTACGGCGGGAAGACGGTGACGGAGTGGCTGGACTGCATGGCACTGTTCGACGATTACCGCTACCCGACCAACGAGACGCGGGACTACAAGTTTCCACCGGGAGCCTTGCAGAAGGATCCGGCATTACAGGCGCTGCTGCACCTCGGCCCTCAAGCAGTGCCGGTGCTGGTTCAGCGCCTGGCCGAGCCACCAGAACCGGAACGCCAATCGTTGTCTTCGCGCGCGAAGGACTGGTGGAAGCAGACGTGGCGGCGCTTCCGGCAACCGGGCGCGCTCGCGCCTGGACCAGCGCCCCTCCGTTACTCGAGCTCGCAAAAGGCACGCAACATGGCCGCCGCGTTCACGCTGATGGCGCTGGGCACCAATCGCCAGGGCGGCTTCACCCGGGCGATGGAAGCCAATGCGGCGGCACCGGCGCCGCTTGGCATCCCCGGAGGCATCTCGATGTCCTGGGTCGTTCCAATCATCCGCCACAACTTGCCCGAGCGGGAGGCGGAGATCATCGCGGGCATCCAGGCTGGACTCCGCCATCCAAATGCCGAGTGCCGTTGTTCGGCGGCCAATTCCGTAGCTGGCATAATCAGGGATCGGGAACCCATCCCCGGCGCGCAGGATGCGCTGATGGAGTTGACTCAAGATGAGGATGAGCGCGTGCGACAGTCTGCGCTCTGGGCGCTGGTCACGACGGATCCGAGAAATGCAGCAGTCCTGAGGCTGGCGGAAGCGGTGTTGCGCGAGCGGACAAACTCGGCGCGTTTTCGTGCGTTCGCGGCGACCGGGATTGGCTTCGCAAGAGAGAAGGCCGTTCACCTGCTCCCGGTGCTCCGCGAGGCCGCGCAGGAGCCCGACACGCACCTGCAACGGGAGGCCACCGAAGCCATCAAGCGGATCGAGCATACGCCTTGAAAGCGAATACGCTCCCCTCTGGAGAGGCAGTCACGTCGCCCGTCGTTCGCTTCGTTCCCGCGCGCCCGTGCTTGTCAGAAGTCGGGTGAAGCCCTAACTTCCGCGCGCATGTTTTGTTCGTCATTTATAAATCGTCATTTGAAATCAGCATGAGCGTCTTGATCGTCGGTTCCACCGCCCTGGATTCCATCAAAACCCCGAAGGCCGAAAATCCGCGCCTGCTCGGCGGCAGCGCCAGCCACGCCGCCGTGGCCGCGAGTTTCTTCGGCCCGGTCAAACTCGTCGGCGTGGTGGGGGAGGATTTCCCCAAGCGCTACGTGGAGCTTTACCGCCGCCACCGGATCGATCTGGAGGGACTCCAGGTCAAGCCCGGCAAGACGTTTCACTGGGCCGGCGAATACGAGGTGAACATGAACAATCGCCGCACCCTCACGACGGAACTCGGCGTGTTCGAGACCTTCACCCCGCACCTGCCCGACGCACACAAGAAGTCGCCCTACGTGCTGCTGGCGAACATCGCGCCGTCCCTCCAGGCGCACGTCCTCGACCAGATGCAGCGTCCGAAATTCATCGTAGCGGACACGATGGATCTGTGGCTGAACATCGCGCTCGACGATCTGCTGGCGTTGCTCAAACGCATTGACGCGCTCGTGCTCAACGAGAGCGAAGCGCATCAACTCACCGAACGCGACAACCTGCTGCACGCCGCGCGCGCCATCCACAAGCTGGGGCCGAAGTACGTCATCATCAAGAAGGGCGAACACGGATCGTTTCTCTCGGGCCCGGGCGGCGGATTCCTCGCCCCCGCGTATCCCTTGGCCAAGGTGGTGGACCCGACCGGCGCCGGCGATTCGTTCGTGGGCGGATTGATGGGTTATCTGGCCAATACGCGCGGCTCGCTCGAAACGAACCTGCGGCGGGGGATGATCTACGGCAGCGTGGTCGCGTCCTTCTGCTGCGAAGGCTTCGGCCTGGCACGCACGACGAAAACGACGCGCCAGCAGATCGATCAACGCGTGAAGGAACTCGAAGCGCTCACACGCTTTTGATGCACCCACGGAAAAATTTCCCACTCCAACCAATCTCCCTCTCATGAACGCACCGGATCTCACCCAACGCCCGCCGCGCAGTCCGCGCGTGCGGCTCGGCGGTTACGCCCTCCTGCCACGCATCCTCGACACGGGCCGCGCCACGCTCGCCGGCAAAAACGGCGATTACAAATTCAACTGTCCGCTCGACCAACATTTCCTGAGCTTTACAGGCATCGAGGCCGAGGCACTCAAGACGCAGCTCGCGGCGGACAAGGGCGACGGCGAGATTTTGGAGTGGATTCAAACCCGTGCCCAGCTCAAGCGCAGCCCCGCCGAGATCGCCGCGTGGTCGGCCTATCACGACCAGCGTGGGCCGGGCGATGTGGAGGGCCGGGAGTATTTCAACGAACTCCAGAAACAGACCGCCCCGCGCCGCGAGGACATCAGTTCCTGGTTTGACCTGCTGGATGTGGACGACTTCGCGTCGTTCGGCGGCAAGCCGTGAACCCCGCGCGCTACGGGGTCTCGGCCACGCGCCTTAGATAGTCGAACGCGAACAGTCCCGTGGTATGGCCGTCGCCCCACAGGGGCCGTATGGCGTAGCCACCGACGGTGTCCATGCGCGCCAGTTGAAACGCCGCCGGTGAGAGCGGACGATCCGGCGCCTTGTAGAGGTTGCCCATAATGTCCGTCTCCCCATGACATCCGGCGCAGGGGCAATAACGGCGGAGCTTTTCGAGTTTCACGAAGCTTTCGCCGCCGTCGTCCCACTTGATGGCCAGTTCGTCACCGATGATTTGAATGTCGCTTGGGCGCATGATTCGCAGGCGGACTTAAACACAACGGCAGAGCTGGCTCAAGCCGGGAGTGTTTTTGGCCGTTTTACCCTTGTGCGTGGGCGCGGGGCGGGGCTTTGACTTCGCCCTGCTTCGTGTATATTTGACCCATCGAAACAAAGGTAATTTGCATGTGCCAGAATCAACGCAGTCCTCTCAGCCAAGCCACCCAGGCGACGCTCTGGTGAGGAGGTTACGCCGGCTCATCCACTGGTTGTGCCTGGCCGCGTGCGCATGCCTGACGGTATCTGCCCACGCACAAGTTTACCTCAGCGAGATTCTCTTCAACCCGCCCGGCGCCGCCGACACGCCCAACGAATACATCGAACTGCGCGGCCCTCCGAATTTCGTGTTGGCAAACGGCACTTACCTCGTCGCTGTCGAAGGCGACGCCAACGGCAATCCGGGCACCGTGCAGAATGTTTTCAATCTTTCTGGGCGCGCAATTGGCGGCAACGGCTTTCTCGTCCTGCTCCAGAAAGCGACTCCCTACAATCCCAATTCCAACGCCACCACGCTCGTTCACGCCGGCAACGGCAGCGGCTGGGGCGACGACAAGTCCAGCCCGGTCGGCCATGACGGCGAGGGCGGTCAGACTGATTTGGAGAACGCGGCAGTGACTTTCTTCCTCATCCAGACAGCCCGCCCGCCGGACGCGGGCGACGACGACATTGACCCGGATAACGACGGCATACCGATCGGCCCCGTGTATGCGAGTTGGACCATCCTGGACTCGGTCGGCGTGCTCGACTCCGATGGCAGCGGTGACATCGCCTACGGCGCGATCAATTTCCGGCGCAACTCACTCTCGGCGGCAGCGGGCAACGTCGTCCCGATCGGCTTCACACCCAGTTACGTGGGCCGGGCGGGCAACACGACCGGCTCCACGGCGGCGGACTGGGTGGCCAGCGGCAATTTGAACGGCACCGCGCCGAACTGGACGCTCGGCACCGCGGCCAATACGACGCCGGTCGCTTTCGCGAACTCGGCCTTGACCAACATCGGCGGGCCGAACTTCAACGCGCCGCCGCTCGACGGCGTGGTCGTGATTGAGACCGGCGGCAGCACCGATGTCGGCGAAGGCAGCGGCACCGACACTTACACCCTCGCACTCAACACCACGCCGGTCGGCACGGTTTCCATTGAGATCACTTCCAGCGGCCAGACACAGATCAGCACGGACGGCGGCGCGAGCTTTGGCACCCTGCGCACGCTGGCGTTCAGCAACACGACGCGCCAGTCGCTCATGGTGCGGGCGTTGGACGACAGCGTGGTGGACACTTCGCCGCACATCAACCGCGTCACCCACCGCGTCACCAGCACGGGCGATCCCGCGCGCTATCCGCTCAGCGCGCTGATCCCGGGCGTGAACGTGCGCGTGGCGGAGAACGACTTCGTGGTGTTGAGCGAACTGAAGACTAATCCCCCGGGACCGGATGACACGCCTTTTGAGTTCGTGGAAATCCGCGGCGTGCCGGGCGCACTCCTGAGGAACGTCTATCTGGTGGCCGTTGAAGGCGACGCCGGCAATAATCCGGGCAACGCCAACATGATCGTGAATCTTGACGGCCTGAGCATCGGAAGCAGCGGCTTGCTGATCGTGTCCGCCGTGGGAAACCCCTATTCCATCCCCGCCGGCACGACACCCGTCTTCGACGCACAACTGAACACCCCGGGCGGAGCGCTCGGAAACGGAACGATGTCGTTTCTCCTGGTCACCAGCCCCACGAACATCGCCGAAGGAACCGACCTGGATGGAAATGACAATGGCGTTCTCGGAAAACTGCCGGACGGCAGCGCGATGTTCATCATGGACGCGGTGGGATGGTCGGATGGCGGCACCAACGATCACATCTATGGCAGCGTGACGCTCACCCAGCCCAACGGCACACCGGACGCCGCGTCACGCTTTCCGTTCGACGACACGCCGCTCTCCGCCGCAGCGTGGTACAACGGTGATTTGGCGGGGACTAACGCCGATTCCATCGTCTTCGACAGCGGCACCGTGAGCACCAACTTTCCACTGGGCCGGACGCTCACGCCGGGTTACGTCGTCAACTTTAGCCCGACGATTGACGCGCTCATGCCCCTGTCGGGTGTCATCGGCGACCCAACGAACCCCGACTTGAACTTCATCGTCAGCGACGACGAATCACCGGCGGAAAGCTTGCTCGTGACGGCCGCCAGCAGCAACCCGGCGGTCGCGCCCAACGGCAACCTGACCGTGATCGTGGGCGCGGATGGCCAGCGCGCGTTGCGCATCAATCCCGTGGGCGTCGGCTACGCGACGATCACCATCACCGTGAGCGACGACGACAAGATCGGCCAGGCGGCGTTCCTCTACGCGGCTTCAGCGATGGGCCGACCCAACGGACGATTCCACACGGGCGCGAGCGACGGCTCGACGGCGTTTGCGATTGACGCGAACCTCATGTTTGTCGGCGACGACGAGAACCAGAAGTTGCGCCTCTTCGACCGCCATGGATCGGGCGGACCCATCGCGCAGTTCGACATGTCCCCGTTTCTTGGGTTGACTGATTTCTATTCCGACGGTCGCCCCCGGGAGGTGGACATCGAAGCCTCAACGCGCGTCGGCAACCGCATCTACTGGATGAGCGCCCACTCGCACTCGGGAACCAACGAGACGCATGCGGTCGAAACCCGCACCAATCGTTCGCGGGTGTTCGCCACCGACCTGGCCGGCACCGGCGCCAGCAGCACGTTGAGCTACGTCGGCCGCTACGACTTTCTCAAACTGGATCTGGTCAATTGGGATCAGAACAACATCCACGGCCGGGGCGCCGATTATTTTGGCCTGGCCGCCAGCACCGCTGCAGGCGTTGATCCGAAGGCGCTGGACGGGTCCGGCTTCAACATCGAAGGTCTGTGCATGGCTCCCGGCAGCGCAACCACGGCCTACGTGGCGTTCCGCGCGCCCGTTGTTTCCAGCACCAACCGCGCTTACGCGCTCATCGTGCCGGTGCTCAACTTCACCACGCTGGCCGTCGGCACCGGGCCGCCCGGCTCCGCGCAGTTCGGCGCGCCGATTGAACTAAACCTCGGCTGTCGCGGCATTCGCAGCATTGAGGGCAACGCCAGCGGCGGCTATTTGATCGTGGCCGGGCCGCCCGGGCCGCTGCCAGAGGCCCCCTCGCCTCCGAATGATTTCCGCCTGTTTACCTGGAGCGGTCAGCCGGGCGACCCGCCGCAGGAACGCGCCGCCGATCTCAGCGGCTTGAACGTCGAGGGGATCGTCGAACTGCCTCCCGGCCTCTGGACGGCCACCAACCAGTTCCAACTCATCAGCGACAGCGGCACGACCGTCTATTATGGCGACGGCGTGCAGGCAAAACATTTGCCCGTGACGAATTTCAAGAAGTCCCGCACTGATTGGGTGGCGCTGGGCGAAATCGTCGTGCCGACACCCGTCATCCGCTCGATCACCGTCGGCGGTGGGAACACACTCATCACCTGGAAAGCCGTGGCCGGACGAAGCTATCAGGTGCAATTCAAATATGACCTGAGTGACGCCGCCTGGCAGAACGCGAACGGCGTGGTGTTGGCGACCAGCGCCATCGCCACCGCAACTCTCCCCAACGGAGCCGCGTTGCGTTGCTTTTTCCAGGTGCGGGCACTCGAATGACTCCGCCATTCAACAACACATGAAACAAAAACTTTACCATGCCATCTCCGGTTGCCTGACCCTGGCCACCGTGGCCGTGACCGCAATGACCGTTGCGATTCGCGCGGGCGCGCAAACGGTTGCACCGCTCGTTCAGAGTTCCGCGCGTCCACCACAAGCGGAGACCTCAGCGGGACGAAAGGTTCACATCGATCCCGCCACGGGAAAGATCGTCGAACCGCCGCTGCGCGTGCCGGGACAGTTGCCGCCGCCGTTGCCGCCGGTGGATGGCCGGCACAGCACGTCCACCGAGGGTTTGAAGATGACGCCGGTCACCACGCGCGCCGGGGGCGTCAAGGTGAACCTGCAAGGCCGCTTTCGTCACAATGTCGAGGTGGTCACGGGCGCGGACGGCAAGCCCGCGTCACGCTGTCGGGCGGATGAGCACGCGCACGAAAACAAGACTGTGCGTTAACGAATCCGCCTGTGCGTTCACGCCCATCACAACGCTTCGTCCGGTTTGCGGCCTGGCTTGGCCTGGCGGTGATGCTGTCTGCGGACTTATCCACACGCGCCGCGACCATCACCATCGTCAACCTGGACGGCGCGAACGAGGGGTTCAACGATCCAACTCCGGTGGCACCCGTCGGCGGAAATCCGGGCGCGACCATCGGCCAGCAGCGGCTTAATGTGTTTCAACGCGCGGCGGAGATTTGGGGCGCGCGGCTGGTGAGCAGCGTGCCGATCCGCGTGGGGGCGAATTTTGATCCGCTCTCCTGCACGGCCAGTTCCGGCACACTCGGCTCGGCAGGCCCGGTGGACGTGTACAGCGATTTCGCCGGTGCTCCTCTGGCGGCGACGTGGTACGTCAGCGCACTGGCCAACGCGCTGGCGGGCGAGGACCTGGATCCCGCGTTGAATGACATTGACGCCACGTTCAACAGCGACGTGGGTAAGAGCGGCTGCCTGTCCTCGTTCAGTTGGTACTACGGGCTCGACGGCAACCAACCGGCCAACTCCTTCGACCTGCTTGACACGGTGTTGCACGAACTGGCGCATGGCCTGGGCTTCATCTCGCTCGTCAGCCTCAGTTCGGGCGGGCGGTTCCTCGGACTGAACGATACGTTCGGCCGCTTTCTCGAAGACCACAGCACCGGCAAAACTTATCCCCAAATGACCGACGCCCAGCGCGTCACCGCGAGCCTGGACACCGGCGACCTGCACTGGATCGGCACGAACGTCGTCGCGGCCAGCGGCTTCCTCGTGTCCGGCACGGGCGCGGGCGGGCATGTGCAGATGTATGCGCCCAACCCGGCGGAGTCCGGATCGTCAGTGTCACATTTCAGCACCGCCCTGTCGCCGAACGAATTGATGGAGCCATTTGCCACGGCCACTTCTGATCTCCGGTTGACCGCCGAATTGTTCAAAGACATCGGCTGGACGGTCCTCAATGCCGCGCCCGCCATCACCACGAACGGCATGTCCATCGCGGACGAAAACTGCTCGGTCAACGGCGCCCTGGACATCGGCGAAACGGTGACGGTGGATTTTGCATTGCGCAACACCGGCACAGGACCGGCGACGAACGTCGTCGCCACGCTGCTGTCCACGGGCGGCGTCACCTTTCCCAGCGAGCCGCAGGGGTATGGTGCGCTCGCGCCGCAGGGCGCGACTGTGACCCGCCCGTTCACGTTTACCGCCACCGGGTCGTGTTTTGGATCGGTGACGGCAACCTTGCAACTTCGGGACGGAACGAACTCGCTCGGTTCGGTGGCGTTCACGTTTCGCCTGGGAGCGACACTCTCGTTCACCAACGCGACGAATATCAGCATCCCGGCTTCCGGCACGGCCACCCCCTACCGTTCCACGCTCACCGTCTCCGGGGTGCCCAACCCGGCGAGCAACGTGGTGGTGCGCTTGCTCAACATCACCCACAACAACCCGGATGACCTGGACATTCTGCTGGTGGGGCCGGGCGGCCAGACGGTAATGCTGATGTCGGACGCCGGCGGCGGTGGTGACTTGGCCGGCGTGACACTGACGCTGGACAACGCGGCAGCCAACGCGCTCCCCGACTCGTCTCAACTCAGCACCGGCACGAACCGCCCCGCGAACTACGGCGCGAACGACGGCCTGATCGCCCCGGCACCCGCCGAACCTTACGGCACAACGCTCGCCGTGTTCAACGGGCCGAACCCAAACGGTGTCTGGGAATTGTTCGTGCGCGACGATGCCAGCCCCCGATCGGGGAACATCGCGGGCGGCTGGAGTTTGAACTTCCCAACTTGCTGCGTGAACACCAACACCCCTCCGATGCTCACGCTACCGGGCGGACCGCTGACGTATGTGGAAAACAGCGACGCGGTGGTGCTGGGAAGTGCGGTGACGATTAGCGACGCCAGTTCAACCGACTTCAGCGGCGGCACCCTCTCCGTGACCATCGCCACCAACGCGAGCGTGGACGACCGGCTGTCGATCATGCATCAAGGTTCGGCGGCGGGGGAGATCGGCATCTCCGGCAACACAATCACCTACGGCGGAGCGGTCATCGGCTCGTTCACTGGCGGCGCGAACGGGACATCACCGCTGGTGGTGACATTTACCACAACCAGTGCGACTCCTGCCGCCGCGCAGGCGTTGGCGCGTAACATCACCTTCGCCAACGTCTCTGAGGCACCCTCGCCACTGACGCGCACCGTGCGGTTTGTTCTGCGCGACGGCGATGGCGGAACGAGTCTGCCGGCGGCTCTGGCAATCAGCGTCATTCCAGTGAACGACGCGCCCATTCTCAACAACGCCGGCAATCCGATTATTGCCTCCATCAACGAGGACGCATCCGTCGGCACCATCAACGGTGCCTCGGTGCCCACTCTCACGCCCGGCACCATCACCGACCCGGACACGGGCGCGGTATCTGGCATCGCGGTAATCGCCACTGACGAGACTAACGGCGTGTGGCAATTCACCACCAACGGCGTGATCTGGATGAACTTCGGCGCGGTTTCCGAAAGCTCTGCCCGTCTGGTGGCCCGGACGGCAAGCGCCCGCGTCCGCTTCCTGCCCGTGCTCAACTTTAACGGCATCGCCACGATTTCCTTTCGCGCCTGGGACCAGACCAGTGGCGTGAACGGCGGCATCACGGACACTTCCATCAACGGCGGCACAACCGCATTTAGCAGCGCCGTTGAAACGGCCACCATCACGGTAAATTCCATCAACGACGCGCCCGTGCTCGCGCCCATCGCCAGCCGGACCATTCACCAGGGCATGACGCTCGCCTTCACCAACAGCGCCACCGACGTGGAGACCCCGTCAGTGGGTCTGACGTTCAGTCTGACCAACGCACCGGCGGGTGCGGCCATCCAAGCCGCCAGCGGCCTGTTCACCTGGACACCCGCCCCGGCACAGGCAGACAGCACGAACGTCATCGGCGTGATGGTGACGGACAATGGCTCGCCCAGTTTGATCGACACGGAGACGTTCACGGTCACGGTCGTCCCGCGCCCGCAAATTCTTTCGATCACCGTGGCGGCCGGCAACGTGACCCTGACGTGGAGCGCCATCGCGGGGAGAATTTACCGGTTGCAGCACGCGCCCGATTTGGATGCGCCGACCTGGAGCGATCTGCCCGGCGATGTGACGGCCGGCGGGCCGATCGCGACCAGAACCAATGGGCCGGTGACGGCGGAACAGCGGTTTTATCGCGTGATGGCCTTGGAGTGAAAGTGGTCCGATTGACTTTAGCCTCAACGTGATATTGTATGACGGCACCACGGTTCACCCCGCCACAAACGATCCGACGCGGGGTGTTGGCCGGCCTGGAAAGACAAATGCCCCGGAAGGAACTACAATGCAGCAGATGAGCAAGAGACTGAAAGGACTCAGCGTCCTCGTTTCATCGCTGCTTCTCTTCGTGGTATCCGGCGTCTGGGGATTTCAGCCCTCGTCCAGGCCCCATCTGCCCGATTTTGACAAGCGCACCGAGGCGGGCATCGTCGCGCCCAAACCCGAACGCAACGCCGCGCGGGCGCACCTCCGCGCGCGGCTGCCGGATCACAAGCTTGACTGGGATGACACCACCGGTGGTCCCCGATGGATCATTTCGGCGAACGGCTTTCTGAGCGGACCCAAAGGCGAAGGCAAAGGCATCTCGGCGGAAACCGCCCGCGGATTGCCGCCGGGTGTTCCGCACCGGGCGGTGAAGGGATTTCTCCGCGAACACGCGCCGTTGTTTGGCCACGACGACAGCGCACTGAACGACGCGCGGGTGACGCGCGAGTTTGTGACCCCCCACAACGGCCTGCGAACCGTGGTCTGGCAACAGGAACTCGACGGCCTGCCGGTTTTTGAAGGCACGCTGATCAGCCACACCACTCGCGACGGCGAACTGGTCAGCGTGGCGAGCGCGTTTGTGCCAACCGCAGGCGCAGCCGAGCGGCGCGCTCGCAATCGCATCCCGCCGCACATTTCCGCCGCACAGGCGGTGGCCAAAGCCGCAGGCAACCTCGGCGAGCAGTTGACGGCCGGAGCAGTGGTCCGATTACCGGAACGCGCCCAGCGCCGGCCCGGCGTGGCGCATTTCTCCGCGCCGCAGCTCAAGGGCGACACGGAAGCGCGGCTGGTCTGGCTGCCGTTGCGGGATACGCCGGCGCGGCGCTGCTGGGAGGTGTTGCTCACGAGCCGTCTGCGGGGCGAGATGTTCTGCCTGCTGGTGGACGCGCAGACCGGTGATGTCTGGGTGCGCCGCTGCCTGACGAGCCACATCAGTCCGGCCACTTACCGCGTATTCACCGGAGACAGTCCGTCGCCGTTATCGCCCGGGCACGCAACGCCTTCAACCAACCAACCACCACTGGTGGCGCGCTCATTGGTGACCATCACGGCGCTCAACACCAACGCCTCGCCCAACGGCTGGATCAACGACGGGGGCAACGAAACGCTCGGCAACAACGTGGATGCGCATCGGGATCACGATGGCAATGATCAGGCCGACCTGCCGCGACCACAGGGCAACCCGACCCGCGTTTTCGATTTCTCGTTGAACCTGAACCAGGATCCCACCAATTACGCGGCGGCGGCGGTGGTGCAATTGTTTTACTGGTGCAATTGGATGCACGACAAACTTTACGAACTGGGCTTCACCGAGGCGGCGGGCAATTTCCAAGCCACCAATTTCGGGCGCGGCGGCGCGGAGGGCGATCCCCTGCTGGCCGATGCGCAGGATGGCTCGGACGTGGACAACGCCTACATGAGCACGCCGCCCGACGGCAGTTCGCCGCGCCTGGAGATGTTTCTGTTCACCGGTGCCTCCCCGCGCCGCGACGGCGCCTTGGACGCCGAGGTGATATTGCACGAATACACGCATGGGTTGACCAGCCGGCGGGTAGGCGGCGGCGGAGTCGGCGTGCTCAACGCCCTGCAATCACGCGGGCTGGCGGAAGGCTGGTCCGACTTTTACGCGCTGGCGCTGTTGAGCGAACCGGCGGACAACCCGGGCGGCAACTATCCGATCGGCGGCTACGTGACGTTCCGTTCGCCGCCGGTCAGTACCAATTATTATTTCGGCATCCGACGCTATCCGTATTCGACGAACCTGAACGCCAATCCGCTGACGTTCAAGGACACGGACCCGCAGCAGCTCAGTTCGCATCCGGGCGTGCCGCGCAATCCCGCCAACCGCGTCGGTGCCGCCGACATTCACAGCCTCGGCGAGGTGTGGTGCGCCATGCTTTGGGACGCGCGGGCCCGGTTCATCACCCAGCACGGTTTCACTGCGGGCAACCCGATGTTTCTGCGCCTCATCACGGATGCGCTGAACTTGACGCCGGCCAATCCCACGTTCATCCAGGCGCGCGACGCCATTCTTCAGGCCGAGCAGGTGAACCACGCGGGCGCGAACGCGCGGGACTTATGGGCGGCGTTTGCCCGACGGGGCCTGGGTATCAGCGCGCAAACGCCTCCGAGCTACACCACGACCGGCGTGCTGGAGGCGTTCGATGTGCCCGACGATTTATCGCTCACGCCCCGCGTCGGTTTCACCTCGGCGGGGCCGGCGAACGGTCCGTTCAGTCCCAACACTCAAACTCACACGCTGACCAACACCGGCGCGGCTCCACTGGTCTGGACGGCGGCCAACACAAACAGTTGGCTGGCGCTCTCACAGTCCGGCGGCACGTTGACGCCCGGCGGACCGGTGGCGGCGGTGACGATTTCGCTTTCGCCCGCCGCTTACACACTGCCCAGCGGCATTTATATGGGCGTGGTGCGGTTCACCAACCTAACCAGCGGAAAGGTGCAAAGCCCGCAGTTCATCCTGCGCGTGGAACAACCGGACCATTTCACCGAACACTTCGACGCGAGTGACAACGATCTTGATTTCAAGTGTTTCACCTTCACGCCGGACGCCTCGGTGAGTTTTTATTCGGCCTGCCGCCGGACAGCCACGGCCTTTTTTACGGACCCGGCGGGAGGAACCATCGTATCGCTGACCGACGACGGATACGCCCCAGTGACGCTGACCAATGGCGCGAGCGTTTCGCTCTACGGACGCAGCACGAATGTCTTCTACATCAGTGCCAACGGGTATCTCACCTTCGACGGGCTGGACAATGCCATTGATGGCACGCTGGAGGAGCATTTTGACCGACTGCGCATCTCCGCGCTCTTCTACGATCTGAACCCGGCCCAGCAAGGTGTCGTTTCCTGGAAGCAACTGGCCGATCGCGTCGCGGTGACTTATTTCGAAGTGCGGGAGTTTGATACCAGGAACACCAATAATTTTCAGATCGAACTGTTCTACGACGGCACCATTCGCCTGACCTATCTGAAGATTGATGGGCGGCGCGGCGGCGTCGGTTTGTCGCGCGGGACGGGAGTGCCCGGCAATTATCTGGAGAGCGACTTTGACACGTATCCGATGTGCAGCCAGCCGTTGCGTGTGACATTGCCGCTCGTCGCACAAGAGGGCGACGGCGTAATCGCCGGCCAGGGTCTGGTCACTCTGCCGGAAGCCGCCGGCACGAACTTGATCGTAACCCTTCAGTCGGATGATCCGACGGAGGTGATGACTCCAACCAGCGTGACCGTGACGGCTGGCGAGACGATCGTAACCTTTGACCTGAACATCACAGACGACGGAATTCTGGACGGCACGCACCGAGCGACGATCACCGCCTCAGCGACGGGTTACGCACCGGGGAGCAGTTCAGTGGCGGTGTTCGACAACGAGGAGGCGGTGTTGGAAGTCAGTCTTCCCATCAGCGCCCTAGAAGGCACCGCCGGTTTGGAGGGAACCGTGAGCGTCTGCCCCACGCCGGAGGACGATGTGCTGGTGGACCTTTTCCTGAGTGATCCGGACGCGATCCAGTGTTCGGCAACCGTCACCATCCCCGCCGGGCAGACATCCGCCACGTTTAGTTTCAATCTGGCCGACAACACCCGGATTGACGGATCGCGCATGGTGATGATTACCGCAGACGTCGCCAACTGGTCGCAGGGCGGCGGCTTTATCACCGTGCTGGACAATGAATCCACCGCCATCACTGTCACGCTGCCGCCAGAGACCATCGAAACCGCCGGCACGCTGGCGAATGCCGGCACTGTCCGACTCAGCGGCACGCTGCCGACGAATCTCGTGGTGACACTGCTTTCCGGAGACGCGAACGCGCTCGCCGTGCCGCCCACCGTAACGGTGACGGCGGGTCAGACGGCCGCACCGTTTGACCTCACCTTCTTCGACAATGCCACGGCAGGCGGATCGCAAACGGTGGCGGTGACGGCAAGTGCAGGCGGATTCACCGGTGGCACGGCTGGAATCCTGATTGTGGACGACGAAACTCCGCCCGTTCCGTTCAAACCCTCGCCACCACATCTGGGGGTGGATGTTCCGCTCACACCGCGTTTGTCATGGAGCGATCTCATCCAGAATGGCGGGTTCGAAACCGGTGACTTCACCGGCTGGACCAAGGAGGATTTTGGTGCCGGTGATTTTCTCCTCAACGACGGCGTGTTCGATCCCCAAAGCGCGGACGGCCCGGTGCCGCCATACCTGGGCAATTTCAACGCCATGACCGACCTGCCCGGTGCCCTGCATTCCATCCACCAGGAGTTGACCATCCCGGCGGCGGCGGGTTCCGTTACGCTGCGGTGGGCGCACCGCCTCCGCAACCACGCCGGTGTTTTCGCCGGCAACCAACAGTTCCGCGTCGAAATCCGCGACACAAACAACAGCGTGCTCGACGTGGCCTACGCGACCGCGACGGGAGACCCGCTGTTGCAGGAGTGGACAACCTATTCCTACGACCTCACCGGTTTTCGCAGCCAGACGGTTCGGGTGGTGTTCTGTGTCGAGAACAGCGCCGGCTTTTTCAACGCCCATGTGGACGATGTCAGCGTGCTCGTCGCCGCGCCGGGCGCGACCACTTACGACGTTTATTTCGGCACCAACCCGTCACCCGGAGCGGCAGAATTCCTGGGCAACACTCCCGAGAATTTCTGGGACCAACTTCCCTTGCTGGCGGCGCAGACAACTTATTACTGGCGTGTGGTGGCCCATTCCCTGGGTCAGGCGACCGGTGCAGTGTGGCAATTCACGACCCGCGGAGTGGATCACTTCGAGTGGAGTGCCCCGCCAACGCCGGTACGGGCAAACGAGGCCTTCGCCGCAACCGTCACGGCGAAGGACGCAGACGGCGGCACCGTGACGAATTTCACCGGCTCCATCGGCATTGCCGCCCGCATCACGCAGGCCGACCTGACCACGAGCGACGGAGAAGAGACTTCGCCGTTCCCGCTGGCGGCGGCGTATCACGACGCACGCTGCCAGGCGCTCTACCCGGCCGCTGAACTCGGCGGCGCGCGCACCTTCACCGCGCTGGCACTGGATGTCGCCGGCATTCCCGGCCAGACACTGAAGAACTGGACAATTCGGATGCGGCCTTCGGCTTCGAGCAGTTACATTGCGCCCGCCTGGGAAGTCAGCGGCTGGACGACGGTCTATCAATACGATGAAACCATAACCTCCGTCGGGTGGGCGAACTTCATTTTCTCCACGCCATTCGTGTATGACGGCGTCAGCCATTTGATGATTGATTTCAGTTTCAACAATTCCTCCGGCAGCCTTGATGGTTTGTGCCGCGTCACGGAAACTGGTCAACTCCGGGCCATCCATGCCGGCGCAGACAGTCAGCATGGCAACCCGCTGGGGTGGTCCGGCCCTGACGTTCCCACGCCACTTGCCGCGGTGGGCGTGCCCAACGTGCGACTCAGTTCCTTCGTGCCGTTCTTAGGGCTAACGGTGACCAATGCCGGCCCGTTTGTGAATGGAGTGTGGGCGGCGAACTTCATTGTGCCGCAGCCGGTGACGGCGCTCTGTCTGCGCGCAGACGACGGCAATGGCCATACCGGCGACAGTGGTGGGTTTACGGTGATTCCCTGGCTGGACAGCGATAGTGACGGTATCCCGGACGAATGGGAGAACACTTACGAATATGATCCCAATGATCCGTCGGACGCGGACCAGGACCACGACAACGACGGACTCAACAGCCGGGAGGAATACCGGGCCGGCACCAATCCGAGTAGCGCGCTGAGCGGGTTGCAAATCGAAACGATCTCGTGGCTGGCCGGAACCCTACGCCTCAGCTTCCCGTCTGTGGCGGGCAAGCTTTATCGCGTCGAGCGCGCGGAGTCTCCTGCCGGGCGTCCCTGGACGGCTGTCGGAGGCAACCTCCCCGGCACCGGCGGAATTGTGAATGTTGACGATCCCGCCGCAGCCACGCGCGCAACCAGCTTCTATCGGATTCGTTTGCTGCCTTGAGTTCGGCGGCGCGCAACGGTTCCGGTCAGTCGCGGTCGCGGGCAATCATCACGAGGTGCAGCAGTTCAAAGACAGACGCGACCATCGCCGCCACATACGTCAACGCCGCCGCGCCGAGCACTTTGCTGACTCCGGCGCGCTCGTGGTTTTGAATCAAGCCGAGCTTGATCAGCCATTCCTTGGCCCGCTTACTCGCGTCAAACTCAACGGGCAGCGTGATGATTTGGAACAGCGTCAGGATGGCAAAGATGCCGATGGCAATGCCGATGTATTTGTACAACAGGCCGCGAAAAATGAATCCGAGCACGATGATGCCCATCCACGCCCAACTGGCGAACTGTGTCGCCGGCACCAGCGCCATGCGCAACCGGAACATCGAGTAAGCTGCCTGATGTTGCAGTGCGTGACCGGCCTCATGCGCGGCCACGCCTTGCGCCGCGAGCGAAGTGCCGTGGAAATTCCCCGACGAAAGGAGCAGGGCCTTTCGCATCGGGTCGTAGTGATCGGTCAGGTGCCCGCCCACTTCTCCCACCGGCATGGTCGTCAGGCCGGCCCGGTCGAGAATGGCACGCGCCACTTCCGCGCCCGTCAGGCCGGACTCGGATGGCACTTGCGCGTATTTTTTGTAGGTGCTCGCGAGCTTGAACTGCGCGTACAGGCCCAGCAGCAAGCCTGGAATCATCAGCCACCAGTATTGGTCAAACAGCATCATATCGTTTCAATTATTTCTTCTTCGAACTTAATTCGTTCCGGCGGCAATCACCGCCGAACGAACATCCATTAGCGAAGAATGTGCCAGCAACAGAACATAAAATCCAAAGCCAAATGCAATCGTTTGGCGGCGGACAAAAGCGCCATGGCTGTGACAGGGTGTGACAACCTGAGGCGCATTGTCCCATGGTAACGCCCGCCGCTCGCCGCCCGGGTTAAAGTCAGACTTCCAACATCTTCTCGAACTTGGTCAGGTTGCGGGGACCGTTGCCAGTAATCAGCACGACATCCTCCAGTCGAACGCCGCCCAACTCCGTGTAATAGAGCCCTGGTTCCACCGTCACCACATGGCCCCTTTGAAGGGTGTCTGAAGAATTGGGGCCGAGATGCGGCGCCTCGTGGATTTCCAACCCAAGCCCATGGCCGGCACCGTGGATGAAGCCCAGCAACCGTCCACCCCGCCTGCCGGTCTGGTAACCTTCCTGCTTGAAAAACTCCTGAATCTGCTGATGCACGGTCGAGCCGTTCGTTCGGCTTCGCGCGTGTTCCAGGGCGATTTCCTGCCCGCGCTCGACCGTGTGGTACAGCTTGCGCAACGGTTCGCTCGCGCGGCCTTTGACAACGGTGCGCGCGATGTCGCCAAAGTAGCCGGTCTTCTGCGACCGCGGGCCCACGTCGAGTATAATCGGCTCGTGCGCGCGCAAGACCCCGTGGCCCTGTTCGTGCAACTCGCAACCCTGCCGTCCGCCGGCGACGATGGTGCGCGCCGCCTGCCCGCCGGCCTGGAGAATCGCGGTATTGATGATGGCACGCAGCTTGTCCGCCGTGAGCGGGACGCTGTGGTAGATTAACCGCCGCTGGCGTCCAATCCGGGAAATTTTCAGCGCCTGGATGCCTTCGGCCAGACCGACTTCGGCCATCATCAACGCGGCGGAGATCTTCTTCACCTCCTCCGCGCTTTTCAAAGCGCGCTCCGGAAAGAACGGGCCTTCCTTGAGTTTCACCCGCACCTTGAGCCGGCTCAGGTCTCGGGCGAGGCCGAGCGGGAAATTGTCCGGCACGGACACCTGCTTGAGCCGGTGGCTTTGCAGGACGTGTCGGACGACGTGCGCAATCCCCGGATGCTTGACGCCCTGCTGGCGAAGCGTCTTGAGGCATTGCGTCAGCGAAATAACACGGCAATGGCGCGCCTGTTCGCGAGCGCGGTCAATCTCCTGATCACTCAACACCACATGGCACTTGCCGTTGATGCGAAGATAAATGAAAGGCCCCGGCACGAACATGCGCACGGCGTATAGCATGTTCGCGTCGCGTTCGCTGTCGGCGACCATCAATAAATTTTCGCGGCTCATGGTTCGCGGAGCGCTGATCCTTTCCGCAGACGGTGGAAAAAAACAAAAGAAAAATTACGCGATCCCAAGCCACTTTTCACTGTGACCGCTCAGCGAACCAGTGCCGCCAACTCCCGCCGCCAGTCAAACCCCGAACAACCGATCCCCCGCATCGCCCAACCCCGGAACGATGTAACCCCGCCGATCCAACCGCGCGTCCACCGCCGCGGTGAAGATCGGCACGCGCGGATGATGCGCCCGCACATGTGCGATGCCTTCCGGCGCCGCCACCAGGTTCACCAACCGCACCCGCCGCCCGCCGCGCTCGGCCAGCAGGTTCAACGCGGCCACCGCGCTGCCGCCCGTCGCCAGCATCGGGTCCATCAGGATGATTTCAAAATGCCGCAAATCCTCCGGCAGACTCTGGTGGTAGGCACCGGCCTGCAAACTTTCCTCGTGGCGTTTCATGCCGATGAAGCCGACGCGCGCGTGCGGGATCAGTTGCAGAATCGCCGGCAACATGCCCAACCCCGCGCGCAGCACGGGCACCAGGATCACCTCCCGCTGCAACTGCGCGCCGCGCGTTTTGGCCACCGGAGTCACCACGGGAAGCGGTTTGGTTTGAAACGAGCGCGTCGCCTCGTAAACCATCAACGCCGCCACCTCGCCCAGGCCGCGCCGGAACTCCTCCGGGGCCGTGCGCTGGTCGCGCAGGCGCGTCAGATTGTGTTGCACCAGCGGATGACGGATGACGGTGACCAATTTCATTTCAGCGCAGGTAAATGGGCGTGAGAAAATACAAACGGGCTGGCATCAACTTGGGCAGATCCAGTCCCAGATCCAGCTTGATGCTTGGCGCCTCCGTTTTGCCAAAGAGCCGGAACAGGCTCGTGATGTCAAACAGCTGTTGATACTGCACCAGGTCCGCATCTTTGATGCCCGCGAGCGTCTGCGCGCGCTTGACCGCCGTCTCCCAACTGCCCAACTCATCCACAAAGCCGAGATCATACGCCTCCTTGCCCGAGAGCACGCGGCCATCCGCGAAGTCGGCCCACTTCGCGACCAGCGCCCGGCCCGGTTCGCCGCCGCTTTTGTTTTTTTGGTTGGCCTGCTGGCGCCCCTGCGCGACGACGCTCTTGAACTTCACAAACGTCTGGTCAATCAACCTCTGCACCATCGCCTCTTCGATTTCCATATCCGCCTGTTCCGTCGGTGTCAGTTTATCGAGATCCTTCTCCCCGCTTAACATGTCCTTGAACCGCCCGCTCTTGTACACCTGCGGACGCAACCCCACCTTGTTCATCAGCCCGCGATAATTGTAGCCGTGCATGATCACGCCGATGCTCCCGGTGATCGTCAATTCATTCGCCACGATCCACCGGCAGGGCGCGGACACGTAATAACCGCCCGATGCCGCCAGGCCGCCCATCGCCGCGATCACGGGCTTCTTCGTCTTCTCCTGGAACTCCGCAATCGCGCGGCTGATGTCGTCCGACGCCAGCACTTCGCCGCCGGGCGAGTTCACGCGGAGGATCACCGCTTTGACGTGTTCATCGCGCGCCGCCGCCTTCAACTGATCCTGAATGTAGCGCACCATGTTGTAGCCGCTGTGGTCCATGCTCGCGCTCATGATGATTCCTTCGACGGGGATGACCGCGATCTTGTGGTGCGAATCATTGTGCTCCAACACCGTCTCCTCCAGGCGCGGGCCGTGGTGATGCGTCATGCCGTCACCCGGCAACAAGTCACCGAAGAAACTCCACACCTCACCTGCCAGGACCAGCGCCAGGATTAGCGCCAGCAACAGCGTCGCCACCTTCCAACCGGTGCCGCTGCGTTTGGGTCGCGCGGACGGCGGCGGCGACAAGGTTGGCGGGGTGAAGGCCGGCGGCAAAGGCGGTGGAGTCGAACTGTTTTCCATAACGCGGCGAAGCTACCGCAGGGCCGCGCGCACGGGCAAGCCCGAACCCACTGCGCGCCCGTTCAACGCCATTCACCATTCCTCATTCACTAATTTCCCAGTCGTTCCCGGAACTCCCGGCAGGCCCGCGCGATGTCCGGCGCGTTCAAGATCGCGCTCACCACGCATACCCGCCGCGCGCCGGCGGCCAGCACCGCGTCCAGATTTGCGAGCGTGATCCCGCCGATGGCGAACCACGGCACCGTCACCTTCGCCGCCGCCCAGCGCACGTATTCCAGAGTGACCGGCGCGGCCGTCGGCTTCGTGCCCGTGGCGAACACCGGTCCGATGGCGATGTAATCCGGCCCCGCCGCGAGCGCCCGTTCCGCCTGCGCGGGCGCGTGCGTGCTAAGGCCGAAGCGCAAGGGCGCGGTGGCAGTCGCCAACTCGGCGACGTGCGTGTGCCCCGCGTCGAAAAAATCCTCCTGGCCCAGATGACAAAACTCCGCGCCCACGTCGCGCGCGATGGCCACATGGTCGTTGATCACCAAACCCACGCCCGCGCGCCGCGTGACGGGCAGGATGGCTTCCGCCAGCCGGCGCACTTCCTCGGGCGTGGAAGCTTTGGCGCGCAATTGGATGAGGTCCGAGCCGCCGTCGCACAACGCGCGGGCCACCTCGGCGGGCGCGCGACCGTGGAGATAAGCGGTGTCAACGAACGTGTAGAGGCGGCAGGAGTGGAGTGGTTTCATCGGTTGCGCTGGTGGCAAGGGAGATGCAAACACGCTTCCGCAATCCCACGCAACCACAGAACTTGGTGGCTCCGCGAGTTGGGCGATTCCTTCGATTCATGTGCCAAGTTTGGCTTGAATTCGCCAGGGATTCCGCGCACAATTCCGACATGGGAAAAGTCATCGTCAAGATCAAGCTGACCAACCTGTTCGACCTGGCTTTCCAGAAGCGGGGCACGTCCAAGGCGAAGCCACGACACTTGGAAGTCGAGGCGCTCGTGGACACCGGCGCGACGCGCCTTTACCTCAAGCCCTCCGTCATCAAGCGGCTGGGCTTGGAGCGGGTGGACACGGTGCGCTCGCGGACCACCAACGGCGACGCCATCCGCTACAAGTATGAGCCGGTGCAACTGGAGTTGATGGGCCGCACGGAAAACTTCGACGTGATCGAGGTGCCGGAGAACGTGCCCAACCTGCTGGGCCAGGTGCCGCTGGAAGTGCTCGATTTCGTGGTGGACAGCAAAGGCCAGAAGCTCATCCCCAACCCCGCCCACGGCGGCGAGCAGATGACGGAGGAATACTGACAATGCACAAACATTCGAATCTGCGGGACGACCCCGTTCGGCCAAAATTGAGATTGCTTCGCGCCCGCGCAGGCGTAAGTTGGCCGAGGATGAACCCAACACAAAAATGTAACCAACGGGCTAAAACGGCCGAAAACAGATAGGTCAATCATGAAAACTGCAATGAAAACTACAAAAACCGAACGCGTCACATCCTCCGCAATCTCCACTCTCCGCAGGACGGCGCCCTCCCTGGCTTTGCTCCTCCTCGTGACGTGCGCCGCGCCCATTGCTGCGTACGCGGACGCGGGGGGTATCCCCAAGGCGGTTGCCAACCTGCAAGCGGCGGTGGCGACGGTCCAGACGCAAGTCGTCACCCTGCAATCCGCCAACACCAACCTGGAGAGCGCGCTAGCGGCGCTCCAGACACGAATCGCGAGCTTGGAGTCCGCCAACACAGCCCTACGGAACGCTGTGACGGCCCTCCAAGCCAAGGACTCGTCCCAGGATAGCGCTCTGACGGCCCTCCAAACCAAGGATGTGTCCCACGACTCACGTCTGGCTTCGCTCCAGACTCAGCTCCAAGGCATCGTCAGCCCTGAATCTTTCCAGGCCGGAGCGTCTCAAGTGGGCATCCCCTCCGACTTCTCGGAACACCTAATCGTGAAGTTGGACCTACCAGCGGGGAAATACGTCGTCGTCGTGAAGGGGAGTTTAGGCCTCATAAGCGGGGGCGATGACGGGTACTCGGATTTTTCCCTCCAGGGGCCAGGGGGGATTTATGACGGTCTGCGTGTGGGTATAGTGGACGACTTCGGCGCTAACGAAACCACCGTCTCGCTCATGAGCAATATCAGCTTGGCGACCCCTAATACGATTAGCGTCACGGGTCTCACCAGCTACGACGGTATGAGGGTGAGAGATTTCAAGCTCATCGCGATAAGGGTCGGCAGCTTGCACTAAGCTGGCATGGGGCCCCGTAGCGGGGTCAGTCCCGAATGGCGCTTAGTTAAGTGAAGGGGTCGGTTCTAACAATCGACAATCGGGTTGCCGTGGCCGCCCCGCGCGTCGGAGGCGCGGGGTGCGGTCGCGTAGCGACCTGCTGATGGTAGCCGTGGACTTCAGTCCACGGATGGCCGTGGCGAGGTGTTCCCGTCGCGTAGCGACGGCTGAAGCCCGGGACCGTGACACCCTATCAAGCGTCGCTCCGCGACGCGCTCTCCCTCCGTCGGCACCGTGGACTGAAGTCCACGGCTCCCTTCGCCGGCTCGCGACGCGAGCGGAAGGCGCCTTCGTCGCGCGGGACGGCCAGGGAGGGCCATCCGGCCGTGAAGGGGTCGGTTCTAACAATCGACAATCGCGCCTCTCACGCCCGCAGTTCGACGAGCCTTTCTCCCTGTTCCAGTCGGCGCAAGGCGTCCGGCCAGAGCGGCTCCAGCCAGGTTACCGCTTCGTCGCGCCGTTTTTCCGGGAGGGCAAATCCTTCAGGGCGACGATGTGCAACGGACGAGGGTCACAATCTCGCCGTCCTTGTCCAACACGGCCAGCGTGCGCGGGCCGATGAGCACCAGTTCCGGGTGGCGGACGGGGTGTTCGTGTCCATCGGACGTGCGAAGGGCGAACGGTCGAAACCCGCCCGACCACCGTTGGCGTATCCGTTCCACGTTCATGGCGCGAAGCTAGAGCGACCGCGGCATCGTGTCAACGGGGTGAAGGTCATGCGCGCCATCATCGGGGTTGTCCCAGAAAGCGAACGCCGGTTCCGCCAGTCGCGACCACGCCAGATCCTCCGGCGAGATTTTCAGGCACTGCGGCAGGATTTCCATAAGATGGACCTGCTCCCGGAGGTCCAGCTTTTCAATGGCCTCGCTAATTTCAGCAACCGTACTCACGCGCGAACTGTATCGCGCGCGCCTGCCGCTGGCAAGCCGGGCGAGCAAGACTCTTTTGCGAGAACTCATCACTCGTTTCGCTCCATCCACACGGATGGATGCGGCGCAGGGGTGAAGTGTCCAGAAATTGGGCGGTGTCTCGGTGAAAATGGGACAGTTCTTGGTTCTCCACGGGCGATTTCTCGCTCCGAAGCCGTGATTTGTTCTTCGACAGCGCGGACGAACGGGCGCGGCAGCCGATTGTTCGTTGGAAAATCCCGGATGGACGAAAAATAATGCGAACGGACGGGTTCGGGCCGTTTCGTGGCATCCGCTGTGCTAATTCGGAGCGTGTATGCGGATACCATCTGCGAAAACAACGGACGCTCCCGGCAACGGAGGGTTTCGCGCGAAGGGAGCGAAGGAAGCGAAGGGCAGCTTCACCTTGGCGGCCTTCGCCCCCTTCGCCTCCTTCGCGCGAAATCCGTCGGGCCGCGCTCAAATGTCACGCACCACGCATCATTCACCTCTCATAATTCATAACTCCTAACTCATCACACTATGTTACCCATCCAAGTCATCACCGATCGTTTCCGCGCCATGTATCACGTCGCCCAGGTCATCCAGTCGGCCTGGGCCTGGACGGTCATGAGCGTTTCCGAAATGGGCTCCAACCTCGCCAGTCTCCGCGCCATGCAGGATACGATGGCCGGGGCCGAGACCGACATGCTCGCCGCGCGCACATCGCTCGACGCCGAGCTGGCCGCGTATCGCGCGAACGTCCGCGCTTATCTGCGCGTGGCCAAGCTGCGCTACAAGCCCACGCGCACGAAATATAATCTGGTGAAGCCGCTGCGGATGAGCGGCACGGGCCGCGATGCCACGCTCAATGCCGGTCGCAAGGCGGAGAAGGTGTGGAAGAAGATTGATCAGGCGTTCGTGCCGGTGCCGGGCGTGACGTACGTGGGGACGCATGATTGCGGGGTGCGCTGTGTGCAGTTTCAGGATGATTATTCGGTGGAGGAAACGGAGTGGCGCGACAAGGTCGAGGGCACGCAGGATTTCGCCGCCACGCTGGACCGCGCGAACATCGAATGGTACGCGACGGCCACCACGGTCTTTCCCGCCGGCACGCGCTTCGGGGATCTGATCCGCTCGATGGTGCCGACGAACAACAGCGCGGTGCAGCCGGTGGAGCAGGCGGTGATTGACGCGGCCACGTCGCCGGCCAACGGGCAGGTGCGGCTGGAGTTCCACGCGCCGCACGCCACTTCCTACAAGATTTCGCACAAGCCGCCGGGCGCGGAGCAGTGGGTGTCCCTCGCGGAGGACGTGGACGGTTTGATCTATCTGGTCACGGGGTTGACGGCGGCGGGCGAGCATCGGTTCCGGGTGGCCGGGAACAATTCGACCGGGGACGGCCCGGTGAGCGCGGAGACGGTGGTGAACGTGGCGGTGGCGGCGGTGGCGTAAGCCGGGAGCGGAAAGGGGAACGCGGCATCCGTAAATCCGGGCGGCGGTGATCAGTGGCGGAGTCGCGTCCGCGCCCCGGGCGGCGGCTCGAAAGAGAAACGTTGTCTGCGGGCGACGCTTCGGGGCATGGTGCAACCCGTGCCCGTTCAAAATCGGCGAAACCCGTTTGCCCGCGCGGATGTCATCAGGCGTTGACGATGACAACTCGCTTCCACTCATTCCCATGAAGACCACCGCCCTGCTCGTCGCAACCGTCGGAGTTCTGGCCACCGGCTTTTGCGCCGTTGCCCAGGAAACCAAGCCTTCCACCAATGCTCCGGCCCGGCGACCGCAGTCGCCGCCCATCGTCTCACCGGAGATTCTGCCCAACGGTGACGTGACGTTCCGCTGCCGCGCGGCGCAGGCGAAGGAGGTCAAGGCGGCGGGGCAGTTCGGGCCCGACGCAAAGATGACCAGGGACGAGCAGGGCGTCTGGTCGGTCACGGTTCCGGCGGTCGCTCCCGGCGTGTACGAGTATCGGTTCGTCGTGGACGGCCTGGGCGTCATTGACAGTCAGAACCCGGCGATCAAACCGCAGCGCTGGCCCGGTTCGAGCATTCTGCACATTCCCGCCAACCCGCCCGCGCCGTGGGATCTCCAGGATATTCCGCACGGCACGGTGCATGAACACACTTACAAATCAAAGGCGCTGGGGGCGTGGCGGCGGGTCATCGTCTATACGCCGCCGGGAGCGGAGAAGGCGGGGCGTCTGCCGGTGCTCTATCTGGCGCACGGCTACAGCGACAATGAGGGCACCTGGACCGCGCACGGCAAGGCGCATTGGATTTTGGACGCGTTAATCGCCGGGAAGCAGGCGGTGCCGATGCTCATCGTGATGCCGGACGCGCACGCGCTGCCACCGGGTGCCGGTTACCGGGACGATTACGGCACGGCCAACACGGCCGCGTTCTGCCTGGAGTTGATCACGGATGTCATCCCGCTCGTCGAGCAGCATTACAAGGTCGCGACACAACCCAAGGCTCGCGCGTTCGCGGGCCTTTCCATGGGCGGGCATCACGCGCTGACGGTGGCGCTGAATCATCACGACACGTTCGGCTGGGTGGGCGCGTTCAGTTCCGCGCCACCGGCGGAGAAGAATGTGGCCGCGGGCCTCAGCGGGGCCGAGGCCGTCAACAAGCATCTGAAATTGTTTTGGATTGGCTGTGGCCGGAAGGATTTTCTTTTTCAGCGCAATGAGACGTTCACGGCGTTGCTCAAGGAGAAGGGCATCCGCCACGAATTCGCCGTCACGGAGGGCGACCACTCCTGGCCCGTGTGGCGGCGTTATCTTGCTGAGTTTGCGCCGAAGTTGTTCCGCTAACTGCCATCACCCATGAACTCAAAATCAATTCAAACGTGCTGCCTCGCCGCGCTGCTGGCGGTGGCCGGCTCCATCGCGCGCGGTCAGGATTCCAAACCCGCTGCGGCGGAAAAACCCGCCGCCCCCGCCAAACCGAAACTGAGCCAGGAGCAACTGGAGGCAAAGTTTAAAGCCACGATGACGAAGGCCACCTTCAGCGGACGCTGGTGCGGCATCAAGGACGGCAAACTCACGCCGGAGAAGGAGGACAAATACACCATCGTCAGCGTCGCCAAACTCGGCGGCGAGGCGTGGATCATCCACGCGCGCATCCAGTATGGGGAGAAGGATTTCACCGTGCCGCTGCCCGTGCAGGTGAAATGGGCGGGCGACACGCCGGTGATCACCGTGGACGGCATGGCAATGCCGGGCGGCCAGACGGCCTACTCGGCACGCGTGTTGATTTACGACAAAACCTACGCCGGCACCTGGTCCGGCGGAGACCGCGCGGGCTTGCTTAATGGAGTGATCACCAACGAAAAGGAGTGACCCCTTGAGCATGGTCAGGATTTTCTCCGCCTGTTTGCTATTGCCGGTGGCCATCGCCTCCGCCGCTTCGCTCTTCGAGGCGCACAACGACGTCGGCGTCACCAAACATCCCGGAACCATTGAACACGACGCGGCTCGCGGGGCATACACCGTGGCCGGCGGCGGCGCGAACATGTGGTTCACCAACGACGCCTTTCATTTCGTGTGGAAGAAAGTGTCGGGCGACGTGACGCTCGCGGCGGACATCTCCTTCCTGGGCGCGGGCGGCGACCCGCACCGCAAGGCGTGCCTGCTCGTTCGCCAGAGTCTTGAACCGGATGCCGCCTACGCCGACGCCGCGCTGCACGGCGATGGTTTGACTTCGCTGCAATACCGCGCGGCGAAGAACGAGCGCACCTACGAAATCCAATCCGGCGTCACCGGTCCGAAACGGCTGCGCATCGAGAAGCGCGGCCGTTACGTTTCGATGTCCATCGCCGGCACAAACGGTGAATTGCGACCCGCCGGAGGTTCATTCCGGCTCGATCTTCAGGAGCCGTTCTACGTCGGCCTCGGCGTTTGTGCGCACAACAACGACGCGCTGGAGAAGGCGGTGTTCTCCAACGTGGAACTCGTCACCACCCCGCTTGTCCCAGGCAAACCCAGGATCATTTGCACACTTGAAACCGTCCCGCTTGCGTCGAAGGACCGCCGCGTCGTCTGGACCACGACCAATCACATCGAAGCGCCGAACTGGTCGCGCGACGGTGCGTCGCTCATCTTCAACAGCCGGGGACGCATCCATCGCATCCCTGTCGCGGGCGGTGAACCGCAGCTCATTGATACTGGGTTCGCCACGCGCTGCAACAACGACCACGGCATTTCGCCCGACGGCGCGACGCTCGTTATCAGCGACCAGTCGCAAGCCGACCGCCGGTCGCGCATCTACACACTGCCCCTCGGCGGCGGCACGCCCAAACTCATCACCGCTACCGGCCCATCGTACTGGCACGGGTGGTCGCCCGACGGCAAGACCCTCGCCTACTGTGCTGAACGCAACGGTGAGTACGACATTTACACCATCCCGGTCGGCGGTGGCGCGGAAACCCGCCTCACCACGGCGAAGGGTCTCGACGACGGGCCTGACTATTCGGCGGACGGCCAGTGGATTTACTTCAACTCAGACCGCACCGGCCAGATGCACGTCTGGCGGATGCACGCCGACGGCAGCCAGCAGGAACAGGTGACCAACGACGACTTCAACAACTGGTTTCCGCACCCGTCGCCCGACGGTAAATGGCTCGTCTTCCTGTCGTACGAAAAGGAAGTGAAAGGTCATCCTGAAAACCAGGACGTGACCCTGCGCGTGATGCCGCTGGCCGGCGGGAAATCCGAAGTGCTCGCCAAACTCTTTGGCGGCCAGGGCACGATCAATGTTCCCTCCTGGTCGCCTGACAGCCGGCGCGTGGCCTTCGTCAGCTACCAGTTCGTCCCGTGATACAGCGGGCGTGGTTCGGCCACGAGCCTCGTCCACGCGATGGAGCGTGCGACCGTTCATGCCACGGAGAACAGTTGTCCGCCTGCATTTCCAAACCGGATCCAGTGGATCACCGCAGCCGGGCTTCCAGTTGGCGGGCGAGCAGTTCGGTGTAAGCGCACGCGCCGGCTTCGCTCAGATGGGTGGTTTTGACAAAGAAATGATCCGGCAACTCCGCCGGCAGTTCCAGCGGCTCGGCCTGGAGCCAACCGCTCAAGTCGCGCAGCATCTGGCTGTGTAGTTGCCGATGATTTGCGCGGACAAATCCTTCCGGCGCGGGCGTGATGCCGACAAACAATTTAACCCCAGCCGGCACGGCAGCGCGGAAGGCGCGACTCGCGGCTTCGAGTTGCGGGGCGAGCCGGTATTCGGCGCTGCCCTTGAAAGGCTGCGGGTCAGGATCGATCGCACTGCCGTGGTGTTCCGTAAGATGCCGCTCCAGTTCCGCGCTGAATCCGTATCGGCGTCCGTACGCGCCGGGCAGCGGCGTCGGCAGCACGCGGGCGAGCAGACGCGCGCGAAAAATCTCCAGACCGAGGAAGGTGGAGAGACGATCACGGCCCGTGGTGCCCGGCATGAAATCTTCGCCGTCCAGGAAGTTTTTGAGCACAGCGACATGATACGCCTCGGGTGACGTGCGCCGCAGCGCCTCGGGATGCAGCAGCAGCACGACCGCCCGGAGGCGGTCGGGATTGGCGACGACGGAGCGGCGGAGCAAAGCGGCGGCGGCATTCAAGTCGAGGTAGCTTAACGTGCCGAGATTCAACGCGGGGCGTCCGAGTTGATCGCCGAGTTGTTTCGCATCCACGTCCATCAGGCAGGAGGAATCGCCGAGCAACAACACGTCCGCGTCGTGCCGCGCGCGGCTCGCCTCGGCCTGGTGGACGAGCAGGGTGCGATCGATGTCGAGCGTGGGCCGGGGCGCGGGCAGCAGCCGCACGAGCGCGCCGGCGTGCATCAGTGCGGCGAACACCGCCATCGGAAGCAGCGGCATCGCGAGCCGGCGGAGCAGGTCTTTGGGTTCAAATTCGCAGGTGTGACTTTTCATGCGCGGTTAGAATTGGAAGTAGATGAACGCGGCAGCCTTGCGCTCCCAGAACAGCACGATGCCGAGCAGCAGCCCGCCTTGCAGCCCGGTCCTGGCCCATACCGGCAGCTTGAGCGCGACGAGGCGGTCGCCGGACTTCGCCTGCCAGACTTCCATGAGCACCAGCGGCGCGATGAAGGCAAGGAGGTTGATGAGGAAACTTCCCGTCCACGGCGGCGTGGAAAAGTTTCCGAGGGCGCGGGTCATGGCGAGAATCTGATCCACCGACCCGGCGCGGAACAGCAGCCACCCGTAGCCGACGAACAGAAGCGTGAGCGCCCAGGAGAAGATCGCGAAAGCGGCGAACCTTGAACCTTGATTCATGAACCTCGAACTCCAGGCGCGATGCGCCATCAACCCGACGCCGTGCCACAAACCCCACAGCACGAAGTTCCACGCCGCACCGTGCCAGAGGCCGCCGAGCAACATCGTGAGCAGCAGATTCGCGTAAGTGCGGGCGGGGCCGCGCCGGTTGCCGCCGAGCGGGATGTAGAGGTAGTCGCGCAGCCAGGTCGAGAGGCTGATGTGCCACCGCTGCCAGAACTCGCGCACGCTCGTCGCCCCGTAGGGGAGATTGAAGTTCACCATGATGTCGAATCCCAGCACACGCGCCGTGCCGCGCGCGATGTCCGAGTAGCCGGAAAAGTCGCAGTAGATTTGCGCCGCGAAGGCGATGGTGCCGAGCGCGACCGCCGGCGCGGTGAAGACGCTGTTCCCGTAAACCAGCTCGACGAGCGGCGCGAGGTTGTCGGCCAGCGCGACCTTCTTGAACATACCCCAGAGGATCAGCCACACGCCTTCTTCAAGCATCGCACGGGTGATGACGCGCGGGCGCTCAAACTGCGGCAGCAGGTGCGCGGCACGTTCGATGGGGCCGGCGACGAGTTGCGGAAAGAACGAGACGTAGGCCAGGAAGTTCACCAGGTTGCGCGTGGCGGGGAGTTCGCGGCGATACACGTCAATCGTGTAGCTCATGGATTGAAACGTGTAGAAGGAGATGCCCACCGGCAGGATCAGATGCAGCGTGCGCGGCGCGACGACGACGCCAAGCTCGCCGAGCAACTCCGTGAACGAGGCAACAAAGAAGCCGTGGTATTTGAAGACGCCGAGGATAGTGAGGTTCGCCACGACGCTCGCGCCGAGCAACCATCGCCGCCGCCGCCCGTCCGGCAGGCGGTCGAGACCCAGCCCGACGGCAAAATCGAACAGACTCGTGAACACCATCAGGCCGAGGAACCGCCAGTCGTAAGCGCCGAGAAACGTGAAGTCACGGTCCACGACCCACCAGAAATAGAACAGGTAGCTGGCCGCGACAATCAGGAGGTTACGCGCCCGGAGACTGCCGCGCACGAGCCAGTAAAGCAGCACAAACGCGGCGAAGAATTGCAGGAAGACCGTGGAGTTAAACAGCATGGCGGCGGCGTGATGATTGACCCGTGATGATTTTCTGGTAGCCTAGACGCACACGCTCGACCGACGCGAGTTTATTCAATTCATGCGACACAGACGGACACTGAGAGACGCGAACCGCGCCGCCTTCACGCTCATCGAACTGCTGGTCGTCATTGCCATCATCGCGATACTCGCCGGCCTGCTGCTGCCCGCACTGGCCAAGGCCAAGGAACGCGCCAAGGCCGCGCAGTGCATCAGCAATCTCAGGCAGATTGGCGTCGCCACGTATCTGTACGCGGGCGAGTTCGACGGCAAGGTGCAGCTCGACGCCTTCTCCTCGAGCAGCAGCAACACCTGGGGAACTTTTCTGTTTACGAATGTTGACGTGGGCACGCGCGAGATTTTTCTGTGTCCCAGCTACAACCCCGTTGCATGGCGGGACTGGATCACCATTTACGGGATTCGGCGCGACCCGCCGACCAACTGCATGAGCGGTCCGGCAGGAACCACCGCCGCCTCCCTGCGGGTGTTTCTGCTTTTAGATTGCATCGAACAGCCGTCGGACTATCTGCATGTGGCCGACACCACCAGCCAGGCGCAGAGCGGGCGGATTGCAAGCCAGTATTACTTCTTCCGTGTCGCTTCGACACTGAGAACCATCCACGCCCGGCATTCCGGACAGGCGAACGGGCTGTACCTGGATGGACATGTGGAAGCGTGCAACAAGTCCCGGCTGGAGGGATTGGGGATAACGGCCGAATACGGACGGGATGTCGCGCAGAGTTACTTCCCCTAGCGCCCGCAAATGAAACGCTTCTTCCTGCTACTGCTGCTGCTATTGACGTCCGCACTGGGACTCTGGTTTTTCCTCCGTCCGAATTCCCACCGCCACTCGGTGACCGCGCGGGAAATGGCGGCACGGGGACTTGCGGAGCATCTGGCGCAAAGATTTCCCGGCAGCCATGCGATCGTCATTTCGAACCCGTTCACGCAACGTCCGGGCCTGGCGAAGGAGATGAGTGCGCTGGAGGACGCCGGCATTCGCGGTTTGAAGACTGGTTTCGGGACGCGGGTGATACTTGAAGCGGTGGTTTTCCCCGACCTCAAACCGGAGGCATTGGCTGATCCTCGCTCGGTCGAAATGGAGGCCGAAGCTACGACGCCATTGAGCTACATGGTGACGGATGATGCGTTTGACAAACTGACTCAACGTCATCCCGGCTGCGACATCATCGTGAGTTTGATCGGGCTGCCGGTGGAATTGGCAAGGACACAGTGCTGGCAGTCGCCGACCCGCCCCAGGTTCGCGCTGCTGCTGCCAGATTTACGCATCGTGGGCGACGCCAGCGCCGTGCGAAGCGCGGTCATCAGCGGAAAACTCGCGGCCTTCGTGGTGGACAAACCTGGCGGGCCGGATTTGCAAGCCGCGCCGGGGCGTGACTTCAAGGCGGAGTTCGAGAAGAGATTCGTGCTGGTTACGCCTGAGAACATCGAAGCCAGCCTCCAGACATACCCAAACGTGTTTCCAGCCGACTGAGCCGGCCCCGGCCTATTCGCCGGGGTGCTTCAACCGTACCCGGAAAAACGCGGAGGCGGAATTGGTGTCGTTGAAAGTGGCGGTTCGGCTGATGCCCGGAGATGTCACTGCTGTCCATGATCCGGGCCGCAGCGTGGAAGACCTCTCGACCTGATACCGATGCGCCGGGCTGGTCGCACCGGTGTTTGCGTCGTACAGCTGCGAGGCAGGACCGTCCCACCTCATAGTCACCACATTGCCTGCGCGTGTAAATTCGCGAACCTGCGGCTGCGGATGGTAAACAATGGCCCCGCGTATGGGCAGGTCGTATGGCGGCACCCATGAGGCAGAGTCCCAGTCGTAAAACACGCCGTCGCCGCTGCCCCAGCTCGTGCGCACGCGAACCTGCCTCAACCCAAAAGCCGGAACCTCCTGGTAGCCGTAGATCGTCATCCCGTGGATGATCGGATTCGCGCGCGTCATGCCCCCTAACACGCGTGAATGGATGGTGTGTGACTGTAGAAACACCATCAATGGATAGCCGGCGTTAATCTCGACTTTCACATCCTCGAAAGTGAAGCCCTTGCCCGCCGGTGTGCTCAAGTTCACATCGGCCAGTTGGGTCATCACTGCCGCGTCGTAACCGCGAGATTGCGTCCAAGTTCGGAGTCCGGATTGAATGTCCCGCGCCGGCGATCCCGCGACCGTGCTGGGCGTGTAGTTGGTGCGCCGGTTGCCGCCGCCATCCCAATAAACAAACGAATAGGCGTCCACATTTCCGTCGCATTCGCCATTCTGGTTCGTCCACTTCTTCTGGCTCAAGCCGATGAAGTCGCCAACGCAGTCAGGCGCGTGTTCGAGGCGGCCCGCCGTCACGTAGGGATCCGTCGCCGTGCTCTCGTAACTGTAGCTGTCGAACTGGCCGCAATTCGCAAAGTCTATCGCATAACTGCTCCAGTAGTCATCAATGTGCCCCGGTTTGTTGGCCGGCCGGCCGTCAAAGCCGGCCTTGGACGCCCACATCGAACGGATGCCGATATTGGTTCCACAATTGTTCAGCGGCGCGACACCGCCGGACGTCGGGCCGGTGTAGAAATCCGGGAAACCGTGCCGATCCCAGTAGCCTACCAAGTTGCCTGAAGCTGTGCCGAAACAGCCGGCATACCAATTGTAGTCGGGCACGCCAAGCAGATAGACATCGGAGTCCGCGCGCGAGGGCAGGACGGCGGCGCAGCACAGGCTGAAGCCAAGGGCGATTTTTTTGAGCGAGCGCATAAGTGGTAAATTGTCTGGGGCTGTTTTCAAAGCCACCGGTTCACCGAACTTAATACTTCAAGTTGGAACGGTTTGCCAGCCGCGTCTGCACCCGAAATTGGGAGGGCCGAAACCGCTTTGCGTCGGGCACCGGGCCGCGTAAGTTACTCCCGCATGACACCGCCGACCGCCACCCACATCGTCCTCTACGACGACGCCTGCCCGCTCTGCACCTTCCAGATGCGTGTCGTGACGTGGCTGGACTGGTTCAACACCGTCAGCCTGCTGCCCATCTCCAATCCGCGCGCGGCGGTGGTGGCGCCCCGGTTGACGCGCGAGGATTTGCTGGAAGCGATCCACTGCGTCGCGCGGGACGGGCGCATCCATCGCGGCGCGCGTTGCCTGCGGTTCATCGGGATGCGGATGCCGCTGGCCGCGCCGGTGGCGCTGGTGATGTGGATTCCGGGCGTGATCCTCTTGGCGGAGAAGATTTACCAATGGGTGAGCCGCAACCGGCATCTGTTGAGCCGGCTGTTCGGCTGCAAGGAAGCCTGTTCAATCCTGCCGGCTCGCGAGCGCGCGAACGAGAAGGAAGTCCGGGTGAAGTGAGCGGACGGGCAATCTGGCGGAGGGCTTGCGCCCCCACCCCACCACCGCGCCATTCCTCACGGCCGGCGCAGCCGGTAAAACTCGACCGCGTTCGTCGCGGTCTGACCAACGCTCTTCAATCCGTTCACGACGCTCACCGGCCCGTTGACCAGCGTCCAGGTCGCGCCCGGGTTCACCGTCGGAGATGAGTAAAGGTTCCAACCAGCAGGACTGGCAGCCCAGGAAATCGTCACCGCATTGCCGGCCCGTGTAATCGCTGGCTCAGGCGGCAAGCCCTGGACCTGGTAGCCCACGCCGGTCAATTCGAGATCGAAGCTGAGATCAGAACTGTCGCCCGCGTTCTGGTGAACCTCGACGGCCAGCACATTGGTGGCGGCCAGCGCGTTCGTCACCCGCAATGAGGTCGGGAAGAAGGTTGATTCGTCCGCGCCACCCACACTGGCGGAAGCCGGCGTGGTGTAACTGATGGCACCCGTCGGCGGCATGTTGCTGCGGTAAAGTTCACGCCCGTTCAGCCACACCACCGCACCGTCGTCGCGCTTCAGCCGGAACTCCAGATTTGTGATCACCACGCCAGTGGGCGCGGCGAACCACTGGCGGAAGTAAGTCGTGATGTATTTGGCGCCCGCGTTCGGACCGAAGCTCACCATCGTCACCGGACTGTTGCTGTAACCCAGTTCGGCGGGGCCGGACGCCCAGGCGGTGTCGTTGTAAGCGGGTTGCGCGAAGTTCGTGCCCTGGTTGGAGCCGTTATCCAAAAACTTCCAGACGGACCCGGCGAAGATCAGCGGCGCGCTGACCGTGGGAACCGTCACGGTGATCGTCGCCACCTCGGACGCGAGCACGCGCCCGGCGTCATCCATCGCCACGGCGCGAATCGCACGCTGGCCGGACGGCGCGTCGTACCAGGCGAAGCTGAACGGCGCGGAGGTCGCCTCGCCCAGTTTGTTCGTGCCGTCGAAGAATTCCACCTTGACGATGCTGCGACCCGCACCCGCCCAGGCATTGGCCTCAATCAGCACCGGGTCGTAGGCCGAGCACACCGCGCCATCGGCGGGCGTAGCGAGATACACGCGCGGCTCGGTTGAGCCGACGCCCCACAATTCCAAATCGAATCCCGCGTCGGAACTCGACGCCGAACTCTGGTGCAACTCGACGCCGAGCAGGTTGCTGCCCAGCACCAGTCCGGAGCCGGGCGTCGGGATGAACGTGTCGAAGACGTGGTTTTCATTAAGACTGTCGGAGGTGGAGGCGGCGAGCGTCGCGAAGTTGACCGCGCCGGTCGGCATGTTGCTGCGGTAAATCTCCTGACCGTTCAGATGAATGATCGCGCCGTCGTCGCGTTGCAGCCCGAAAAGCATTTCGGTGAACACTGCCGCGTTGGTGACGGTAAACCATTTGCGGAAGTAGTGCGTCGTGACGTTGTTCGTGAGCTTCGTGAACTCGCCATCCAGCCCGTGCCCGAAACGCGCCGTGCCGTTCCGCCAGCCGCTGTCGTTGAACTCGCGACCGGTCCAGCCCTCGCCCTGGTTGGAGCCGTTGTCCAGATACTTCCACCCGGTGCCAAGTGGCGCCAACCGCGTGAGCACCGACACGGTCGGCAACGGCACCGGGCCGACGGTGATGTTGACCGCCGGCGAAGTCATTGTCTGCGCACCATTGTCCGTCGCCACGGCCGTGAGCGCGTGCGCGCCGACGGGCGGATTGCTCCAGGTGAAGTTGAAGGGCGCGGCGGTGTCCTCGCCGAGCTTCGTCGCGCCGGCGAAGAATTCCACCTTGCTCACGCCGCCGGGCGCGACGGCGAAGGCGGCGAGCGCGATGGACGCGGGCATTCCCAAATCCGCGCCGTGGCCCGGGCTGGTGAGATAGACGCCCTGCGCCAGGTTCGTGGCCGTGAGTCCGAGCAATTCCAGATCGAAACCGAGGTCCGAACTGTTGACCGTCACCTGATGAACCTCCACGGCGATGACGTTGTTGCCCGCCAGCAACGCGCCCGGACTGAGGGTGGCTTCGATGAACGTCGTTTCCTCCGGCGCATTAACGGTGGCGAGCGCCAGAGAATTGTAACTGATCAATCCCGCCGCCAGGTTGCTGCGGAACACCTCCGCGCCGTTCAAATAGACCGCCGCGCCATCGTCGCGCTTGAGGCGCAGGCGCAGGCCGCTGAAGGCGGCGGGGTTGGCCACGTTGAAGGCGTGCCGGAAATAAGTCGCGGCGGGTTTGACGTTCGCGTCTGCGCCGTAGCTCACCGTCGTCACTTCGCCGTCACCGCCGTAGCCGAGACGTGCGGTGCCGGTGTTCCAATCCGTGTCGTTAAAGATGCGCGCTCGCCAGGCGGTCTTCTGATCGCTGCCGTCGTCGAGATACTTCCAAACCTCGCCGGAAGAAACCAGTTCCGTGAGCAGCGGCGGCGCGGCGACGGTGATGTTCACCGGCGCGCTGGTGATGGAGCCGCCCGCCGTGTCCGTCGCCACGGCGGTGATTTGATGCGCGCCGCTCGGCGGCTCATTCCAGTTAAACACATAAGGCCCGGTCGCATCCTCGCCCACCTTCACGCCGTCGCTGAAGAATTCCACCACGCTCACGCCCAACGTGCCACCAGCCACGACGTGCGCCGCGAGCGTGGCGCTGCCCGGCAGCGACACGCTCGCGCCCTCCGCCGGCGACGCGAGAAGGATGCCGCGCGGGCGGTTGGTGACGCTGACGAGAGCCTCCAAGCCGAGGTCAAAGCCGAGATCGGAACTGGTGGCGGAGCTTTGATGGACTTCCACGGCCACGATGTTTGAGCCGACGGCGAGCGACGCGGGGTTGAGGCTGAAGGAGAAGAGCGTCAGACCGTTGTCCGAAGCGGGGGCGGCCAAGGTGCTGTATGTCACCGGCCCGTTGGTGAGGTTGTCGCGCAGCACCTCGACGCCGTTGAAATAAATGACCGCGCCGTCATCACGCTTGAGGAACAGCGTGAGGTTGGTGATCGCGCCGGGGTCTTCGACGGTGAGTGTCCGGCGGAAATACACGGTCGGATAACGCGCGGCGGCCGGGCCGCCGTTGATGACCGTCAAGGCGTCCTGCCCAAAGCCGAGCTTCGCCGCGCCGTTGCTCCAACTCGCGTCGTTGAACGCCGCCGTCGCCCAATTCGCGGGAGCCGCGACGCTCTGCGAGAGGTAGCGCCACACCGCGCCAGTCGGCATGAGGGTCAAGGCGGGCAGCGACGCGGGCGCGGGCACGCTGATGGTGATGGTCACGGGCGCGGAGGTGAAACGCACGCCGCCGCTGTTGCGCGCCACCGCCTTGAGGATGTGCTGGCCGGAGGAAGGATTGTTCAGCGCCAGCGTGAACGGCGCGGCGGCGTCCTCGCCCAACTTCACCGCGCCGTCGAAAAATTCGACGTTCGTGAACGCGGCCTGCGTCGTGAAGGCGCTGGCAACGAGCGTGAGGTTCGTCGGCGGGGCGAACACGGCATTGTGTTCCGGGCTGGCCAGATAGACGAGCGAGGCGTTGAAGACGTTGGTCGTGGCGTCGGCGGTGAGGCGCAGATCAAAACTCACGTCCGAACTGCCGGGGTCCGCCTGGTGAATTTCCACCGCGATCACGTTGTTGCCCGCGACGAGCAGCGCGGGCGGCACGTTGGTGGAGAAGAAAACCTGGTCGTCAATGGAGGCTGACGCGAACGTGGTGTGGGTCACCGCGCCCGCCGGCATGTTGTTGCGGAAGATTTCCACGCCGTTGAGATACACGATGCCGCCGTCGTCGCGGAGCAGGCTCACCACGAGATTCGTCAGCGTGGCCGGGCTGGTCACGTTGAACGCGTGACGGAAATAGTAGGTGGTGTATTTGGCGCTGGCGTTGGTGCCGTAACTGATCACCGTGGCTTCGTCGCTTTCACCGTAGCCCAACTGCGCCACGCCATTGGACCAGCCGGCATCATTGAAACCGTTGGTGACCCAGCCGGTGCCCTGGTTGCTGCCATCGTCGAGGTATTTCCACGCCGCGCCGGCAGCAACGAGCGAGATGGGCGGTGGGGCCGTGCCGACGACGAAGTCCACGTTCGTCACGGTTGGCCCGATGATAACGGGGTTGGCGAAGAACGGATGCGCGAAGGAAAGCGACGCGGCCACCGACTCCTGCGCGTCCACCGTGTAGCTGCCCGCCGCGAGACCGGAGATGGTGTAAGTACCGTCGCTATCCGTGACGGCGTAGCGGGCCGCATTGACGGATACCTTGACGCCTGCCTGCGGCTGGCTGGCCGCGTTGAGCACGCGCCCGCCGATGCGAAAGCCACCCGCACCGCCGATGATCACCACCACCGAATCGCGCGCCACGCCGCCCTTCATGTCGCTGACGGCGCATTGCACGGTGTATTCGCCCGCGCTGGCGAAGCTGTGCGTCGTGCTCGCGTTGTTATCCACGCTGTAGTCGCCATCGCCGAAATCCCACGCGTAGGCAAGCGGGTCGCCGTTCGGGTCGGTGGCGGCGGCGCTGAACGTGATCGCCTGGCCCGCTCCGGCGCTCGCGCTGCCGGCGCTGACGACAGCGACGGGCGGCTGGTTGCCGGCAAAGGCGCCGACGTTCACCACCACGTCCATGGATTCGGGATAGGTGCGGCCCTTGCCAATCGGCGTGATGTGCGCGCCGAGGGTCGTGTCGCTGAAGGTGCGGCCGATGGTCAGCGCGTTGTCGGACGAGCCGTCCTTGAGGCGCGTGTCCAGCAGCAGACTGCTCTGATTGCCGTTGCCGGTCCACAGCAGTTGCACGCCATTCGCCATCGCCTTGCTGGTGTAACGCTGGCGGAACTGGACCCAGTAATTTTGCGAACCGCTGCGCACGATCCGCAACCCGCGCAAGCTGCCAGGCACATCCGCCTGATCCTGCGCATAGACGCGAAAGGTGCCGCTGTTGGCGCTGCTGATGGTGGCGATGTCGCCGTCGGCGATCCATTTGAGGTAATTCTTGTAACGGGAGTTGTTGTGCTGGGGCGAACCGCCGCCGCCGCCCATCGTGTCGTTGCCGTCGCCGTATTCGATGCTGGTGCCGGCGCCGATGACGCTCCTGGCGTCGGTGTCCCAGAAGTTCGCGTGGTTGAGGCCGAGATTGTGGCCGAACTCGTGCGCCGAGGTGCCCGAGCCGTAGTAGCCGTTGGCCAGGTGAAAGCCCACCCCGCGCACAAAGCCCAGCCCCGCGTAGCTCGCCGCCGGCTGGCTGCCGGTGACGACGTAGAGGAAATCAAACTGACTGAGATTATAGCCGTGGTTGGTGGTCGCGACGTCCTTGCAGGTGTTGTAGAGCTTGCCCAGGCCGGTGCCGTCGTAATCGGCGGCGTTGCCGGGCAGTTTCATGATCGGCGTGGCGTCGGAACCCTGGCCCAGTCCGGCGAAGCTGAGTTTCCCGTAGGACATCTCGTACATGAAATTGCTGAAGATCAGGAAATGGCCGGGGACTTCCGCGTTGCTCATCGTGTTGGTCACGTCGCTGAAGCCGGGCCGCATGATGAGGAACCGCTTGCGCCCCTCGGTGTAGCCGTCCACGCCGGTCAACGGATCGCCGCCGGTCACCGGTGGCCCGCTGCCGCCCGCCTCCGCGACCAGTTGCCCGTTGATCTCCTCGCCATGCAACGGACTGCACGCGACTTTGATCTCGCCGCCCACGTCGAGAAAAGTTTCCTGCTGGTTCACCGTCGCCAACTGGCCGGAGACCGAGCAGATGGCCTCGGCGAACCGGGGCTTCACCTCCGCGATTTCCTCCGGTTCCAACAGGCGGGCGAGACTGGCGTTCACCGCGAACAGGCTTCCCACCGCGATGCCGTTCATCGGCACCTTGTGGAGCGATGATTCTTCCAGCCACCAGTCGTAGGGGAACGCGTCGTAGGTCTTGCCATCAATGTTGGCCATGCGGGAAAGCGGCTTCACGTTTCGTTCCTGGCCCGGCAACGGCAGCACGGCCACCACCATCAGATCGCCCCGCGCGCTCACGCGCTCCTCCAGCAGCGCCGCCACCGCCGCCGGCAACGCGCGCCGCACGCCCAGCGGCACGGCCAGTTCCAACGCGCGCTTCGGATCGGATTGAATCAACGCCGCGAGCGCTGCGCGCCGCGAGCGGGCCAGTTCGACGCCCTCCACTTCGAGCGCAGCCTTCGCGGCGGCGTCAGCGGCGCCAGTTGTGGAATAGCGGCGCGACCAATCCTTGAACGCGGCGAAGACCGGTTCGCTCACCGGCGCGGCCCACAAGACATCGAGGCGCGGTAACAAGGCGCGGCGGTTGGCCACGGCGTTGGTCGCCGGTTGCGCCGCGAGCATCGGCGGCGCGGGCGCGGGCGCAGGTTGGAATGTGTTCGGCGCGGACGGCGGCGTTTGCGTCTGCGGTGCTGGTGGAACCGGCCGGCGGGAGAACACGAACAGCACCGCCGTGATCACGACGAACAACGTGGCGAAGAGGAACTGCGAGATGTGTCTATTTTGCTTCATGGAAATTCAGATGGCTGAGGACAGGGGAAAGAAATGCCGGGAGCGCCGCAAACGCGGCGGAACGAAGCTGAACGCTACGAAAAGGCGGCACATTGAACGCCCGAATCTAGCGCAGGCAAGCTGCTAAAGCCAATCCCCTTCAGAAAAGTTTTCCCCCTCTTCCCGGCAGGTCTCCCGCCGGGTCGGCCCGCGCGTGGCAGACCGGCAGAGGCAGCTTCCAGCAAAGCCGTCATCCGCCGCGCGAGCGTCTTCTCGACGCCAAACAGGTCAAGCCGCTTGCCCTTGCCAGCGAGCACACCCGGGATGCCGCAGACGGCGACGGCGAAATGTTCGAGGAGATATTGCATGGCAGTGATGGTTCAGTGGTAGCGATCGGGACTGAGCGCGCCGATGGCGATGGCGGGTGGTTCGCCGGAGAGCAGTTCCGCCATCAGCTTGCCGGTGATTGGCCCCAGGCTCAGGCCCATCATCGCGTGGCCCGTCGCGATGGCCAGGTTCGCGTAACGCGCCGTGCGGCCCACGTACGGCAACCCATCCGGCGAACACGGCCGCAGCCCGCGCCACGGCTGGATGCCGTCGAAATCCCCCGGCGTGAAGTCGGGGTAGTATTGCGGCACCGACTTGATAATGCCGCGCACGCGCGCCGGATTGATGTCCTCGTTCAAGCCGGCGATCTCCATCGTGCCGCCGAAGCGCAACGCGCCGTCCATCGGCGTCACCGCCAGCCGCGCTTCCGTGAAGATGGAGCAGATCGCCGGCAACTGGCGCGGACGCGGCAGCGTGAGGCTGTAGCCTTTGCCCGCCTGCATCGGGAGGTTGAGCCGCAGGTCGCGCGCAACCACCGGCGACCACGAGCCTCCGCACAGCACGTATTCGTCGGCGGTGAAATCGCCTTGAGTTGTTTGCACGGCTTCGATGCGACCGCCGTTCACGCGCCAGCCGGTGACTTCGGTTCCCCACGAGAATGTCGCGCCTGACTGATCGAGCTGTTGTTTCAGGCCGGCCATGAAACGGTTCGGCGAAAGGTGGCAGTCCTGCGGAAAGTAAACCGAGCCGGCCACGTCCATGCGCACGCCGGAGTCGAGCTTCGCCGTCTGCGGCGCGTCGAGCACCTCGGCGGGGATGCCGAGTTTGCGCGCGCGCTCCGCCATCAGCGATTCCTCGTCGAGCGCGTGTTGAGTTTTGCAAAGCATCACGAGGCCCCGCTTCACCAGTCCGAAATCGTTTCCAGACAGCGCGGCGAGTTCCTCGAAGCAGGCGCGGCTGGCGAAGTTCAAGTCGCGCAAGAGCGGCGCGGAACGGCGGACGTGTTCCGCCGTGGCGGCCCGCCAGAACTTGAAGCTCCAACTCAGCAACTCCCAATTCAGTCGCGGCTTGATGTAAAATGGCGACTCCGGGTTCCACATCCATTTCAGACCGAGCGCCACCATGCCCGGCGCGGCCAGCGGCGTGAAGTGGCTCGGCACCACCATCCCCGCGTTGCCGAACGAACAGCCGTCGCGCCGCTCCGGCTCGCGGTCGAGCACGGTGACGCGGTGCCCCTTGCGCGCCGCGTAATAGGCGGTCGAGAGGCCGATGACACCGGAGCCGATGATGAGGATGCGCCGGCCCATGCCTCAGCGAATGCCCCAGCAGAACGGATCGCGCTCGTCCAGCAACAGCGTGGACTCGGCGTTGATGAAGGCCGTGCCGGTGATCGTCGGGATGATCTTGTCGCCCTCGCGCCGGTAGCGACCGCTGAAGCTGCTGCCGAGGATGCTCTCCTGCACCCACGCCTCGCCTTCGGGCAATTTCCCGTCGGCGGCGAGGCAGGCGAGCTTCGCGCTGGTGCCGGTACCGCACGGCGAGCGGTCGTAGGCTTTGCCAGGGCAGAGGACGAAATTGCGCGAGTGCGCGCCGGGCGTTTGCGGCGGGCCAAACAGTTCGACGTGATCCACTTCCGGGAAGCCCTGCGCATTCACCGCCTGCCGGATGCGCCAGGCGAAATCGGTGAGCTTTTCGACATTCGCCAGATCGAGCGACTGGTTGTGTTGCTCGACCAGATAAAACCAGTTGCCGCCCCACGCCACGTCGCCGACGACCGGGCCGATGCCGGGCACGTTCACTTTCGCAGCCTTGGTTTTGCGGTAGCTGGGCACGTTCGCCACGGACACGCTGCCGTCGGGATGCAGCGTCGCGGTGACGATGCCCACGGACGTTTCGATGCGGTGTTCGCCCGGCTGGATGCGCCCCAGATGCGCCAGCGTGACAACGAGACCGATGCTGCCGTGGCCGCACATCTGGAGGCAGCCCACGTTGTTGAAAAAGATCACGCCCGCCGCGCACGACTTGTCCGCCGGCTCCACCAGCAGCGCGCCCACCAGCACGTCCGAGCCACGCGGTTCGTTGACGACGGCGGATCGAAACCGGTCATGTCGCTCGTGGAAAACTTTCTGCCGTTCCGCCACCGAGCCGCCGCCAAGGTCCGGCGCGCCGGAGACCACGACGCGCGTTGGTTCGCCGCCGGTGTGGGAATCAATGGTATGAACGCGATGCATGCAAAAATAATCTGGGAGTCACTCCGGGGTCGCGCCCGTGAGCGCGCGAATCTTCACCGTCACCTCCGCCGCCGCCTGTTCGGCGTCCGCGAGCGGCTTGCCTTTGGCCATGCCGGGGCGGGCGTGGCCGACGTGTGTGAGCCAGGCGTCCTTGAGCGCACGCTGGCGCTGCTGCACAAGTTTCAACATTTCCGGCCCGCGCGGATTCGACTTCAACCAGGCGTCCGGCGAATCGGCACGCACCAGATCACCGGACGCGCCAAGGTCCCGGAGCAACTCGCGCGCGATCAGCCAGTGGCCCTGCGCGTTCGCGTGAACGCCGTCGCCCGCGAGGCGGAATTTCGGATCGTCGCGCCGGTTTTCTACGAGGAAGCGGTTCATCGGCCCGTGCGCGTCCACCACTTCCCAGCCGTCCGCGCGCCGCGCAAGCAGCCACGCGGAGTACCGGTCCAGGACGTCGTTGTAGCCTTCGTACGGCTGGCGGTACTCGGCCAGCCCGGCCGGCAGCGTGCGCGCCCGGATGGGTTCGGGATCGAAGGTGGGAGGAGTGATGTGGAGCACCTTCGCGCCGGCGGCGGCGGCGCGTTCGCGCAAGCGGCGCGCGCCGTCCTGGAATTTTTGAAAACGATCTTCGCTGAACGGATAATAAATGCCGTCGTTCATGCCATAGCAGGCGACGATGAAATCGGGCTTCGCCTTTTCGAGCACGCGGCCCAGGCGCTCGTGCAGGTCCGGCCGCGGAAACGCGCCGCCCGCGTGGCCCGGCTCGGACAGGCCGGAGAACGTTTCACTGGGCAGGCCGAGGTTGAGGAACTCAACCGGCGCGGCGGGGAAGTTCAGGCGGACATACGTTTCGACGAGTTCCACGTAACCGCCTGCATAGGTGATGCTGTCGCCGAGAAACACAACTCGCCGCGCGGCCACCAGCGGCGGCGTGGCGGCCACGGACAGCAGCCGCACCTGGCGGATGTCCATCACGGCAACGGATTTTTTGCTCCGGGGTTTCAGCGCGAGCGAATAGGTTCCAGGCTTGGCGAAACTCACACGCCCGACTTTGCGCGGAACAAAATTCTGAAAGTGCCCCGTGTCCTCGACGACGAAATTGAACGTCCCGCCGCCGACTTCGACCGTCACATCGCTGCCGCCGTGGCCTTTCCCGCAGCCCTGCCAGACTTCGATCTCGTAGGCACCGGGCGCGGCGACTGTGAACTGCCAATCCGCCCAGTCTTCCACCTTGGTCCAGAAGCCGAGACAGTTTTTATTGGTGGGCGGTTCGTAGCGGAGCGTCGTGCCGTGGACCACAGCATTGCTCGCGTGCAGGCTGATCACGCCCCGCGCATCCGGCGCGGGAGATTGGGGATCAGCGGCCCGCGCAATCAGCGTCGCCCACAGGACCATGCCGAGGAATGCAGCGAAGCGGTGCTGGGTGAACATGGTCATGGGCGGTGGCTGATCCGGATTCGCAGGGAGTTAAACCTTTGCCCGCTTCGGCACCTTGGGCCTTTTGGCGATGCCGTCGTGGATGATTTTCAAAATGCGCTTCCGCTCCTCGCCCTTGAGCACGAGGCGCGGGGCGCGGACCCATTCGGAGCCGAGGCCACACTCCTGCACAGCCAGCTTGATGTATTGGACGAATTTCGTATGCACGTCCAAATGCAGCAGCGGCGTGAACCAGCGGTAAATCTCGCGGGCCTTCGCCCATTCGCCGCGCCGGGTCAGCTCCCAGAAATACTGGTTCTCCGCCGGGAAAGCGATGCCGGTGCCGGCGACCCAGCCGTCAATGCCGAGGATGGAGGCTTCGAGCGCAAGATTGTCCACGCCGGTGAAGATGGCGTAGCGGTCGCCCACCGTGTTGTGCAGGTCGGTGATGCGCCGTGTGTCGCCGGAACTTTCCTTGAGCGCGACGAAAGTCTTCGGTCCGGCAAGCTGCGCGAACAGCTCCGGCGTGATGTCGTTCGCGTAGCTGATCGGGTTGTTGTAGATCATGATCGGCAGCCCGGTGGCCTTCGCGACGGCGCGGAAGTGCGCGAGCGTTTCTTCCGCCGCAGCCTTGTAGAGCATCGCGGGCATGAGCATCACGCCGTCCGCGCCCAGGCGCTCCACGTCGCGCACGTAGCGGATGGCTTCGGCGGTACTGGTCTCCGCCACGCCGCTGAGGACGGGCACACGGCCATTCACCGCCTCGACCATCGCCGTGAGGACGCGACGCTTTTCCTCGCCGGTCATGGGTTGGTTCTCGCCCAGCGAGCCGAGAAAGATCATGCCGGTGACGCCGGACTGGATGAGCACTTCCGCGTGGCGGGCGGTGGCTTCGAGGTTGAGCGAGCCGTCCCGGTGCATTTGGGTGGTGATGGCGGGGAAAACGCCTTGCCATTTCTTTGTCATGTTTGCCTTTCGTTGTTCAGATGATGTGTTGGACTCGTCGGACAGATTAGGCGAAGCGGCGGCAGTTCGTCACGACATCAATGAGCCGGCCAAACCGCGCAGACGTCGGAGCAGTTCGAGGTCTTTGCTTTGGCCTCCGATGTCAGACGCCCAGCTCACGTTTCACATCGGCGAACGCGCGGATGGCCGTTTCCAAATCCGCGGGCGAATGCGCCGCCGAGATCTGCGTGCGGATGCGCGCCTTGCCCTTGGGCACCACCGGAAAGCTGAAGCCGATCACATAGACGCCATGCGCGAGCATCGCGTCGGCGAACCGCGTCGCCAGCGCCGCGTCGCCCAGCATCACCGGACAGATCGGATGCGTGCCGGGCAGGATGGTGAAGCCAAGTTTTCCCATGCCTTCGCGGAAAAACTTCGTGTTCGCCTCCAGCTTGTCGCGCAGCGCGGTGGATTCGGTGAGCAGCTCCAAAACTTTGAGTGACGCGCCGGCGATGGCGGGCGCCAGCGTGTTGCTGAACAGATATGGCCGCGATCGCTGGCGGAGCAGTTCGATGATCTCGCGCCGCCCGCTGGTGTAGCCACCGCTCGCGCCGCCCAGCGCCTTGCCGAGCGTGCCGGTGACGATGTCCACGCGGCCCATCACTCCGCAATGTTCGTGCGTTCCCCTGCCCTGCTTCCCCATGAAGCCGACAGCGTGCGAATCGTCCACCATCACGAGCGCGTTGTGTTTCTCCGCGAGGTCGCAGACGGCGTGGAGGTTCGCGATGTAGCCGTCCATCGAGAAGACGCCGTCCGTGGCAATCATGCGGAAGCGCGCGCCCGAAGCTTCCTTCAGCTTCGCTTCGAGGTCGCCCATGTCGTTGTTCAGATAGCGGAAGCGCACCGCTTTGCAGAGCCGCACGCCGTCAATGATGCTCGCATGGTTCAACTCGTCGGAGAGGATGGCGTCCTCCGCGCCGAGCAAGGTCTCGAACAAGCCTCCGTTCGCATCGAAGCACGAGCCGTAGAGAATGGTGTCCTCCGTGCCGAGAAACTCGCTCAACTTTGCCTCAAGCTGTTTGTGGACACCCTGCGTGCCGCAGATGAAGCGCACACTGGCGCAACCGTAGCCCCATTGTTCGAGCGCGTCATGCGCGGCCTGCTTGACCGCCGGATGCTGGGCGAGTCCGAGATAATTGTTCGCGCACAGGTTCAACACCGGCTGGCCGTCGCTCACGCGAATCGTGGTGCCCTGCGGCGTGGTGATGACGCGCTCGCGCTTGTAGGTTCCGGCCGCGCGAATGTCGGCGAGCTGCTGTTGCACGTGCGGTTGGAACGGGCTGAACATGATTCAAGGAGTTTGAAGTTCCGGAAGAAATATGTCCATCGGCGAGTTCATGCGCGGACGGGATCGAAGCTCTCCCCGGACTTCGTGAACCCGCCGCGACGGACGCCTCACGGCGGCTGCTGCGGCGTGGCAAGACGGTAGAAGCGGTTACTCGTAGAAAGTGAATCTTCGGCCGCTTCGATGCGGTTGTTGGGACGGGCGGGGAAGTCGGCCAGCTTCGACCATGTCGTGGTGGCCGGGCTACCGAGCGCGTCAGTGAAATAGACGGTGTAGGTCCGGTTCGAGACGGCGCTGAAAGTGATTGTCGCGCCGGCTCCTTTCGCCAATGAATCGATCTTCAGATAGCTCAACCCGTTGGTTGGATTCGTGCCGGCGATGTATTCCTCCCAGTTCGTCAGGCCGTCCTCATCGGGATCGGCGTCACGGAGGGCGGGGTTGCCGGGGCCGAATCCATGACTCGTCTCCCAACTGTCGGGCAGACCGTTGGCGTTGGTGTCGGTGAGAATGACGAGTTGCGCGGTCACGCTGAGCACGCCGGCGGGCTTGGCCACGTTGGTCACGAAGACGCTCCAGTTGGTGTTCGGTGCCTGCACATTGCTCAAGGTGAGAAAGCTCACGCGCGAGTTCAGGTAGAAGTTCGTGAAGGTGAAGCCGCCGCGTCGCCACCGGTAGTTGATCGGCAGCGTCGCACCATTCGTCACGCTCACGCTCAGCGTGACGCTCCCGCCCGCGAGCACGGGCTGAGTGAGCGGCTGTTGCACGATGGTCGGATCGATCAACACGGCCAGCGTGGCGGATCCGCTCAACGTCGAGCCTAGGTTGTCGGTGACGAGCACGTCGTAGCTGCCGGCATTTTCAAACGCGGCGCTGATGATGTTGAGTGAATTGCTCGTGGCACCGCTGAGGGCGAGACCGTTCAGACGCCACTGATAATGCAAGGTTCCGTGGCCGGTGGCTGAGACAGAGAACACGGCGTTGGAACTGGCCCGCACGGTCAGGCTCACCGGGTGCGTGGTGATGACCGGCGGCTTGATCACGACAAGCTGCGCCGCCGCGCTCAAGGCCGAGCCGCCGGGGCCGAAGACGAGCGCGTCGTAGGCGCCAGCCTGCGCGACTTGCACATTCGTGAGCAGCAGCGTGGCGCTGGTCGCACCCGAGATGAGCGCGCCGTTGAAGCGCCATTGCACCACCAGCGGCGGCGCGCCCGTGGCGGTGACACTGAAGCTCACGGTCTGGCCCGCATCTACGCTGAGGCTCTGCGGCGGCGTGATGATGACCGGTCGCTGGCCCGGCATGACATTGGTGCCGGGCGTCGGTGCGGCGGCGACCCAGTTCAAGGGATCATTGCCGTAGGACTCGACCGGGCTTTTCTGAAAGCTCACCCCGGCGATGGCGGTGGGCCACGGCAGCGAGGTGCGGTAGCTCATGTGATCGACGCGGTAGTAGGGGACGCCGTTGGTCTCCGGGGTGCCGGGCCGGAGGATATTGATCGTCTCGCCCTTGCGGTCGAGCGTGCCGGTCCACGGGCCGAAGACGGGCACCTCGGCGCTCACGCCGTATTGCGCACGGAAGGCGGCGAGGTTCGTCGCGCACACGATGACCCTGGCGTAGGGCGCGAGCACGGTGCCGGTGGGGAAGGAGAAATTGCCGACGCCTTCCAGCGTCCAGACGTTGCTGGGATAGGTCGCATCGAACAACGCCAGCGGCCCGTTGGTCAGGCTGGTGAGCTCAATGAACTCAACGAGGTTGGTCGCGGGCGCGAACATGATTTCGGTGATGACCAGCGGCCCGATGCGCGGCGGGCTGTTGGTCGCGCCCGGCGTGTTGGCGTTCAGTTCGGTGAAATCGCGCTCCCCGTCCATGCGCTGGTAAAGACCGAACGATTCCTCCGGAGCCGCAGCGGGGAAATCGACCGTGTCGAGAAAGCGCAGGACGTTCGTGCCGGACATCTGGAGGAGAAACGCGCTCTCGCCCATCTCGCCAAAAGCGAAGCCGAGTTGCGTGGCGGAGAGAATCAGGAACTGACCGGGCGCAAGCACGGTGGCGCCGGGGAACGCATAGCGGCCCGGCAGCGCGAGGTCGTCCGTGAGCGTGCAGTTGGTCAGCGCGACGGGCTGGCTGCCGGTGTTGAGCAGTTCGATCCAGTCCTCGCCGAGCAGTGAATGGGAAAGGAGTTCGTTGATGCGAACGGATTTCACGAACGGGTCGAAGCGTCCGGGCGAACCGTGATACTGCGAACTGGAAGTCCAGCTCAGTCCCTCCGCGACCAGGGCGCGCACATCCAGATCCGTGGCCGAGGTCGGCGGCAGCGTGCGCAACTCCAGCGAACTGCCGCTGCCGTCGGCGCGTCCGGGCCAGTCGCCGCCGGACTGATAGGAGATGGAGGCCAGCTCAACGCCGTTCGACGAGAGGAGCGTGAGAGTTTCGCCGGCGTTGTTGAGCGCGCCGACCCACGCGCCAGCCACGGCGAGGTTGGGCCAATACCACGATGATCCCGGATTCTGATAGCGCTGGCCGAAGGCCGTCGTGTCCTCCACCACCATCACGAACGCGCCCGGCGCCAGGGTGAAGTTGTTGGGAAAGATGTAGCGCACCGCGTTGCTGAACGAGACGCCGGAAAGATCGAGCGGATAGGCGCTGGCGTTATACAGCTCGACGAACTCGTATTCGTCAGTGCCGGCGGGGTTGTAATGAATCTCCGTGACGAGCAGGTCGCGCGCGGTGGGTGGGCGGCGGGTCGCAAGAAGGTAGAGCGGTTGCGCGAGCGCCGACCACTGGCCGCCGGCGGTGCGGACGCGCACATTGAGCGTGAGGTCTTGCGTGATCGAAACCGCGCCCGGCACCCACACGAGCGCCGTGGGTGAAATGCCGCCGCCCGGCAGCCGCGGATCGCTGCCGTCGAGCGTGTAGTAAATCGTCCCGCTGCCCGACGAAAGCACGGGCTGAAATCCGCTGCTGACCAGCCCGCCATACTGATTGAACGTGGGCGGATCGAACGCGGGATACAAACCCGCGTTGCGCAACATCAACACCAGTTCGGCGGTGCGCGAGGGAAACAG
>JANNEF010000203.1:0-5827 GCA_031378375.1 Verrucomicrobiota bacterium | reverse complement strand
CCGTGAATACGTGCGAGCGACTCGCGTTTGGCAGACAGGCTCATGTTCGTGACTTGGGTAACCACGAATGTGAGTCAACGTATGGTCAGACGCCTCGTCCAACTCCCCGCCCCGGTAACATTTAATCTGAGTCAACTCGGCGCGCTCCCCTTGCTTGTTTGGTGCTTGGAGCCGCCTCCCCTCGCGCCTTATCTTCCGGCTCATGCACTTTGCCTCACGCGAAGACGCGGGCCGGAAGCTGGCGCTTCACCTTGCAGCCCAGCAAGTGCATGCCGACGTCGCGCTTGGCCTGCCGCGTGGCGGAGTTGTGGTGCCGCGGAAGTCGCCCGCCACCTCAAGCTGCCGCTGGACGTCATCGTCGTCCGCAAGATCGGCCATCCCCGCCATCGTGAATTTGCCGTCGGCGCGCTTGCCGAGCCGGACGTGGTGATCCTCGACCCCGCCGCGTGCGCCGGCGTGCCCCCCGCCGAACTCCAGACCGTCATCGCCGAGGAACAGCAACGCCTGGGCGATTACCGCCGGAGGTTTGAACCATCCCCGCCCATCGAATTGAAAGGCCAATGCGCCTTCATCCTCGACGACGGCCTGGCCACCGGCGCGACCATGGAAGCCGCCATCGCTTCCGCCCGGCAGCGCGCCGCCCGCCTCGTCATCGTCGCCGTGCCCGTGGCTTCCGGCAGCGCGGCGGCCCGCATCAAGCGTCTTGCCGACCGCGTGATAGCGTTGCTGGTGGACCCGGACTTCGAGTCGGTGGGCGGTTACTACCGGCACTTCGAACAAACGACCGACGAGCAAGTCGTCACCTTGCTGAACGACCGACGGCGGTCGGGCCGCTGATTCTCCGCGCCACCATGCCTGAACTGCCCGAAGTCGAAGTGCTCGTGCGCCATCTGGCGCCGCTGCTCGAAAACAAAACCATCCGCGCCGTGCAGGTGCGCCGTCCGCGGGTCATCGCCCCGTCGTCGCCACCCCAAATTTCGCGGGCGTTGCGCGGCGCGAAATTCACTTCGCTGCAACGGCGTGGAAAATACCTGATCTTCACCCTCCGTCTGCCGCCGCCGCGCCAACCTTTCCGGCTCGTTGGACATCTGGGCATGACCGGCCGGATGTATCTGTTGCCCGCGCGCCAGCCGCTTCCCAAACACGCCGCCGTCATCCTCGCGCTGGGCGCCACCAAGTTCGTATACGAAGACCCGCGCGCCTTTGGCCGGCTGACATTGGACACCCGCCCCCTCGCCCGACTCGGCCCCGAGCCGTTGGAAAGCGCCACGCCGCCGCCGACCTTTTTCGCCGGCCTGCGTCGCTCCGCCCAGCCCATCAAGGTGAAACTGCTCGACCAATCTTTGATCGCCGGCGTCGGCAACATCTACGCCAGCGAGACCTTGTTCCGCGCACGACTCTCGCCCCGCGTGGCGGCCAGCCGCCTCACCGTGGCTCAGGCGCAACGGCTCTGGCAGGCGGTGCGCGAAGTGTTGCGGGAAGCCATCACCCACGGCAGCACCCTGCCGCTGGATTGGGCGGGCGCGGGCCCGCGCAATGGGCTTTTTTATTATGGCCGCGCCGAGGATGCGCCGGACTATTACGAAGAACGGCTGCGCGTTTACGACCGCGCGGCCCGGCCCTGTCCCAATTGCGGCGTGCCCATCCGGCGATGTGTCCAGGCCGCGCGGAGCACATTTTATTGCCCGCGCTGCCAGCGGTGAACGCGCCGCGTGCGCGTGTGCTGGGAAATAAATTGACGTTGCCGGAGGCGGTTTGTAGATTACGCGGCCTTTAGAGTTCCAGAGTAGCTCAATGGTAGAGCACGCGGCTGTTAACCGTGGGGTTGTAGGTTCGAGCCCTACCTCTGGAGCCAGTTTGAAAGTCGTTCACGGACAACGACGCTCTCGATGCGGTAGGCCAAAAACGGTCGCAACTGTGCAGTAAAGTGTGTAGTAAACGAGCGTCGCTGGTACAAGTCGCCGGCTCTTCTCGGATTACTCCCCCCACTGCCCTGACAGGACTCGCTAACCGTTGTATCCCGGGTCGCCTAAGCCTGGAAAGGCGACATGAAAAAACGGCATTGGCTCTGCCGGGGGTTTTTCATCTGCCAAAGCTGGAGGGGAGCGAAGCCGGGGGGGCGGCGGCATGGCTTGAGCGCCGCCCAATTCTGGCGCGTGCATTTGCTGGCGGTGCTCACCTCCACCCATTCCCTGAACCTGATCGTGGCGCGACTGCCCGAACAACCCGCCTGGCGGCGCTTCGCCCGGTGGCGGCGAGAGCTCCCGACGGCGCGGATGCTTTCTGAGTTCCGCCAGCAAGTGGGCGTGCGCGGGCGGCGGCGGATCAACCAACATTTGCCGGGCCGGTTGCTCTCTCGGCAAGGCGTGCAGCCCCACGCCGTGGCGTTGCTGGACGCGACGGATTTGCCCGCGTCGTGCAGCGGCTTCAAAAAAAAGTTCCGCCACCTACACGCCGCGCACGCGGCGCTGGGCGGACGCACGCTCAAGACCGGACCAAGCCGCTGCTTCGTTGGCTACAAGAAACACACCCTGCGGCTGTGGCTGCCCACGCCGCATCCGTCGGTGACCTTTTTGCCGCTGGTCACCTGGGTGACACCGGCCAATGTGGTTGAGGGCGGTCTGCTCCTGCCCAGTTTGCGCTGGTGCCGTTCCCACTTGGGCTGGTGGCCGGGCATCGTGGTGGCGGACCTGGCGAATTTGTCCAACGTGAGCAAAGCGGCGGCGCGCACGGGTTGGCAGACGGCGGTGGTGACCAGGCTGCGTGCGGACATGCTCCTGTTGCCGCCCTACCGGAGCGCGGCGCAAATCGAATGCGCGCATGGCCAACCATTGGAATGGTGGGAGCACGACGAGCCAGGTGGGGAACAGTGGTTTCGCGCGCCGGAGCAGCCGGAGTGTGGTCCGCACTGCTGGGAAGCGTCGCGTTGTCCGCGCCATTTCGGCTGCGCCGCCGGAGCGCACGAGACGTTGTTCGGGTTGATCCCGCTGGCCAGCCGGGTGCCGCGGCGATTGCTGCAGCAAGTCCGTCCGTGAATTGAACCGGCGCAGTCCTTTGAGAAAAACCAGTTGGGCCTGGGCCAGATGTTCTTCGACCGCCTGCGCCTGACGTGGCAGATGAGTTTGTGGGCCGACAGCGCGGTGCTGTTGCGCACGATGGCCTGGCTGGATGCGCCGCAGGAAACGTCCCGGCTGGCTGGACTCCAGTCGGACCAGTTGGAGTTCGGTTTGGCGTTGGAAAAACCGCCCGAGTAAAAAAGTGGAATTCACCAACAAATCCCCACATCACCCAAATGACTTTCGCAACACCCTCTGTAAGAGAGATGGTAGCAGTAGCCACATTTTTTCTGTCAGAAAGGAAGATGGACGTAGAGTCCGATCGGCGCGGCAGGCGCGGATTGCTCCAAAGTTTCGTGCAACGCGGGAACCTGCGCGAAGTCCCACGCGGAGAACGGCGGATAGGCTGCGACGAAGTAGTTCCCAGCCACCGGCTCTTCGATCGGAGTCTGAGGCGTTGGCACATCCCCTGTGGCAGCAGCGGTCACGCCGGTATTGATACGCCTACGTAGAATCCATGACCTTGACCGGGGTCAATAGCCGGTGCGGTCAAGGAGCGGGGAGGATTGTGCAAGGATGGCGGCTCATGCCAGAAAGAGCCTCATGCGAAGGGGTGATTGAAGAAACTGAATTGAACTCCCGCCGGTGTTCCGTAACCGTTCATCGGACAAGGTGCCCCGCCTGCAAGGCCAGCCGGCGCGCCCGCTCAATGGGCGGAGAGGCGTTTGACGGTCGCTACGACGTCATCCGCGCGCTGGTTCAAGCCGATCTGCTGCAACACGATCTCGCCGTTGGCATCGAGCACGGTGATGACGTTGGAGTGCGCGAACTGGCCACGCAGGTCTTTCTTATATTTCACGCCGAGCAAGGCCGCCAGTTCCAGCACGTCGTCGGGCGCGCCGCGCAGGAGCGTCCAGTGGGCGGCCAGTTCGTGATTCTTCCGGTAGTTCGCCAGCACGGTGGGCGTGTCGCGCTCCGAGTCGAAGGACACCAGCACAAAGCTCACGTTGGTCCGCACCTGCTCGGGCAGCGCGGCTTCAATCTTCTTCATGTCGTGGACCAGAATCGGGCAGGCGTATTCGCAACTGGCAAAAAACATGGTGACGAGCTGCGGACGCCCGCGCAGCGACCCGAGCTGGAGCGTGGCGCTCGCGTCGTTGGTCCACGACGAGTCGAGCTGGTAGAGCGACTGGTCGGGAATGGGCGTGGCGGATGTCAGTTCTTTTGCACAGCACGAAGGCGTGTCGGAGGCCGTGCGGCCGGAGCCGGTGACACATCCCGTGCACAAGAGCATTCCGGCCAGCGCGGTCAGGGTCACGAAGCCCGTCAGGGCCGCCTGTATTTGGCTGGCAAGAATTGAGTTTTTCATTTTTGTTCTTCGGCAATACTTCTGGCACTGCGGAAGCCCAGATTGTGGACGGTGTAACTGGCTTTTAGGCTGCTGCGGAATCCGTAGCGCATGAAGGCGGGGAAATTGGAAGTGTCCTTCGCTCCTTCGGAACCCGCCCCGCAAAAGAGCTGCCGGTCCAGGCCCGTGTCGCCCCGCGCGTCGCCCGTGACCATGGCGGTGCTGAAGTCGGCGACCCATTCCCAGATCAGCCCGTGCAGATCCTGCACCCCGAAGACATTGGTGCGCCCGGTTCCGACGGCGGGCAGCGTCCCCGGCGCGGGGGTTGCATACCACGCCCGCACCTGGCGGGTGAACTCCGGATCATTCGCGCCATCCACGCGGGTCGGACTGGCGGCGGCCGCGTACTCCCACTCGGCGGTCGTGGGCAGACGTTTGCCTTTCCATGAGCAGTACGCCTTGGCGGCGAACCACGAAACGTGCGTGACGGGCGCGGAGAGTGGGGCATTGGTGCCGGGATCCAGGTCGCCAGCCCAGCGCTGGAGATAATCCGCCTCGGCGAACAGGCGTTTCACGGTCGAGCGGCCCCACTTCGGATGGGCACGCACGAATTCAAGGAAGTCGCCATTCGTGACCGGCAGCACATCCAGGAAGAAGGCCGGCACCGCGATCTCCTTCGGGTCTTTCTCCGCGCGGAAGAGCGGGATGTAACGGCCCGCCGGCACCAGCGCCATGCCGGTTGGTGGGATCCCGGCGGGCCGTTCGGAAGCGAGAACCGGTGATGAAACCGCCCTGGTCCCCGCCAGCATGGCGAGGAGGAGAATGGCGAAGGGAGCGTTCATCCCGTTTGACTTACTCGAAGCTGTTCACGGCGGGCGCGGGCGCTTCGCTGCGAATGCGGCGCACCTCGTCCGCCTTCACCGCGTCGCCGGAGTTACCGAAGCTGTTGCGCACGTACGTCAGCACATTCGCCACATCCTCGTCGGACAGGTAGTTCAAGGGAATCATCACGCCGTTGTAGTCCTTGCCGTTGACCTTCATCGGGCCGGACTGCCCAAAGAGGACGCCTCGAATGGAACGATCCTTGTCCGCCATCAAATAGTCCGCCTTGGCCAGCGGCGGAATCTGTCCGGGGATGCCTTCACCGTTGATCTGATGACATACAAAACAGGTTTGCATGAACACGCCCTTGCCCTTGGCAATTTGAATGTCCTTGGTCAGTCCGGAAATCTTCGGGTCGGACTTGATCGCTTCCTTCATCTGCGCCTGAAGCGCAGCCACTTGTTTCTGGGCGTCGGAACCGGCCTCGGCCTGGCGGCCCAGATAGACCGCGTCCACTTCCTTGCCCGAATAGGCGACCAGGTTCTCCGGCCCGGACACTTTCAACATGCCGAGCGCGCCCTTGTTGAAGGCCCGGAAGAGC
>JANNEF010000148.1:0-7523 GCA_031378375.1 Verrucomicrobiota bacterium | reverse complement strand
ATTACACGGTGCTCAAGAGTTTCAGCCGCAGCGATGGGGGGTATCCGTATGCGGGCCTGCTCCTGTCCGGGAGCACGCTCTACGGGACGACGTATTACGGTGGAGCCAATTACAACGGCACGGTCTTCAAGGTGGACGTGACGGGATCGAATTACACGGTGCTCAAGAGTTTCAGCGGCAGCGACGGGGCGAATCCGCATGCGGGCCTGCTCCTGTCCGGGAGCACGCTCTACGGGACGACGATTCAGGGCGGAGCCGGTGGCAATGGGACGATTTTCAAGCTGGTGTTGGACAGTTACGCGGTCTATGTCAGACAAACTGGCGGCGCTGGCTTCGACCCGGTAATTCGTTTGGTGGACTCGTCAACCGGCACAGTAGTTTCGACCAACGATTTGTTGACCAGTTCCACCGAGGCGTTACAGATTTTTATCGTGGGAGCAGGCCAGAGCTACGGCGTGCAAGTCTCCAGTGTGGAGACCAATGGGACGGGCGATTACGAGATTGCGCTGTATCCAGTGGTGCGCCCCGGGCAGGAGGTGAATGGAGTTCTGACGACGAGCGATCCACCCGACCCGTATCGGCCGGAAGGCATCTATCGCTCGCAAGATTACCTGCTCCAGGGCGTCAACCGGCCGCAAACGGTGCGGCTGCGGTTGGAGAGCGCCGGCTTCGACGGAAAGCTGGAAGTGGCGCGGTTGGATCAACCCGAGATCGTGGTCAGTTCGGCGCTGGCCGGCAGCGGTGGCGCTGGGGTGGCACAGATGGAGTTCACGCACCAGGGAAGCGACTATCTGGTGCGAGTGACCAGCGGGACCCCCAACCAGACGGGGAGTTATCGGTTGGCGGTGGAGCGGAAGTTGCCGGTGGTGGCGGGATTCAACCCGCTGGGGACGAACGTGGGCGGGACGGTGGTGATTACCGGGGATTTCTTTCCGTCGGACAACCGGCCCTCGACGTGGGTGGGCTTTGGCGGCGGGCAATGGGTCAAGCCAACGGCACCGAACATCCAGGCCAACACGATCACGGTGGCCGTGCCAAGCAACGCCCTGAGCGGGCCGCTAATGGTGACGAACCTCAACGGGAGCGCTTCCAGCGCGGTGGCTTTTCAGGTGTGGAGCCGGCTGGAGGGATGGCGACAAGGTTACTTTGGTATGAATAGCGACAGCGGCAGCGCGGCGAACCTGGCCAACCCGGACGGGGATGAGTTCGTGAACGTGTGGGAGTACGGGCTGGGCCTGAACCCGACGAACGTGGACGCGCGGACGCTGCTGCCAGAATATGGACTAACCAACGTGCTGGGGAACACGTATGCGAACGTAAAGTATCGGCGGTTGCGAGGCGGTGGCGTGGGCGTGCGTTATGACCTGGAAGAATCACCGACGCTGCCCGACAGTTGGGTGTTGATCGATCAAGTGGCGAACCGGCTGGGAGTGGTGACCAACGCCGCTGAGAATGTGGAAGTATGGACGGTGCGGGGAGACCGCCCGTTGCGCGGGACCAACGCCGTGGGCCAGACTTTCCTGCGCCTCAAAGTGGTGGAGGATTCCAGCCCATAAGCTGGCTGTGGAGCCGGCGCCTTTGGTCTCCACAGGAATCTCCTTACCGGTGTTATTGTTGAAGACATCGTTGCGCATTCGCTCGCTCACACTGGGGTTACTGTCGCCGGCACCTGCCTGCGGTTCCGACCACTCGGTAACTCAAGCAGCTTTCGCTTCCGAGCGGTCTGCTCGAAGGATTCCAACGAGGGCAGCACCATCACTGCGTTTTTGGCGTAAGCGCGATGCACCGCTTTGCTGTTCTGGCCCAGCGCTTCCTGGGCAAATCGTTCCGGGTAGCCACATTGCTTGGCCCGTTCCGCCCAGGCGTAGCGGTAGGAGTGCAGGGTCACGCCCGTGATCCCCAGACCGCGGCAGCGCTGCTTGAATTCCGTGGCCCGGTCAGTGGTGCGAACGCTCCACAAATAGGGGAACAGCGGACCCGAATCCGGCAAGGTCCGGAACAACTCCGCCAACTCTTCACCGAAATGCACCAACGCAACTGACTTGGTCTTCTTGCGCTGGTAGCTCACGACGCATTGGCTCCAGTCGATGTCTTCCGCAGTGAGGCTGGCCATGTCGCCTTGCGAGCCGCCCAGCAGCCAGCACAGTTGGTAATACGCCCGGCGTTCGGGGTTTGGCTCGCGGTCAACAATCCGCCGATGCTCCTCCCAGGTGATCGCCCGCTTGGGGCCGTAAACCACCGTGGGCCATTGGCGCTTGGGCACCACCGGCCAGGGCAGCCAGCCCATGTCGAGCGCGAAGTTGTGGAGTCGGCGCAGAAACACGTTCGTCGCGACAGTCCCGCGCTCCAACACCCTCAGAAAATGTTCCGCGCGAGTTTCAAAGACCGGGAGGTTTCGAATGAGATCGTACGCGTGATCTTTGTTCGCCCGCACCCAGCGCTGCTGAGTTTCATCATGCTTGGTCTTGATGATCTCCTCCATCACCGTCTGCCAGGTCCGCTTGGTGATTTCCGGATCCCCGGCGGCAAGATAGGCGCGGGCAATCTGACGGTTGATGAGCGGTTGCTGCTGGGCCTCGTTCCGGGCGTGCAGCACTCTCAGAGCGGCATCCTTATCGGCCGTTTGCAGGCTCTCCCGTTTGCCGGTGAGTTGGTCGAACACGTAGAAAACGCCGCCCTGGCGGCGATACATGCGGAATCTTTGCTTCATGATTTTGTTCATGAGCGCAATGATGCCGGGCTCCGAAACTGCGCGTTACGGGGTAGTGGACTCCTTCCTGGGAATTCTGCGGGAGTTCCATGAGGGTAGTCATTTTAGGCACATTTCCGGGCACAGTTGTCATCCCTTTTCCTCCCAAGTGCTTGATGCACACGCATCAGCGACTGGAGGCGAGGGTCGGAATCGGTCGTCTCTCGCACCGTAACCACGTCAAGAATGCCTGATTTCATTGGCTAATCAAGCATAATCGGTCATTACCCAAACCTACTCTTTCACTACCCAGTTGCTGACGTTTTTGCTGACAGTGACGCGGACAGTGACGCGGAGGAAGTCACCACCTATTCGGTATCTCGAGAATCCATCTTATGTTCTGCGCTCAGTGGTCTAAAGCATGGGGTCCACCTTTCCCAACGCCGCCAAGTGAAAGCGGTGTGTTGGCAAATGCGGGCTGACACACGGCGCGGGCTGTTGAGGGACGCTGTGGGATTGATGGCGGTGCGCCGTTGCGTTAACCGAAGCGATCGAGTCGCCTAGCATCGGTTCATGGCGATCAAACCGAATGCAAACCCGGCGATTCGTTCGCGCACCAATACTTCCCGGTTCACTGGCAGGCGCAAAGAGTCCGCAGAACTCGCGTAAAAAAACACATGGGCGAATGGTCGAAAAAAGTTGGAGAAGCAGGCGAAAGCATCGCCGCTGAATTTCTGCGATTGGTCGGCTGGGATACGGCGCAAGCCGGAGTCGAGTTCCCGTGCGTGCGATCGGAACTTCACAAGGTTTCAGGGCACGCGCGACGCACCCACGGCATTGATTACGTGCTGGGTTACCGGTCCCCGCTCGTAGATGGACTCGGCCAGAACCTGATTGTTTCGGTTAAGTTTTCAGCCGACCCATATCCAAACAGTCCTGCTCGCATTTTTAAGGATCATTTTTCCGACCTCGCCCACACCATTGAGTGTTTCAAGAACTCAGATGTGCGCCGGACTCTCGTGCAAGCGGTCAAAGGCGTGGCGAAGACTCAGGACGCGGGCGTGCTGTTCTGGATCAACAACGACCGCGAAACCGAAGGCGATGTCATCAGCCAACTGGTTCGAGTGAACATGCCCGACACCTTGAACTACGAGGCCATCTACGTCGTGGACAACAAACGGGCGCGTTTTGTTTTTGATTCAGTAAACTACGCAAGACGCATTGCGAACGGTTGTGAGGTGGAATTCTTTTACCCGGACACCGGGAAAAATGTGAACCCGCTGTGCCACCTCAAACATGGGCGGATGCTGCCAGTGGAATACATCAACTCCAGCGTTCTGCCTCTGCGAATTGCGGACAAGACTTTGGAAAAGCGAATTCTGCTACTTTCAACTCTGGAACGGTTTTCTGACGCTGGACTGAAACGCCTCATGGGGCTGGCCCAGCATCTCTCGCAGGATTGGTGCAGCCGAGTGGTGATCGCGTTTCCCGATTACGACCATCTCCAACACAGCAACGCAGTCCAGCTAGCCAAGGGTAGTTTTTCAAACTCCGGCTTCGCCAATGCAGCGGAAATCCACTGTTACGATGAGGATTTCCGGATCGTGAGACACTGACATGCAGAAAACCCCTGATGACATTGATGTGCTGCTTCCGTTTGGCGAGGCGCTGAGAGGTTTTTTGGAACAGCCGTTCATTGCGCACGGCGACTTGAAACACACGCTGCGCTCGCGCGGCATTTTCCTCGTTCGGAACGAGAAGCGAGACACGATCCCAGTGCTAGTCTGCCTTCTCCTGTGTCCGCAAGAGTTCGATGAATTGCGGGAATGCCAGTCTTCGCGCGAAGACAATCCGAAGACGATGACCCGCACCCTTCCGTGGAACTCCCGCAAGTCCCTCTTGGATGCGATTCCGCCGGACCTGAAGCTCACCGACTTGATTACGGGAGATTTCACCAACTACAAAATCATCGGCTCGCCTGCGTTTGTGCCGGTGGGCAACAACCCAAATATCATCTGCTGCGAATTTCAGATCGAGAGGGAGGATTTCTCCAAGAGTTGGGCGGCGACCAAAAGCATTTTCAAAGGCAAGCTGCGTCTGGAGAAAAACGCCTCGGGTACGCGGATCAAATTCATTCTCACACACACCGCCGCCGAGACCAAAGATGTGAACCGCCGTTTCGTGAAGGATCTCACCGAACGGTTCAAGCGCAATGGGGACGTGAAGCGCGAGTCGGAAATCGAAACGATCCTTTTCTCAAACTTCGACAACGAGCGACGGATTGCATTCTTCGGCAGCTTGATGAAAAACCTCCAGCCGCTGGGTTTCGAGTTTGTCGGCATGACGGATTTCGGTGCATGTCCCGACCCCAGCGTTGAGCTTCCGCGTGAAGTCGGTTGGATGAAGGAAAAGGTTGATGGAATGAAAATCAACGGAGTGGCCTTACAGGATATCTTCTTTCTGAAGGATGCGGAGTATCACAGGTTTTTCCTGCTCTATGCAGTCGAGGCCAAATTCAAATTCGACCACGGCGCGGCAAAGGGAAGTTGTTCAATTATCTTTGAGTTTCCGGATTTCATGCCCAGCAAAGACGGGGGAGCAGAGTTTGAAGCAAACATTTCGGCTCTGGCTCTGGATTCAGGATGTTCCCACCTGAACAAGACGGTGGTGAAAGAAGAACTCTTGCGGCAGGTGAATGAGTTCAAGCTGACGCAGTTCGAGAAATTCCGGCTGCGTCCATCGAATCTACCGGCCCTTCAACTCGAAGCTGCGATGGATTGGGGATCGGCCTGACCAGGCCGGAGGTTTTTGGCAGAATCGCTCTCGGGTTTGTTTGTGCTTGAGGCTGCGGTCGCCGAGCGGGGAAAGTGGAGCGGAGGGCGAATAGGAGCAGATAGCGAATTGCAGCCGGAGCGAAACGCCCGTCGCCGAGCCGCAGGAGGAAGCCCGGCGCGGTTGTGGCACTCACTCTGCGCATGCCCGCAAACTGACATCCATGAAAAATACAGTGTCGTAAAACTCCTTCACCTGTAAATGTTAGTGTGCAGCAATGTCAGTGATTGCGCGCTCGCTCGCTTTATTTCCTCTCCTTTCGCGCAATCACATGGGCCGCGCGGCCCTGAAGCGCAGAAGATTATTTTTGAACGCGTGCGGCATCATACCGGACATCGTTAACATTGCATCTCTGCAAAACGCGCGTTCCATCTAAAAGCGGACCAGGACTTTTTTAACTATGTGGCACTTGAGCGTTCAATTCTTTTCCACTCGATACGCTTGGATTGCGGCGACAGTCTGTGGAAAATCGCGCAGGCCCAGACACGCTCAAGGTCAAATTGTGAAGCAGGAAAGTCCGTTACATCGCGCGCAAGCACATTTTTGCCGCTAATTTAGTTTAGTGTAAGCAGTTCAACAAAAATTGCTGTTCCCATTGGAGTTGGCCTTTGCACAATTTGAACTACTCTCCCGTCCAGTCTCACGCACTGGTTCGCCCCATCCGAAAAGGACACCGACAACGCCGCGCTGGAAAGACGCCTCCGGGACGCTTCTGACCAGTTCCACGCAAACGCGATGTCTAGTTCCAGTTTGGCTGACTCGTCCACAAGCCATGTGCGTAGTAGCGGCAACGACCCAAGCTCAGTGACCTGATCTCGAGTCCATGCCATCAAATCCGCTGGGGGCCGACTGCGACAAAAATCCACTGCCGCAATGCCAACACTCGCGCTAACCACTGAGTCGCCCGATCTCATTGGCCTTGGCTTTGCTCTCTGCAAACACCGCGAGACTTCGCATGCCGACTCGTGATATTACCACACCCTTCTTGTGACCGTCCCCTGGGCCTTCTTTATCTTTGGAACCTTCAGAGCCAGATGGTGGATCGCGCGGTGGTAGCTTCCCACCCCCGCCACCCAAGTCAGCGATCCCTTGCAGGAGTTTTTGTTCTAGGCTCTTCACCTGCTCAAGGCTCTTCGCTGTGCCGGTCCGTACCCACACTTCCTTCTCTTTACCGTCGGTGGTCTTTAGCCACATTCGGAACGTGACATCAAATCCGTCTTGGGCAAAGGAGTCGTAGTCGATGCGGAACTCCGGCAAGTCCGACAATCGCGGGCGAACATCTTGCGGTACCCGCTTGCCGTCGCGCACCGCTTCAGAGATCACCATCACAGCCATGCAAGCGCTGGCATAGCTCTTAGCAGTAGCCGTTTCGATGATCGGCCTCGGATTACGCTGGGCGTTCAGCAAACGACCAAGTGTGCCGTTGGTTGTGCGTGCCCATTTGCTTTGATTTTTGAGATCGAACTGCTCCAATGACATGCTGGCAAAGTCTGGATTGAAAGCCTTTGCTCGCAGGACAACGAAAGCCACGCCCTTGCTGCGCAGTTGCTTTGCGACCTCCTCAGTGTGGGCTGCACCAATAATGAATGCTGTAGGTTCCTGAACCGATAAGCCGATTAACCGAACCATGTATTCACACATGGTCCGGCTCCTCTCGTCGCACATTTTGAAAAAATCGAGTGTCTTGCTGATGCCAACTCTCTGCTCGGCAGTGACCGCCACATTTTCCTTTTGCGCCTTTGTCAAAATCTCCTGTAGGTTCCTCACCATGCCACCACAGGAGATGTCGTTGGTTGCGTCGAGCGCTGTGAACTTCGCCTTCACCCATGGATCAGACTTCTTGATCTCTTCTAGTGCTTCTTTCGTCTTACCATCCTCCAGCAGACTATTGATTTGGCGGATTGCGCTCTGGGTGAGCTTTTGTTGAGCAATTGTTAACAGAACGGCTACCGCAGGGTTTCCCTTGACGTCCAGCTTTACATTATATTGAGACTCAAGCTCG
>JANNEF010000147.1:0-8379 GCA_031378375.1 Verrucomicrobiota bacterium | reverse complement strand
GGCAGAGCGGTGTCTTCGTGTCCGTGGCCTTCTCCCCGGACGGCCAGCGGATTGTCACCGGCAGTTACGATCAGACGGCCAAGGTGTGGGATGCGGCCAGCGGCAAGGAATTGCTCACCCTCACCGGGCACAACCATTCTGTCCTCTCCGTGGCCTTTTCCCCGGACGGCCAGCGGATTGTCACCGGCGGTCTCGACGATACGGCCAAAGTGTGGGAAGCGGCCAGCGGCCAAGAACTGCTCACCCTCAACGGGGACCGCAGGGCGATCTTTTCCCCGGACGGCCAGCGGATTGTCACCGGCAGTGGGGACAACACGGTCACGGTGTGGGAGGCGGCCACGCCTGCGCAGGTCGCGCGCTGGCAGGCCGAGGAGCAAGCGGCCACCGAGCGCATGGCCGCAGAACGCCGCCGCCCAGGCCGGTAAAAGATGGCGAAAAGCAAACCAACGAACCCAGCAATCCCGGTTGTGCCAAAGACACAATCAGTGTTCTCTCCGTCGCAACGTTTCACCACACACACCATGCCCATCGATCCCCGCAGCGACACCATCACAAAGCCCACACCCGCCATGCGCGAGGCGATGGCCCGGGCGGAAGTCGGCGATGACGTGTTTGGCGACGATCCTACCGTGGCGCGGCTCGAAGCGCGCACGGCCGAAATCCTCGGCAAAGAAGCCGCGGTGTTCACGCCTTCCGGCACCATGGCCAATCAACTGGCACTGCGCGCCCACACGGAGTCCGGCGATGAAATTCTCGTCGATGCCAACGCGCACATTTACTACTACGAATCCGGCGCGCCGGCTGCGCTCGCCGGGGTGATGTGTCGCTGCCTGCCCGGCGTGCGCGGCGTCTTCACCGTGGCGGATGTGGAAGCCGTGCTGCGTCCCGCAGACCAGCATTTCGCGCCCACCAAACTCGTGTGCATCGAGAACACCCACAATCGTGGCGGCGGCAGCATCTGGCCGATCGAGCGCATCCGCGAGGTCGCTGAAGTGTCCCGCGCGCGCGGCTTGCGGCTTCACCTCGACGGCGCCCGGCTTTGGAATGCATCGGTCGCGACGGGCATCCCGGAGCGCGACTACGCGGCGCACTTCGACTCAGTGAGCGTGTGTTTCTCCAAAGGTCTCGGCGCGCCTGTCGGCTCGGCGCTGTGCGGGACGCGGGAGTTCATTCAGCGCGCGCGACGATTCCGCAAGATGTACGGCGGCGGCATGCGACAAGCGGGAATCCTCGCCGCCGGTGCGCTCCACGCGCTGGAGCATCATCGCGCCCGGCTGGCCGAAGACCACGCCAACGCCCGCGCCCTGGCCGAGGGCTTGAGCTGACTTCCCGGCCTCGAACTCGCTCCTGCCTCCGTGCAGACAAACATCGTGCTCATGCGTGCGACGAAACTTCCGGCAGCCACCCTCGTGGGCGCGCTCGACCAAGCCGGCGTGCGCGTCCTGGCCACCGGCCCGGACGCCATTCGAGCGGTGACCAACCTGATGGTTTCGTCGGATGATATTTCCGTCGCGCTGGAGAGCTTCGAACGAATCCTGAACGGCGCGGTTTGAGATGCTGACTCGCAACGATATGATAAAACTTCCGCTCCTCGTTCCTCTGCTCATGCTCGCCAGCGGCGTACTTCAGGCCTCTACAGGCAACGGCTCTTGGAACCAGTTCCGGGGCCCGAACGGCTCCGGCGTGGCGGACGTCTTCAAGCCACCAACTAGGCTCGATGCCCGCAGCCTGATCTGGAAACGGCCCGTCCCGCCCGGCCTCTCGTCGCCCGTGCTTTCGTCGAACCGCATCTTCGTGACGGCCGTGGAGGGAGATCGTTTAGTCACGCTCGCATTTGATGCCGCTTCGGGAAAACCGGTCTGGAGCCAGCCAGTGCCCGTGGTGCCGGCGGAGAAAGTTCACGAGGTCAACAGTCCCGCGACTCCGACGCCGTATGTCGCTGACGGGCGCGTCCATGTCTATTTCGGCGCCTTCGGTTTGCTCTGCTACGATCTCGACGGACGCGAACTTTGGCGCAAGCCCATCACGACGTCGAAGAGTCTCTACGGCACGGCGACTTCACCCATCGGGCATGGCGACCATTTGATTCTGGTGGTGGACAACGACGCTAACCTTCCGGACAGCAAGATGAGCCAGTCACGAATTCTCGCCCTCAAGAAGTCCACGGGCGAACTCGTCTGGGAAACGGCGCGCCCGTTCCAGCGCAGCGGCTGGTCCACGCCCATGATCTGGACTCACGCCGACGGCGAAGACCTCGTGGTGCTGGGGAGCGGACGGCTCTGCGGTTACGATCCGCGAAGCGGCGCGGAGAAGTGGTTCACCACCGGCTTCTCGCGCGAGACGATTGCGCAGCCGGTGTCGGGCCGCGGGCAACTCTATGCGGCGGCGGCGATGTTGGGCGGCGTGCCCGATGAGCAGCCCGATCCGGAACCGTTCTGGAAGGCCATGCTCCGCTTCGATGCGAACGACGACGGCAAGGTCGCGCGCAGCGAGATGACGAAACACTTCACCTATCCGCTACGGCCCGAACTGCCGCCGGGGCACCCGGGGTTCGGCATTCCGTTGCCAGAGGAAGAGGCCAAACGAACGAAGCGTCAGGACGAAACCTTCGGCAGCATGGACAAGGACAAGGATGGTTTTATCTCGCGGGACGAGTTCATCGGCAACCTGTCGTTCCGGCGCGGCAAGCCGATGCTGATGGCCGTCCGGCCCGGTGGCCGGGGCGATGTCACGGACACGCATGTGGTCTGGCAGTTGAACCGGAGCATCCCGGAGATTCCCTCGCCGCTCTTCCACCAGGATCGAATCTACATGGTGCGCAACGGCGGCATCCTCACGAGCGTGAATGCCACCACCGGGAAAATCATTTACGATCAGCGCCTCGAAGGCTCCGGGCAATACAGCGCTTCCCCCGTCATCGCCAACGGCCACCTGTACCTCGTCTCCAACCGCGGCCTGGTGTCGGTCGTGAAAGCTGGCGATGCGTTCGAGCTCGTTCACCAACATGATTTGGGAGAGCCAGCCTTCGTCACGCCCGCCTTCGACCCGACGACGATCTACATCCGCACTCAGACGAACCTCTGCGCCTTCCGCACCGGCGGATGAGCCGGACGTCGGTTGTCAGCGAAATCTCAAGCGGCAACATACTCGGCATCGACGCAACGAAGAAGCTCTCCAGCGAAGAACCTCAAACGCCCCTGGCCGCCGCTCATCAAGATGGATGCAGCGGTGAAGGCGAAGGTGCAGAAACTTTTCAACGCGTAGCAGGCGACGCGAGGAGGATAGTTTGAAAATCCGTAAAGCGAATCAAAGAAAGTCTCGCAGTCTCGTTTGCCAGCCGGAGCGGTCAATGCACTCTCTGAATTCCCCCGCAGAAATAGAATGGGCCTCCTGTCGTCGGCTGCTACGAGGTTAGCGTTGATCGGCGCTATCCGGGATTGTGTTTGCCGGCAAGTCGATCGGCTGGCTGGTTGTGTGCATATTTGAGGAAGGCTCGGTTTTGCGACCGGCCATCCTGAAAAGACCACTCAAGGTTGTCTCTTTCGACAGCAGGAAATCCAAGACGCTTACGTTGTTGAACTCGCACGTCTCCAAAACGCTTGCAATGATGAGATACTCCCTGAGCGATGCTTCGGTGAACTTGCCATTAGCATTTCGACGATGCTTCGCAAACCGTTTGATCGCGTGTTCGGCATTGTTGTTGTTCCACGGTACTCCTTCGTGATCCAGAAACGTAAACATTTTTGAGCCGCTCTTCTGAAATCGCTTTTGATACCCAATCGCAAGTTCTGACAGGAGTTTTCGAGAGGACACTGAATCCAAAAAGCGGCGCACTTCCTTTTTGTGCTTGTGAAGATGGCGCTTCTTCAATCCGTATCGGTCAACGGTCTGCACGATTGCCGTCAGCAGAGAACCGAAATCCGTGGTGATCGCTTTGAATTCGATGTCCAAAGGATTCTTCAAGAGATCATCATCAATGTCTCTGACAAGATGTGCCAAACATTTCTGTTGCGCACATGGGAGCGAATCGTATGCCGTGTAGAAATCGGATACCAGAACGCCTGCAAATGGGGACAACATCTCCTCAAGGAAAGCGCCTTCGCGCGACGAACGGTAGAAGTAATAGACTTTGTCAGTACTGGCCACAACCCAAACGTAGCCGTTCTGCGCTTTGCTTAGCCGGACGGTGGTCTCGTCAATGTGGATGACCGGTTCGCGGAGAAGCTCGACCAGAATCTCTCCGTACATCACTTCATACAATCTTGCGGCGTAACTGCGTGGCCGATAAAGCGCGCAAGCGTCGACGTAAATCTGGAATACATCTCCAAGGCTTTTCACGACTCGGCTCATGTTCAAACCACACTGAATGTTCCAGTACAAAGCCCAAGCCACCAAGGCGTGGCCATACCTCTGAGGATTCGGCAACCTGTCTTCCGACGAGAATTGCGCATCACACTTTCCGCATCGATAACGAAAGGACCGTGAATCCGTAACCCACTTTTTAACGCCCGTTCTGGAGAATTTTATGTCTAGGAGAAAATGGCTCATTTCCTTTATCGGTTGAATCTTCCTACTCCCGCATTTTGGGCAGCGCTTGAGTTCCAGTTGGATTACTTTGTTTGGACGAGCATTGGTCTTTCTCAGCTTCCGATGTCGTTTATTGACGGCTTTGAAGTGCTTATGCGTCCTCACAAGCACTTTCTCACGCTGGTAGTCAAAGTAGGCGCGCTTGTTGATCTGCTCCAACTCTTCATGGGCATACATTTTTGGACCGAACTTCCGCCAGTGCGGCCGATCGGCAATCGTTTCCTGAGTGTGACTCACCTTTGTGCCGGCTTCCTTCGAACCGTCAGCGGTCGTTTGTCGAATCATGAAATCGGACAGACGGCTCAGAAGCACACAGTCCGTCCGGTTGTATTCGATGAGTTGGGCTTTCAAATCGAGTTCGTGGCGCGCCTCCCATCCATTACGCCAGACAATGCTGTGAAGTCCTGTTGCTTCATTGATGGAACAAGCGTCGCCAACAATCCTGCCAATGTCTTTTAGACTGTTGGAGTACGTCGGGAAATAAACGTGCGGATAAAGCGCAGAAAGCACGTTCGTGCATTTCCCAAGAATCACATCAAGTTGTTTCTGGAAACACTCTGGCAAGCAAGGTTTCATACCCTTCAAGGCGGCGGTGTCGTAGTCGCCAAAATGGAAAACGCGGAAATCTTCAAGACGACTGATGGTGTCTGCAAACCGGGCGAAGATGGCTGGTTCGTCGGTTTGGGTGTCCGCCCAGAATGAATGAAACGTCTCGTGTCCTTCCGAAACGACCAACGTGCCGATCAGGTAATGAAAATCACTATCCGGCAGTCCTTCGATGTCCAGATACACCTGTGTCTTTGACTGAGGGAGTGTTGGCGTGCCGTGGATGTACACCGTGTTTTCACGAATGGCCAGTGCTTGAAGCGCCAGGTAACGCGGCTTTGCGGGATTCTTCGCGCGCTTTGGGGTTCTTCTTGGACGGAACGTGTAAGAAAGCTGAGTGACGGTGAAAATACCTTTGCTCCGATGGCGGGAGCGCTCCTTCTCGCTCATGCCGCCAAGCAGGCTGAGATCGTCCTTCTCGACCGCGATCATTCGGCAGCGGGCCTGGAATTCGCACTCGGCGCAGTGCCGGTTCAGGACGAGATCGGGCGGCGTCGGGTTGGAGAGCAGCGAGGCGATTTTCCCGAGGCGTTTCCGCACTTCACCGGCCAAGGCCGAGGTCTTCACCTTGAGCGTGGCGTGGTCGTCGCCGTGGATGATTTTGCCGAGGTTGACTTCGCGTCCGAGCACTTGTGAGAGGACCATCGCGTCAAATGCGAGCAGCAACTTGTCGTCCTTGGTGAGTTTGTTGCGGAAGATGAAACGGATGGGCACGAATTGAGCGGCCTTGCCCCGCCCTTCAGACGGCACTCGCTCCACGGCTTGGAGTTCGGATTCTGCGACCCAGGAATCCGTCTGCGCCTGCACCGTCAAGCTGGAGGCCAACCGCCATTGGGCTGCCTTGAGGTTCTCCGCCTCTGGTGACGTTGCGGTCTCGCCACTTGGCAACCCGGCAACCACTCGCTCAGTCTCCGCGACGCGATAGAGTTCATTGTGTGTTTTGACCCATTCTGAGTAAGTGTTGCCGCTTGGCGGTTCTTGGGTCGCCCGCAGCCAGCATTTTGTCGGACACCGGAGGTAGGCGTGAAAAAGATCGGGAGTAATTTTCATACGACACCAACCTACGCCCTTGTCCATCACGCCGCATCCCATTCCGTTTCGTAGGAAATTCCCAACGGGATTCATTCCGCCGGCCAAAAGTTATGAGGGACGAGTTACGCTGGAGCGCCGTTCGCCAAACCTCCGACACCGCAACGCGGTTGCCGCCCATCCATCCTCGCCACGCTTCAGGGCTTCGCGGACGGAAGCGGCTCGACCGGCTCGAATTCGAAGTAGGCGAAGTTGTTCCCTTTGCCATAGTGGAAGGTGAGAAGTTGCGGGCCCGCCTCGGGGAACCGGATGGTGCCAATCTCGGCGAGGTTCCATTGATGATAGTTCGCGGTCAGCACCGGCAAACGGCAGGTGGCGGCGGGTTTGCCATTGAGATCGAAGGTCACGGTGTTGGTCTGAAAAGAGTAGAGAGCTTTTATGCGATACCTGCCAGGGCGGGCGACATGGACGGTGTAGTTGACCCACTCACCGTTCTCAGTCCAGCCGATGTAGAGCTGGTTGATGTGCGGGCTGACGAGGTTGGTGTGATTCAAGTCCGCCCAGTCTTTCACGAACGAAAGATCCACGCCCTCGTCTTTGCGGAAGAACCAGAGGTATTCGCCGGCATGGGCGCGCTGATGGCCCTTCTCGAGGTTGAGTTTCCCGCTGCCGTTGTTGGTGGAGTCGGTGTCGTGATACGCGATGCCTTCGCCGCCGAGATCGTAGAGCGCGCATTGGACGATGCCGGGAATGTTCGGGACGCCGGCTTTGTGAACCCCGTCGGCAAAGGGCTTGCCACGGTAGTCAGCGGGGACTTGGGCGCGGACGCTGGAAAGCATGGAGCAGAACGCCAAGCCGAGGGCGACAACAAGAATGCGATGGATCATGACCGTGATTCTACCGATCCATTCTCAACCGTCAGCTTCATTCGCTCTGTCGAGGTGAGTCCACACCGCAGCGGAACCTACTTCCCTTGTCCTCAGTTCCTTTGTATCAAATGCCCTCGCTATGTTGACTCTCGAAAAATTTTCCATCGGTGTGGGTGACCGGTTTGCGCATCAGGCGAAGGCCCAGTTGCGCGCGTTGCAAATGCTCGCGGAGCGCGGCGTCGAGGCCGTGCCGGTCTGGAACAAATCCAACCGCGAACACAATTTCATCGGCTCCGAGCCGGTTTCAGTGCTGGCCGCAGCGCAGGCCGCCGTGGCTGCGCTGGGCTGGACGAAGGGCTGGCATGTGGACGCGGACCACATCGGGCTGAAGACCGTGGACCGTTTCCTGCCGCACTCGGATTTCTTCACGCTCGACGTGGCAGACTTCATCGGGAAGCCCGCTGCGCCGGAGGCGGTGAAGGCGTTCGTGGAAAAGCATTCTGAACTGAGCGGCACGGTCAACATCGCGGGCATTGCGCGGCCGTTCAACATCTCGCGCGCGGAGGTGGAGCGTGTGGCGGGCAAGTTTCTCTTCGCCGCGCAAGAGGCCGGGAAGATCCATCGGCACATTGCCGCCGCCAAGGGCGCGGAAAATTTCATCACCGAGGTGTCGATGGACGAGACGGACTTGCCGCAGACGCCCCCGGAACTGCTCATCATCCTCGCCGCGCTGGCGGATGAGGGCGTGCCCGCACAGACCATTGCGCCGAAGTTCACCGGGCGCTTCAACAAGGGCGTGGATTACGTGGGCGACCTCGCGCAGTTCGAGCAGGAATTCTCCGACGACCTCGCGGTCATCGCGCATGCGGTGAAGGCTTACGGCCTGCCGGCGAATCTCAAACTCAGCGTGCACAGCGGCAGCGACAAGTTTTCGCTCTATCCGATCATTCGTCGCACTCTGCCGAAGTTTGGCGCGGGACTGCATCTCAAGACGGCCGGCACAACGTGGCTGGAGGAACTTATCGGCCTGTGCGAGGCGGGCGGCGACGGACTCGCGCTGGCTAGAGAGATCTACGCCTACGCGCTGGCGCATGTGGATGAGTTGTGCGCGCCGTATGCGAGCGTGATCGACATCGACCGCGCGAGGCTGCCGGGCGCGGAGACGGTGAATGGCTGGAGCGGTCTGAAGTTCGCCAGCACCTTGCGGCACATTCCGAAGCATCCCGACTTCAACGCCCACGTGCGCCAGTTGTTGCACGTCTCCTTCAAGCTCGCCGCCAAGGCGGGG
>JANNEF010000082.1:0-24457 GCA_031378375.1 Verrucomicrobiota bacterium | reverse complement strand
CCCTATAATGTAAATGACTTGTTGGACACCAGACTAGCAGCGCCTGACCCTCTGGCGTGAGGTAATAAGGCGTGGGTGCGGGATTCGCAACCCAATCGAAACTGTCGCCGTCCGCAAAAATGGTCTCGGTGCAACAGCTCTCCATCGCCTCACGGCACGCGGCCAACTCCTCGGGAGTCTCGGGCTGCTTCATGACGTACGAGTAGCCGCCCTCGTCGTTGCGCGTGAAGTTGGCCGGCGCGGTCGCTCGGCAAAGGTCGCAATCGAGGCACTGGTGGCCGACGTAGAACTTGCCCGCGACGTTCTCGGCCATCCGGGTTTTGAAGGTATCGAGTGACATAGGCGTGTGGTGCGGTCAACGACCCAAGCTCAACGACGCAGCCATTTTGTGTTGCCCCTCACCAAAACAGAGCGTTAGTCCGTTATTTGAGAGGCGGCGTGCTTTCGATGAATGCTCTCATCGCAGGGATCAACTGTTCATGGAGGATTGTATATGGCGAACCGGGTACCCAGCGCCAGACAGGCCCAAATATAGTCCAACGCTGGCACCGCAAAAACAACGAAGACGGTCCAACGCACCCAATCCCGCGCCTTCCGCCATTCCAGCCAGCAAAATGTCAGTAGAAGCAAAGACAGGTAACCGATCGGATACACCATGTGGGCATGCACTGTGTCTATCAACGGTATATGGCGAATGGTGACAGGGTCCATGAAGTCAAACTGGCGACCTGAACGCTCCATCCTCCAATGCGCGAGAAAATGCGCGAAAACGCCGATCGCACTGAGCAGAAGCCAAACCGATGACACCTTGTAACACTTTATCCATAGGAGAGCCTTCGAGTTACTCATAGCGTGAAACGCCGCCTAACAGGGATTCGCCCAAACGTGGGTTTGGTCGAGCGCGGCTGGGTATGGCCGGGCGGGTGTCATTGGTGCGGATTTAAGCTGATTTTACGGTGGTCGGCAAGGAATGGTTTGAAATGGTCTGGCCGGTTCTCGAGCGGGGGCGTCCCGCGCGCCGCCGTTTGGCGTGGCTGTTGGAATGGCGCGTGGGGTGCGCGGCAGCGTCCTGGACTGCGCCAGCCCTCTGGCGCTTTGGCCACGGGCGCGGGCCGCACCACGGGGGCCGAGCTGGTTCCGGGCGGCAACCCGTTGGCGATTCCAAAAGCGGTAGAGGACTACCGCAGTCCAGGACGCTGCGCGCGGGGCGTAGCGGTGGATGGCGCGGTAGCGTCTTGGAGTGCGGCGGCGCCGGGACGCCGCTTTCGCACGGGCAGGGGCAGCGGACTGGCCGGCATCACCGGCGAGTGCGAAGGCGGGGTCGCGTCGGCCTGGCCACCTCACTTCCGGAAGCTTCGCGTTAAGCGCGGTTTCGGGGCGTCCGCGCCGTGGGCGCGCGGCGGCGGGAAACCACTGAAGAGGTTCGCGCGAAGGCGGCGAAGGGAGCGAAGGAAGCGAAGGCCGACGGGAAGGCAACTGGCCTTCGCGGCCTTCGCTCCCTTCGCCACCTTCGCGCGAAATCCCCTCCGTGGCAATGTCGCGGGAGGCGGCAATTTTTGCCCGCACGGGTCGCGCCCAGGCCATTTCCCCTAAAAAACGCCATCGGATGACGAATATTGTTCATCGGATGCCTCACGTAGTTGGTCGGATGACGAAAAAAGTGCGTCGGATGGCTCACATAGTTCATCGGATGACGAGTCCAGTCGGTCGGATGGCGCACGGAGGCGGTCGGACGGGGAATAGTTTGCCTTCGTGAGCCGCCCGATGGGGTGGACGAAGGGCGGGAGCGAATGCATGGCTGCTGATACCGGCACATTTTGCCCTGCCAGGTGAACGAGTGATCCAGTGGGTTGATGTTGCCGCATCCCGGCTTTCTCGCTTCGTGCCTTGGTGTCTTGGTGGCCCAACGGTTTTTCCAGATGGATGGGTTTGATCTGGTGACGGCGTGAGGGCGCGGGACTGTTTTCCGGCTGGGATTTCCGCTGCGCGTTTGTCACGCTGCGGCGCATGTGCGGTGCATCATTGCGGCGGGCCGGTGGGATGGTCCTGGGCGGGTTGCTGATCTTGATCGCTGCTCGCGGTCCGGCTCGGGCGGCTTCGCCGGGCGGTGCGCGGGGGGAGCCGGCGGTGCCGCCGGGGCAGGGCAGGGGACGGCTGATGGATTATGGCTCGCTGCTCGGCTACACGATTAATTGCCGTCAGGCGGGGGATTCATTGCCGGACAATCTCGCGCTCAAGGGCGTGGCGCTGCGGTTGGGCGGAACGAACGCAGCCACGGTTTGTTTTGACACGGAACTGCTGCGGTGCGCGGCGGCGTGGACGGGCGGCTTCCTGGATATTTCGCAAACGCATCTGGATACTTACAAGGGCAGTCGCGAGGCGTTCGTGGCGGGCGAATTGCAATTCAGCACCAGGGCCAATCCCGGCTGGCTGCGCGGCGAGGAGTTCGCGGACCCGCGTCCGCTGCGCGCGGGGAATCTGCCGGCGGATTGGGGGAAGTACAAGGGGCTTTACCGTCACGGTGAACAGGTGGTGCTGGCCTACTCGGTGAACGGTGTGGACGTGCTGGAGTGGCCGCGCTGGGAAACGCGCAACGGCATCCGCGCCTTCACGCGCACGTTCCAGGTCGCGCCGGCGCGGCAGCCGCTCGCGCTGTATGTTTGTGATCGCGAGCTGGCGGCGTTGCGATCCACGAACGCGCAGACGGGCAATGAACGCATCACTCTCCCGCCGTCGGGCCGCGTGGTGAGCGCGAGTGGAAAGGACCAGGCCGGTGAATACGCGGTGTTGAACCTCGGCGATCCGTGGCGGGCCGTCGCGGTGCGGCGGGCGTCGTCCGCCGCGCGATGGCACATGGCGGAGGAGCGGGTGGAACTGCGGCTGCCGGTCTCGCCGGAGCCGGCACTTTTCGAGGTGGCGATGTTGACCGGCGCGCGCGCCGGCAATTGGCAGGCGAAACTGGAGGAGCATCTGGCCACGGGCGGGGCGTTGACTGATCCGCAAACGCTTTGCCAGGGCGGCCCGGCGCGCTGGCCGCAGCCGGTGGCGACCACCGGCAAGCTGGGCGGTGGCGACGGCGCTTACGTGGTGGACACCCTGACGTTGCCGGAGGACAACCCGTGGCGGTCGTGGCTGCGCCTGGTGGCGTTTGATTTTTTCTCGGACGGTCGCGCCGCAGTTTCCACCTGGAACGGTGACGTGTGGATTGTTTCCGGCGTGGACGACCGACTGGAGAAGCTGACGTGGAAGCGTTTCGCCGCCGGGTTGTTCGAGCCGCTGGGTTTGCGGATCGTGGACGACACGGTGTACGTCTGTGGGCGGGATCAAATCACGCGGCTGCGGGATTTGAACGGCGATGGCGAGGCGGATTTTTACGAGAACTTCAACAACGACGCGCCCACCGGACCGAGCTATCACGCCTTCGCGTTTGAGTTGCAGACGGATCGCGCGGGAAATTTTTATTTCATCCGCTGCGGCCAGCGCGTGGACCCGGCGCTGCCGCTGAACGGAGCGATGGTCAAGGTTTCCAGGGATGGCACGAAGGCCGAACTGTTCGCCACCGGTTTGCGCGCGGCTAACGGCATGAGCATCGGGCCGCGCGACGAAATCACCGCCGCCGACAACCAGGGCAACTGGGTGCCGTCGAGCCGAATTGATCTGATTCGCCCAGGCCGCTTTTACGGCTACGTGCCGCACGCGCGCACGGCCGCGCCGCCGGCGGATTACGAGAAACCGATCTGCTGGCTGCCGGTGGCGCTGGATAATTCCAGCGGCAGCCAGGCGTGGATCACTGGAGACAAGTGGGGGCCGTTCGGCGGTCAGCTTGTGCATACTTCATACGGCAAGGCCGCGCTGTTTTTGCTGATGATGGAAACGGTCGCCGGCGAGGCGCAAGGGGGTGTCGTGCAGTTTCCGCTCAAGTTCGACTCGGGCATCATGCGCGCGCGGTTTCATCCGCGCGACGGGCAGCTGTACGTGTGCGGGTTGAAGGGGTGGCAGACCGCCGGTGCGCGCGACGGCGCGTTTCAGCGCGTGCGTTACACGGGCAGGCCGGTGCGCTTGCCGGGAAAGTTGCGCGTCACGTCGCGGGGCATTGAAATCACCTTCGCCTGTCCGCTGGACGCCGCTTCCGCAAACGACGAACAGAACTACGCCGTCGAGCAGTGGAACTACCGCTGGACAGACAAGTATGGTTCGCCGGATTACTCCGTCGCCAACCCGGAGAAGCCGGGCCGCGATGCCGTCGCCATCCAGTCGGCCCGGCTTTCACCGGATCGTCAGACGGTCCGGCTGGAAATCCCGGGGATCAAACCGGTGATGCAGATGAGGATACGGTTTAACATCCAGGCGGCGGACGGCACGCCCATCCAATCCGAGCTTTACCACACGATCAACCGGGTTGGCGCGGCCGAATAGCCCTTGCCGTCACCAGGCCGGCGGCGGCTGGTCCGGCGTTTCCCGGTTAAAAAACCTCACAGAAGTATTGCGTCCGGCGGAAGTTTGGTTCAAAAATATCAAAATTTAGTTTTGAGAAGCTGGCGCCGGGTGTTTAATTCGCGCCCCGAATTTAATGAGTAACGACATTGTTCAGACTAACGGCGGCCTCAACGTGAGGACCGAAGCGCCCGGCCCGCAGGGCCTTTACGATCCCCGGTTCGAGCATGACGCCTGCGGCGTCGGGTTCCTGGTGAACATCAAGGGCCGCAAGTCCCATCAGATCGTGCAGCAGGCGCTGCAGATTCTCGTGAATCTCGACCACCGTGGCGCCTGCGGTTGCGAGCCGAACACGGGCGACGGCGCGGGCATCCTGCTCCAGACGCCGCATGAGTTTCTGAAGACCGTCTGCGGCGAGGCGAAGCTGGCGCTGCCTTCTCCCGGCGAATACGGCGTGGGCATGCTTTATCTCCCGGCCAACGCGGGTGAGCGGGCGAACTGCGAGAAACTTTTTGAGACCATCGTCACCGAGGAAGGCCAGCGCATGTTGGGCTGGCGCACGGTGCCGACCAACAATTCCTCGCTCGGCAACACCGCCAAGGCCAGCGAGCCGGTGATGCGCCAGGTATTCATCGGTCGCAACGCCAAGCTCGCCGACGACATGGCGTTCGAGCGGAAGCTTTACGTCATCCGCAAGCGCGCGGAGCAGGCCATCCGTTATTCCGGCGTGCCGGGCGGGCATCGTTTCTACGTGTCCAGCCTGTCGTACAAGACGGTGGTTTACAAAGGCATGCTCATGCCGGCGCAGGTGGACCAGTATTATCCCGACCTCACGCACCCGGCGATGACGACGGCGCTGGCGCTGGTGCATTCGCGTTTCTCGACGAACACCTTTCCGAGTTGGGACCGTTCGCACCCGTATCGCTACGTGGCTCACAATGGCGAGATCAACACGCTGCGCGGCAATATCAACTGGATGCACGCGCGGCAGGCGATGTTCGCGAGCGAACTGTTCGGCGATGACGTGAAGAAGCTCCTGCCGATCATCAACACCGACGGCAGCGATTCGGCGATGTTCGACAATTGCCTCGAACTGCTCGTCCTCGCGGGCCGCTCGTTGCCGCATGCGATGATGATGATGATCCCGGAGCCGTGGGCGAACCACGAGTCCATGAGCGAGGAGAAGAAGGCGTTCTACGAATATCACTCGTGCCTGATGGAACCGTGGGACGGCCCCGCGTCCATCGCGTTCACGGACGGCAAGATCATCGGCGCGTCGCTGGACCGTAACGGGCTGCGGCCCTCGCGCTATTACGTCACCAAAGACGACCTCGTCATCATGGCGTCGGAAGCGGGCGTGCTGGAGGTGCCGCCGGAGAATGTTTTGCAAAAGGGCCGGCTCCAACCGGGCCGCATGTTCCTCATTGATACGGAGGCGGGCCGCATCGTGGCGGACGAGGAGCTGAAGAAGAAAATTTCCACCGGGCAACCGTACGGGGAGTGGCTCAAGCAGCACATGATCGAGCTGGGCCAGTTGCCGGAGCCGCCGCATCTGCCGGAGCCGAGCCACGAGACGGTCGTGCAACGGCAACAGGCGTTTGGCTACACCTTCGAGGACTTGCGGATTCTCATGTCGCCGATGGCGCGCGATGGCGTCGAGGCCGTCGGCTCGATGGGCACGGACACGCCGCTGGCGGTGTTGTCCGACAAGCCGCAGTCGCTCTTCAATTATTTCAAGCAGCTCTTCGCGCAGGTGACGAACCCGCCGATTGATTGCATCCGCGAGGAGATTGTCACCTCGGCGGAGACGACGATTGGCTCCGAGAAAAACCTGCTCCAGCCGCAGCCGGAGAGCAGTCACCTCATCGAACTCAAGTCGCCCATCCTGACCAACGAGGAGTTCGCCAAGCTCAAGCACCTCGACCAACCGGGCTACAAGTCCGTCACGCTGCCGATCATTTATCCGGTGAACGACGGCGCGGCTGGATTGGAGAAGGCGCTCGACCATGTGTTCGCGCAGGCGAGCAAGGCCATCAAAGACGGCCTCAACATCATCATCCTGTCGGATCGCGGCATCACCAAAGACCAGGCGGCCATTCCCTCGCTGCTGGCGGTCGCCGGTCTGCATCATCATCTCATCCGCGAAGGCACGCGCACGCGCGTTGGTCTGGTGCTGGAGTCCGGCGAACCGCGCGAGGTGCATCACTTCTCGCTGCTCATCGGTTACGGCTGCGGCGCGATCAATCCTTACCTCGCCTTCGAGACGCTCGACGACATGATTCGCCAGGGCTTGCTCAAGGACATCAAGCACAAGGAAGCCTGCAAGAATTACGTGAAGGCCGCCGTGAAGGGCGTCGTGAAGGTCACCTCGAAGATGGGCATCTCGACGATCCAGAGCTATCGCGGCGCGCAAATCTTCGAGGCCATCGGGTTGCACCACTCCGTCGTGGACAAATATTTCACCTGGACCGCCTCGCGCCTTGAAGGCGTCAGCCTCGATGTCATCGCGCAGGAAGTCGAGATGCGCCACCGGCATGCCTTCCCCGACCGGCAGGTGAACGGGCAGGTGCTTGATGTGGGCGGCCAGTATCAATGGCGGCAGGAAGGCGAGTATCATCTCTTCAACCCGCAGACGGTTCACAAACTTCAGCAAGCCGTCCGCACCGCGAACTACAAAATCTTCAAAGAGTATTCCAACCTCGTCAACGACCAGACGAAGCGCTGGTGTACGCTGCGCGGCCTGCTCGACTTCAAGCCGGCCACGGCGATTCCCCTCGAGGAAGTCGAGCCGGTGGAGAGCATCCTGCGACGCTTCAAGTCCGGCGCGATGAGCTACGGCTCCATCAGCAAGGAGGCGCACGAGACGCTCGCCATCGCGATGAACCGCATCGGCGGCAAGAGCAACACCGGCGAAGGCGGCGAAGACCCGGCGCGCTACACGCTGGAGCCGAACGGCGACTCGAAGAACAGCGCGATCAAGCAGGTGGCCAGCGGGCGCTTCGGTGTGACCAGCCTTTACCTCGTCAACGCGCAGGAGTTGCAGATCAAGATGGCCCAGGGCGCCAAGCCCGGCGAGGGCGGGCAGTTGCCCGGCGGCAAGGTGTTTCCGCCGATTGCCAAAGTCCGGCATTCCACGCCCGGCGTCGGCCTGATCTCGCCGCCGCCGCACCACGACATCTATTCCATCGAGGACCTCGCGGAGTTGATCCACGACCTGAAGAACGCCAACCACCGCGCGCGCATCAGCGTGAAGCTGGTGGCCGAAGTCGGCGTCGGCACCGTCGCCGCTGGCGTCGCCAAGGCCCACGCGGACGTGGTGCTCATCAGCGGATTCGACGGCGGCACCGGCGCGTCGCCGCAGACCTCGATCAAGCACGCGGGCATCCCGTGGGAACTTGGCCTGGCCGAGACGCACCAGACGCTGGTGTTGAACAATCTCCGCTCGCGCATCGCGGTCGAGACGGACGGCCAGTTGAAGACGGGCCGCGACGTGGTCATTGCCACGCTGCTTGGCGCGGAGGAATTTGGTTTCGCCACCGCGCCGCTGGTGGCGCTGGGCTGCATCATGATGCGCGTCTGCCATCTGAACACCTGCCCGGTCGGCGTGGCGACGCAGGATCCGGAGTTGCGGAAAAACTTCACCGGCGACGCGGCGCACGCGGTGAACTTCATGAAGTTCATCGCGCAGGAAGTTCGCGAATTGATGGCCGAACTGGGCTTCCGCACCATCAACGAAATGGTCGGGCGCACCGAGCGGTTGGAGCCGAAGAAGGCCGTGGACCACTGGAAGGTGCGCGGCCTGGACTTCGCCAAGATTCTTTACCAACCCGCCGTCGGGCCGGACGTGGGACGATACTGCCAGATCGCGCAGGACCACGGTCTCGACAAGTCACTCGACGAAATGGTGCTGCTGAAACTTTGCGCCCCGGCGCTGGAGCGGAAGGAGCAGGTCGTCGCCGAGCTGCCGATCAAGAACGTCAACCGCGTGGTCGGCACCATTCTCGGCAGCGAAGTCACCCGCCGGCACGGCGTGGAAGGCTTGCCGGAGGACACGATTCGCATCCACTTCAAAGGGTCCGCCGGGCAGAGCTTCGGCGCGTTCATGCCCAAAGGGCTGACCTGGGTGCTCGAAGGCGACGCCAACGATTATCTCGGCAAGGGCTTGTCCGGCGGCAAAATCATTCTGTTCCCGCCCGCCGCCTCGACGTTCGTGCCGGAAGACAACATGATCACCGGCAACGTGGCGCTTTACGGCGCGACCGGCGGCGAGGCATACATCCGCGGCATGGCCGGCGAGCGTTTCGGCGTGCGCAACAGCGGCGTCAATGCCGTCGTGGAAGCCGTGGGCGACCACGGGTGCGAATACATGACCGGCGGGCGCGTTGTGGTGCTTGGCCCGGCGGGACGCAACTTCGCCGCCGGCATGAGCGGCGGCGTGGCCTACGTGCTCGACGAGGCCGGCGATTTTTCCACGCGCTGCAACAAGCAGATGGTCGCGCTCGAAACGCTGGAGGACGCCGACGAGATCACGCAAGTCCGCCAGATGATTCAGCGCCATGCTGATTACACCAAGAGCCAGCGCGCCGCGAAGATTCTGGCGGAGTGGGCGCAATACCTGCCGAAGTTCGTGAAAGTGATGCCCAAGGACTACAAGCGCATGTTGGCCGCGATCAAGCGCGTCACCGATGCCGGCATGACCGGCGAGCAGGCGATCATGGCCGCGTTCGAGGAGAACGCGAAGGACGTGTCGCGCATGGGTGGGGGTTAATTCCAGGCCCGTGAGATGAATTCTGACTCGCGATGAAATCGCTTCCCACTCTCAACCCGGCTGTTCCCGGTCGTTCACGTCGTGGCTCGTTCAAGCCGCGTGGCGACGTGTGGTCCGATGACGAGTTGCTGGAACTGGGCGCTAACACTGACACCAAGTACGAACTCTGGGACGGAAAGATAATCGCAATGCCACCGGCTGGATTCAAACACGGCGCCATCATCGCGCGGTTGCTCTCAGCCATCGCGACGCACGTTTACCAACACAAACTCGGCGAAGTCCTCGACGGCCAGACCGGCTTTCGCCTCAGCCTCGACCATTGTTTTGAGCCGGACATCTCGTTTGTCAGCCGCGCGCGGCTCAAGCTCATCGCGCCGACGATTGACAAGCTCTTTCACGGCTCGCCCGATTTGGCCGCGGAGGTGTTGTCTCCGTCTGATTCCATTACCAAGACCGAGCGGAAACTGAATCTGTGCCTCGCCCACGGCACCCGTCTGGCGTGGATGATTGACCCCAAAAGCCGGACGGCGCGCGTTTACCGGCCGTCCGCACCGTTTGAATTGATCCGTGGCGACCGCGCTCTGGCGGGCAACTCCGTGCTGCCCGGCTTCCGCATCACGCTGGCCCGCCTGTTCGCCGAACTCTAACGCTGAAACTTCACCCCATGGGAAAACCTACCGGCTTCATCGAATATCTCCGCGAACTGCCGCTTGACCGGCCGGCGCTCAAACGCATCCAGGACTGGCACGAGTTCCACCTCCACATGGACGAGGTCAAACTCCGCGACCAGGGCGCGCGTTGCATGGACTGCGGCATCCCCTTCTGCCACACCGGCACGCTCCTCAGCGGCATGGCCAGCGGCTGCCCGATCAACAACCTGATCCCGGAGTGGAACGACCTCATCTATCGCGGCCTTTGGAAAGAGGCGCTCGACCGTCTCCACAAGACGAACAACTTCCCGGAGTTCACCGGCCGCGTCTGCCCCGCGCCCTGCGAAGGCTCCTGCGTGCTCGGCATCAACGCGCCACCCGTCACGATCAAGAACATCGAGTGCTCCATCATTGACAAGGGCTGGGACGAAGGCTGGGTCAAACCCGAGCCGCCCGCCGCGCGCACCGGGAAGAAAGTCGCCGTCGTCGGCTCCGGTCCCGCCGGCCTGTGCGCCGCCGCGCAACTCAACCGCGCCGGCCACACCGTCACCGTCTTCGAGCGCGCCGACCGCGTGGGCGGCCTGCTCATGTATGGCATTCCGAACATGAAACTCGACAAGCAGCAAGTCGTGCTGCGCCGCGTCGATCAGATGGAGAAGGAAGGCATCCAGTTCCTTACCAACACCGAGGTCGGGAAGAATTATCCGGCGGAAAAACTCTTGAAGGACTTCGACGCCGTCGTGCTCTGCACCGGCGCGACCAAGCCGCGCGACCTGCCCATCGAAGGCCGCCCGCTCCAGGGCGTTCACTTCGCCATGGAGTTCCTGCACCAGAACACCATGGCGCTGCTCGACAAAACCGCGCCGCCCATCTCCGCCGCCGGCAAGGACGTCATCGTCATCGGCGGCGGCGACACCGGCACCGACTGCGTGGGCACCGCGATGCGCCACGGTTGCAAAAGCCTCGTGCAGGTGGAGATTCTCCCGCAGCCGCCGCTGGAGCGCGCGAAAGACAACCCGTGGCCGGAGTGGCCGAAGGTTTACAAACTCGACTACGGCCAGGAGGAAGCCGCCGCCAAGTTCGGCGCTGACCCGCGCGTGTATCTGACCACCGCGAAGAAATTTGAGAGCGACGCCGACGGCAACGTGAAGGCCGTCCACCTCGTGACCATCCAGTGGGACAAGAACGACAAAGGCCAGTTCGTGCCCAAGGACGTGCCCGGCACCGAACGCGTCGTGCCCGCGCAGCTCGTCCTGTTGGCGATGGGTTTCCTCGGACCGGAACAACCGCTCCTCGACACGCTCGGCGTCGAACGCGACCCGCGCACCAACATCAAGGCCGACCACGGCAAATACCAGACCAGCCTTGCGAAAGTCTTCGCCGCCGGTGACTGCCGCCGCGGTCAGAGCCTGGTCGTGTGGGCTTTCAACGAGGGCCGCGGCGCCGCGCGCGAGTGCGACCGCTTCCTGATGGGGCAGACGAACCTGCCCTGACGCCGCCGCCGGTGAACGCTCTGCGAGCCACAGTCCTTGCGCGAGTCGCGCGGCTGTGGCTCGTCTGCTTTTTGCCGTCCGTCGCGGCGGCCCCTGCCCCCGTTTATCCCGGCACCACCTGGGAAGTCCGCTCCCCCGAAGCCGCTGGCCTGTCCCGCGAGAAACTCACGGCGCTCGCGCAACTCGTCGGCGGACGCGGCTGCGTCGTGCGGCACGGCTGCATGGTCTTCACCTGGGGCGACCAGCGGAAAAGCTCCGACGTGGCGTCCGCGTTCAAGCCGCTGCTCTCCACGCTGCTGTTCGTGGCGATTCAGGAAGGCCGACTCGGCAGCGTGGATGATCGCGTGGCCGACTTCGAACCGCGTTTGAAGACGCTTAACGATGGCAAGGACGCCGCGATCTCCTGGCGGCACCTCGCGTCGCAAACCTCGGGTTACGGACTGGCCGAACCGCCCGGCGCGGCCTACGCCTACAACGACTACGCGCTCACCCTCTACTACGACACGCTTACCGAAAAAGTCTTTCGCACCAAAGGCACCGAGGTTCTTCGCACCCGCCTCGCCGAACCGTTGCAGTTTGAAGACCATCACACCTTCAACGCCTTTGGGCCGGACAACCGCCCCGGCCGGCTCGCCCTATCCGTGCGCGACTTCGCGCGCTTCGGCTTGCTCTGTCTGCGCGGCGGCCGGTGGCACGACCGGCAACTCCTCCCGCCCGCGCTCCTCCGCCAGGCTCTGGACAGCCCGCTGTCCGCCGACACCCCGCTCACCCGCGATGAGCCGGCCGACATGCTCCCCGGCCAGCGCACGATGGGCGGCAAGCGCAACATCACTCCCGTCGGCCCCGGCTACTACAGTTTCAACTGGTGGCTCAACCGCACCAACCGCAACGGCCAGCGGCTCTACGTGGATGCGCCGCCCGACACCATCCTCGCCAGCGGCCACGGCGGGAGGCGGACACTTTGGATCATTCCCAGCCTCGACCTTATCGTTTGCTGGAACGACAGCCGCATCGCTGACCATGACCAGTCCCCCGGCGATCCGGACACCAAGTGCAACCAGGCCGCGCGGCTGATCCGCGAAGCCGTGGTCACGTCCGCAATCACGCCTGGCCACTGAGGCAACCGGGCCGGGATGAAGGTGGGTTGGAAATGGCGCCGGCGCCTCCACCGCCAGTTTTTGCGTCCGCCGCATTCCCAAAAAACCCAACTGCGAGCTTGCATTCGTTCCGTCCTTGGCTAACTTCCACGCTCCGCTGGCGCCGGATGAGCCGGCCTGGCGGTGACAACCGTTATTTTTTATGGCTACAGCAAATGACATCCGGCGCGGCATGGCGATCAACTACAATGGCGACATCGCCGTCGTGCTCGACAGCCAGCACCGCACGCCGGGCAACCTGCGGGCATTCGTGCAGGCCAGCATCCGCAGCATCAAGACCGGCAAATCCTCCGATGTGCGCTTCAGTTCCACCGAGAAAATCGAAGTGGTGCCGATGATGACCAAGCGCATGGAGTTCAGCTACAAGGACGGTCAGGATTTCGTTTTCTCCGATCCCGAAACGTTCGAGACGGTGACGCTGCCGCCGGAACTCGTCGGTGACGCGATGGATTTTCTGATCGAAAACGCGTCGGTGACGATGACCTTCGTGGATGACAAGGCGGTTTCCATCGAACTGCCGTCCAGCGTGGTACTCACCGTGTCGGACGCGCCGGAGGGCATTCGCGGCGACTCGGCCAACAATGTGCAGAAGCGGGTGACGATGGAAACGGGCATCATCGTGGACGCGCCGTTGTTCATCAAAACCGGCGAGAAGCTCAAAATTGACACGCGCACCAAGAAATACATGGAACGGGCCTGAGGCGCAGCGTGCGTCCGGAAGTCCGCCGTTTGAAAGCCCGCCGCGCGCGGGCTTTTTTCATTTGGAGCCTTCAGCCAGGCGGGTGATGCGCTCGACTTCCTGATTGATGGCGGGAAGCCAGACCGTTGGCGAGGCGTCCTGGATGCGTTTGGCTTCCTGATACCAACGGAGCGCTTCGGCGTAGTCCCGCATCTGCCAGTAGGCGATGCCGAGGGCGCGGGCGACGTGGGTGCCGTTTTCCTGGCGGACTTTCTCGTAGGTGTGGGTCCGCGCCAGTTCAAACGCGCGTTTCAAATCGGCAATCGCCTCGGCGGGCTTGCCCTGATCCACGCGCAGTTTGCCGCGCCGCAGATACAGGTTGGGCGCGAGCACCGTGCCACGGTTGGCGACGGCGCTGCCAAACTCCTGCCAAGCCAGCTCCCACAGATGGTCCCGATACGCGCGTGTGGCGGACTGGTCTTGTGGCTGGCCTTCCCATTCGGTTCGCAGTTTCTCCACTTGCGCGGCATCACCGGTGATGGATAACGCCAGCGGCAGGTCATCGGCGAGCTTGGGCGCTTTGCCGGAGGTGATGAACGCGTTCATGCGGTCGCCGGCTTCCTGATAGACTTTGCCCAGCAACTCGGAGATTTGATACGACTCGGACTTGGCTTTCGCGCCGAACCACACGGTGCGCGGGTCGCGCCATTCACCAAGATAATTCCAGGTCTTCGCCGCCCAGATCAGCGCCACGGTGGCGAGCGGCACCGCGATGGCCCAACGTTTCTTCGGCGCAGCGGCTCCAGCCCAGCCCGCCGCGCAGTTGGCCAGCAGCAGGCAAACGCCGACCGACGGCAGGAACAGGTAACGATCCGTCACCGGAGTGATGAACCGCATCACCATCGGCGGGGTCATTTGAATCAACGTCCAGTAAATCAGCCCCACCTGCGTCGGGCGCAACACCCGGAGCAGTGCCAGCGGCAACAGCCAGAAGCCGACCGCGGACACGATGACCAGGATGCGAACGAGTTCATGCCCTGCCTGCGGGTCCGGCGCGGGGCGGTACAACACGTAATCGCCCAACCCCGTCAGCAGCCACAAATTCTGCCATTGCGTCGCGCCCACGATGAAAGTGCTGAACGCCTTCGCGGTGTCCGGTTGGGCGCCGAGCGTGCGCCAGGCGAAGAACAGCGTGACCAGGCCGAAGGGGATTTTGTCCAGCGCCATCGCCCAGTGCCGCCGTCGTTCGACCAGGAAATCCCAGACCAACAAGGCCGCCGGTAGCAGCACGACGGACTGCTTGGCCGCGCTCGCCAGGAGAAAGCAGAGGACACTGCCCGCGTACCAGGCCCGCGCGCCCGCACCCGGCTGCCGGTAGCGCAGGTAGCACGTCATCGCCAGCGCGGCGAAGCCGGTGGCGACCAAATCCTTGCGGCTGGAAATCCACGCGACCACTTCGACGTGCGCCGGATGCAGCGCAAAGAGCAGCGCCGCGCCCGCCGCTGCCGCGAGCGGGAGCCGAAGCGTCAGCGCGAGCAGATAAACCATGCCGACCACCCAGCAGTACCAGATTACGTTTGAGATGTGAAAGGCCGTGGCGCTCTTGCCGCCGGCCAGCGCAACGTCAAGCGCGTAGCTCAACAGGTGCAGCGGCGCGTAGTTGGCGAAATATGGTTCGGACAGGATCGCGCGCAGGTTGGATCCGGTGAGGTTTTCCAGGTGCGGATTGCTCTCCACATAATCCGGATCGTCCAGGGAGAAGAAGCCGAGGTGAAAGGTTCGCTGATACACCCCGGCGCTGACCGCGAGCAACAACACAAGCACGAGCGCATGGCCCCACCAGGGCGCGCTCGACATTGGAGCCGGCGACCGGAGGGCTGCCGCGCCCGCATCGGGGCGACGTTTGGTTTTGTGCTTGCCCATCGTGTGCGCAGCCGTGTCAGGCCGGGCTTGGCGGGTGCAGTGACGTCCGCCACGATGGCACCGGCGTCCGGCTCAAGCGATCACCCCGCCCGCTCCAAGGCCGCGCGGTAGCCGTATTTCCTGGCCAGCGCGAGGCAGGTGTTCAGCGGTTTCATGCCGCCGGTGCAGGTGGGATGGAACAGCGACGCGGCGGCGACGCCCACGGCGGCTTGCAGGCAGCGCGGGAGATCCCAGCCTTCATGAATACCCAGCAGCGCGCCGGCGCAGAAGGCATCGCCCGCTCCCGCCGTGCCCGCGATGAGCTTGTCCGGCAATTTGAGCGACGACTGCCACACATCCTCGCCCTTGCGCGTGCGGGCGAAACCGCCCTCCGGAAAATGGATGATGACCAGTTCGCGCACGCCCTGTTGCAAGAGCGCTCCGGCGGCGTGGCGCAGCGCCACCGTGTCTAGGCGACCGTCGTCCTGCCGCACCTTGAAGCCGGTGGTCCGGCCGGCTTCGACCTCGTTGAGGATGCAGTAGTCCACGAATTTGAGCGCGGGCGACACAACCCTGGCGAAGCGGTCGCTGTCCTCGCTCACGACATCCACGCAGGTCTTGAGTCCCGCATTCTGCGCGGCGGCGAGGAGGCGCGCGGCCTTGGTGCCGAACCGCACGTCCGGCTCATCCAGCGCATCGAGCAGGAGCAGGTAGCCGAGATGCAGGATCCGGGCCTTGGTTTTTTTGAAGTCCAGATCCTCGCCGCGCCAGAGCGCGTTGGCACCGCGATAATGGAAGAAAGTGCGGCGGCCGTTGTTCGCCTCCGTCATCACGTCAGTGTAGGACGTGGCGGCGGCGGGCGTGGCGCGGAGGGCGCGTGTGTCAATCTTGTGCTGCTTGCACTCGGCTAGGATGCCGTCGCCCAAAGCATCCTTGCCCACCAGTCCAGCGGCGAAGAGCGGGAAGTCGGCACCGAGCTTGGCCAGGTTCACGAGCACGTTGTAGGGGGCACCGCCGGTGCCCTGGTGCTGGCTGCGGATGTTGGCGAGCGATTCGCGCTGCGGATACACGTCCACCAGTTTGACCTGATCAATGATCCAGTTGCCGCCGCCCAGCAAGCCGCGGCGCGAAGACGAGTTTTTGCTTTTCATCACAATGAAGGCGCGGAAGTTCCCCCAGCCACCCCGCGAACAGGTTTGTTCCTGGGTGGCCGCTGAAACGACACGCAGTGTGAGGCTAGTGAAGGAAAACCGGGCGGGATGAGCAAGACAAAAGAATGGCGGACGCGGCGGACTTGCCGCGGTGGCTGATAGGAAATTGCTTTCTGGACGCTGCGCGGTTCAGCGTCGCCTCGGGCGGCAGATCGGCGAGGAAGTAGTCGGGCAGATTCATCACTTCGCCGGCAGGCTGGCCAATTCCTTCCTGATGTTTTCGTAAAGCGTCTTCGTCCATGCGGGAGGTTTGGTGTCGGATGGGACAGCGAGCCCTTTGCGGAAGTCAACCGGGGTCAGAATCACCGTCATGTTTTTCAGGCCGGTATCTGCGGCCAGGACGAACAATTCCTCGGCTGCCGGATCACCCATCGCGAGGCAGCCGATGGAAACGGCCTTCCCATGGATCATGATGTCGCCGCCGAGGTTCGTCCGGCCTTCCGCGCGGGCCTGAGCACGGTCGAACGAGTTCGGATAGCCCACGCGCAAGGAGAGATGATACCGGCTGTTCGGGTTCAATGATTCGACGGGATAGATGCCCTCCGGAACCTGGCGGTCTCCCTCGCGGAGTTTTGGTCCCGGACCGCCGCTGGCCGCGAGGATGGGATAAGTGCAAACGAGGCGATGGGCTCCGTCGGTGGCGGCGGCATAAACCTCCAGCCGCTTTTCAGCCTTGATGCCGACTAACACCAAGCGTGTTGGAGGATAGCTGACTTTGGCTTTGCGAAAGGCTGGTTCGAGCCTCGACCGGGCCGCGGCGCCGTATTCCCTCAAACGGTCTTCAACTGACTTCGGCCGCGACTGACCTTCACTGCTTGAGCCCGATAACATCATCAACGACGTCAGAGCGACCGCTCCAAAGCTGACCGTGGCGTGGAAGGATTTCATCAGATAGGAAATTGCTTACTGGAACCTGCGCGGTTCAGAGAGAATTGCTTTTGCGTCGGGCTTATTTTCGGCCATTTTCTTCCGACGGGAGCGGCTGTCAACCGCGTTTCCCGGCTTTTTCGCTGGTTCGGAACTGAACGGACCCCTTTACGGTGAAGCTCGCGGTGGCGCGGCGGCTGCGGCAGGAAACGACGATGCCCCTGCAATGGATCGCCAGCCGTCTGCACATGGGGGCGTGGACGTATCTGAACAACCGGCGCTGCTGGGAACGCCGGGCCAGCCGATGAAAAGAGAAAGGCCAAAAGTGATTAAACTAGGAACCGACTCCGTTCCATTCCATTCCGAAAACTGACGAACTTGGGTTGATCAAGATGGATGCGGCGGTGAAGGCGAAGGTGAACAAGTTGTTCAGTTCGCAACAGCCGACGTGAGGCAACTCCAAATCCACGGGAAGAAAAGCCCGCTCCCCTTTGCAAGTAGAGCGGGCCGGTGGGAGGAAGCTTGTCCGGGAACTTAATGGCGACGAGCGAGTGTCGCTTCGACGATGACGCCGGCACTGGTGCAGGTCCAGTAGAGGTTGCCATTCTTGGCCACGGCGATGTCGGTCGGCTCAGGGTCGCCTGCATTCACGAGCGTGCGAACGCCGGTCTTCAGGTCGAGTTCCCAGACTTTGTTGCGTCCGCCGTTGCGACCGGAGACGCCGGGCGTCGGCACTTCGGTGAAGTAGAGGTTGCGGCCCTTGCGGTCGATGGCGATGCCGACGGGCTTGTCGAGCTGGTTCAATAACACGCGCACGACGCCGTCTTCGGCGGACCGCTCCAGAATCACGTTGGCTGATTTGCAGGTCCAATAGAGGTCCCCGTTCCTCGCCACGACGATGTCCGTGGGTTCCGGCTCGCCCAGGGTCAGGATTTCCGTGGTCGTGCCATCCGAAACATTGACCGTGTTGGAGCCGCCGTTCATCCCGTTGACGCCGGGCGTGGGGAGCTGGGTGAAATAGACATTGTCGCAGTGGTCCACCGAGATGCCACTCGGCTTGTTCAGCCCGCTCAGGAACACGGAAGTGACGCCGTCTTCATCCTGCTCGAGGATGACGCCGGCGGATTTGCAGGTCCAATAGAGCGTGTCCTCGGGGCCGACGGTGATGTTGACCGGCTCCGGCTCGCCCATGTGGAGGGTCGTAATGCGATTGCGACGGAGTTCCAGTTGATTGACTGAATTCGAGCCGCCGTTCATGCCGTTGACGCCGGGCGTGGGAAGTTCGGTGAAGTAGATGGTGTGGTTGCCGCGGATGGCGATGCCGGTGGGCCGGTGTAATCCGCGCGCGACGACGCGGGTTTTGTATTCCTGCGCGGATGCGACGCTGGTGACACAGAGGAGCGCCGCGATGCCGCCGGCGCGCCAGGAGAAGAGGGAGGTGAGGTTTTTCATTATAGTTCTAGTTTTTGATGTTGTTGAGTTCATGCACTGCGATAGGGGTAAACAAAGGCGCGGCGCGAAAAGTTCCCGTTGCCCAAAAAATTAAAAACTAAATCGGTTGGCCGCCCCGCGCTGCGTGGCTAGTCTTGGCTCTGGCAATGATGGCAGCTTCGTCTCCCAACGAGCCTGATGCGCAGACCGCCCGGTTCGAGGCGGTGGCGATGCCATTCATGAACGCGCTTTACAACAAGGCCCTTCATCTGACGCGGTCGCCGGAGAACGCGGCCGACCTCGTGCAGGAGACGTATCTGCGCGCCTGCCGGACCTTCGCCAATTTCACCGAGGGAACCAATGGCAAGGCCTGGCTGTTTACCATCCTGTATTCGATCTTCATCAACCAATACCGGAAGGCGCAACGCGAGCCGGACATCGTCTCCATGGACGAGTGGGAGGCGACCTATCATCGCGAGCTGGCCGACCCGGCGTGGGATGATGATTTCGGCCAACTCGTCGGCTCGGAGTTGGAATGGCAGGGGCCGGAAATCGTCGCGGCCCTCGGCAAGTTGCCGGAGGAATTTCGCGCGGCCGTGCTCCTTGTGGACGTGGAGCAACTCAGCTACGAAGAGGCGGCCGGCGTGTTAACCTGCCCGGTGGGCACGCTGCGCTCGCGGTTGTTTCGCGCGCGGCGCGTGCTCTTCGTGGAACTGCGCGACTACGCGCGCAAGCAAGGTTTCATCGGAGGGCAGAAAGTCTGATATGCCGACACCGCCGCGTCATTACAAAGACGAACTCCAGGACTGGCTGGACCAGCGCCTCGACGCGGCGACCTGCGACGAGGTCGAGCGGCACCTGGAAACCTGCGCGGAATGCCGGCGCGAATACGAGGCGATGGCGTGGACGAAACAACAAACCACGAAACGCTTCGCCGCCGCCGAAGCTCCAGCGGCTTTGCGCGAGAAGATTCTGCAATCGCTCCGCGCCGAACCGCTGCGGGCGGTGGTCGCGACGGCCATGCCCGCAGTTGAAACGGCGAATCCCGCGTTCTGGCGAAAACATCTTCGCCCCTTGCTTGCCGCGGCGGCCGTCGTGTTGCTCGCGGGAATTCTGGCCGGCGTTTACTTCCTGAAGCCCGCCGGGTGGCCCGAGGTCGCCGCGCGCGATTTCCGTGCCTACAGGGCGCAAGAACTCGCGCTGGAACTGAGCACCGGCGACTTGAAGGCGATGGAAACCTATTTCGCGGAACACGGGGTGCCGTTCAACACGCGTGTCCTCGACCTTGGGATGATGAACTACCAGCTCGTCGGCGGGCGGGTCCAGCAGCCGGGCGCGCGGCCACGGGCGCTGTTCGTCTATCGCGGCCCGGCCAACGAGAAACTCGTCTGCCAGATGTTCGTCGGCCACGTGGGCGAGCTGCCCAATGGCGTGACGCTTCGTGAGAACAAGGGCCAACCGTTTTACATCTACCGGAAAGACGGCGTGACCGCAGTCTTCTGGCAGGAAGGCGCGGTCGTGTGTGTGCTGGTTTCCGACATCAAGCCGGAGCAAGTCGTGCAGCTCGCCTTCGCCAAGGCGATGCCGTGAAAGTTTGCGAGGCACGAGCCGTTCGCGAAACGAACCGGTGAAGCATCATGACGAGACCACCGGCGGCAAGTCCACGCGGAGCGCGGCCGCGCAATGGCGGCGGGCCAAGACAGCGCTCGGACGTGAGCACGGCTTGGGGGCCGGCCGCCAAGCCGGCGACCGGCTCTGTCAATTGGTGATCCAGGACGGCTGCTTGGTCGTGGTGCTGGGGTGGTGCGCGGCGGCCTGGCATTTGCAGGCGCGCGAGGCCACGGTGGGCTGGGATGCGGTGACGCGTTCCCGGCGTTTGAAAATGGTCCTGCAGCTGCGCCGCTTCCTGGTCCTGGAAGCCACGCGGCGGCCCAACCTGGCCAGCCAGTGTCTGGGCGCGGGGTTGCGTGAACTCGTCCGTCAGTGGGAAGGCCAGCACGGTTATCGGCCGCTGCTGGCCGAAAGCTTCAGCGACCCGGAAAGCCACGCCGGGCTGCCGGGTGCCCGCTCGACCGTTACGATCCAGCGCGATTGGTCGGAGAAGAAAGACCCGCTTCAGCCGCCCAAAAGCCACCCGCACCGCGCCCTTGGGATCCTCCTCAAGGCCCGTCCCGTTCGATGAGCCTGCCAGCCAAACGCCCTGGTGACTATTGGCGGCCCGTTTCGGGCCAAGCATCAATCTGCCGACCCCTGATCGATCCGCCCTGCGGGAGCCGCTCCCACACCCAGCAACCGTGGCTATAGCCCCTGAATTTTCCCGCCAACTCGGACACCGTTCCTCATCGCGGCCGGATGTGACCGTGGTATTCTGGAGGACGTGTGGCAGTTGAAGTTCTGCCGACGAAGCGTGGGGTGATCTGATGGCGAGACGGGGCCGGCTCACGATCAGGCTTGGCTAAAGATCATATCATGCCTGGCATGCGCCCGAGGAGACCTTCCAAATCCTGGAACGGTCCCAATGGCTTCACGCGCTTTTCGAGTCGATCGACTTTTGGCTGTCCCGAGCGGAGTTTGTAAGTCACGAGGTTGTCCCTGATGATGATAAGCGACTTGAAGGTCCAACCCGTGATGTGGGTTTTCCTTTGAAAGCCCGTAACGTCAAGGCACAGGTTGCCGTAACGTTTGCTGCGGGTGACTTCAAGGGTCAGTTCGTAGGCATGACAGCCGTTTTTCGACTCGATGCAGGCGAGGACGTCGAGCGGCAGATCGGCCTTGGTGATTGATTGGTTGGGGATGAACCGTTCAATGATGTCGAGGTAAGTCAGCAACTTCACGTTCGGGGTCGTTTCCAAGTCGAAGCCCATCTGCTTGAGTTCATCCACGGTGGTTTTGTGCGTGATGATCTTGTTGAACGCGTTCTCCGCTTCGTCAAAATTCTGGAGCACGGATTTGGTCTGGCTGCCTTCGGAGGAAAACAGTGTCTTGCACCCCGTGGTCAGAAGCACCAAGGCTAAATACAACAAGCAATTGGTAAAAATGGTTTTCATAAATCCCTTCCTTCAACATGGGAAAGATCCGCTTGGGTCAGGTCGCGCAATAGAATATCATAGATTCAACTTCTGCATAACCCGGCACCGATCTCGGTCAGTCTGGTTCGTTACAACTCCATCTCAGGCGGCGAATTGCCGTGATGAAAATCTTCAAAGATCAGTAAAATCAGTGGTTTGATGATGGTGGTGACGGAACAGGCGTGGGGGTTCCGGGATATGGATTTTCCCAATTTCGCCGACGGGCTGTTTTTGATCTGATGACCGGAAAGCCGTCATTCAGCGTGTCAGGGTTTCAGCTCCGCATGCTCGCCGCCAAAAAGATTGAAACCGATGGTTTCATTGCCATAGGGTGCGGCCCATGAAATCAGTTTCCTTACTCCTCGTCGGCGCGTGCGTGGCCGCCGTCGCGGGGTGCAAACCCAACGCGAATTCGCCCGGCCAGCCAGCCAGCCCCGCCGCCAGCAAGTCCTACAGCGTCGCCGTGATCCCCAAGGGCACGAGCCACGAGTTTTGGAAGTCCATTCACGCTGGCGCGGTGAAGGCGGAGCGTGAGTTCACGGAGCAGGGCATCAAGGTCACTGTGAATTGGAAGGGGCCGCTGCGCGAGGATGACCGCGATCAGCAGATACAAGTCGTGGAGAATTTCACCGTGCGGCGCGTGGATGGCATCGTGCTGGCGCCGCTGGATTCGCAGGCGCTGGTCGCGCCGGTGGAGGCGGCGCTGGCGGCGAAGATACCCGTCGTCATCATTGATTCGGGATTGAAGTCGGACAAGCCGCTGAGTTACGTGGCGACGGACAATTACAAGGGCGGCCAGATCGCCGGCGAACATCTGGGGCGGTTGCTGGGCGGCGCGGGGAAGATCATCCTGTTACGTTACCAGGTTGGTTCCGCGAGTACGGAGGCGCGCGAGGCGGGCTTCCTCGACGCGATGAAGGCGAAGTTTCCGAAGATCGAGTTCTTGTCCACCGACCAATACTCCGGCCCGACGCGCGACTCCGCGTATCAAGCCGCGCAGAATCTGCTGAACCGTTTTGGACGCGAGGTGAACGGGTGGTTCGCGCCGTGCGAGCCGGTGACCATCGGCGTGATGCTGGCGTTGCGCGACGGTGGTCGGGCGGGCGGCGCGGTGAAATTGGTGGGGTTCGATGCTGGCAGCCAGTCTGTCGAGGGCATGAAGAAAGGCGACGTGCAGGGATTGGTGGTGCAAAACCCGATGCGCATGGGCTACCTCGGCGTGAAGACCGTGGTGGACCACTTGCAGGGCAAGCCGGTGGAGAAGGTCGTGGACACGGGCGTGCAACTGGTGACGCGCGAGAACATGGAGCGGGAGGAGATCAAGGAGTTGCTGTATCCGCCGCTGGACAAATACCTCAAGTGACCCGGAAAGTTCAAAGTTCAAAGCACAAAGCCCAAGGGAAGCTCCAAGCAGCAAACTCCAATTTGACGCGCGCCCGCCGGCGGTTCTGTTTTGGTGTTTTGGATTTGAAGTTTCTCTTGAGCTTTGAGCTTTGGCTTTTGAGCTTCCTTCCCGCATGAGCGCCCGCCTGCGCATGTCTGGCGTGCAGAAATGCTTCGGCCCCACGCAGGCGCTGCGCAACGTCTCTCTCGAAGTCGCCCCCGGCGAAGTCCACGCGCTCATCGGCGAGAACGGCGCGGGCAAGAGCACGCTGATGAAAATTCTCAGCGGCGCCTGCCAGCCGGACGCGGGAGAGATTGAACTCGACGGCCAGCCGTTCACGCCCTCCGATCCGCTGCATGCCCGGCGAAGCGGCATCGCGATGATTTACCAGGAGTTGAATCTCGCGCCGCACCTGAGCGTGGAGGAGAACATTCTTCTCGGCGAGGAGCCGTCGCGCCTGGGTTGGCTCGACCGCCCGCGCCGGATGGCCCTGGCGCGCAAAGCTCTCGCCGAGTTGCATCAAGAGAGCATTCCGCTCGACGCGCCGGTTCACACGCGCACCATCGCGGAGCAGCAGGTGGTGGAGATCGCCCGCGTGCTCATTGGCGATCCGAAGGTGCTCGTCATGGACGAACCGACCAGCAGCCTGACGCAGGTGGACACGGAGAATCTGTTCAACGTCATCGGGCGGCTGCGGCAGCGCGGTGTGAGCGTCGTTTACATCAGCCACTTTCTCGAAGAGTGCCAGCGCCTGTGCGACCGCTTCACCGTGCTGCGCGACGGCGAGACCGTGGGCGCGGGCGCGATGGCGGCGGTCAGCCTGCCGGAGATCATCCGCCTGATGGTGGGGCGGGAGATGAACGACATTTACCCCCGCGCGCCGCATCGCATCGGCGAGCCGGTGCTGGAGTTGCGCGAAGTGGCCGGCGCGCGGAAGCCGCGTTCGGTGAGCCTGAATTTGCGCGCTGGCGAAATCCTGGGCATCGCCGGTCTGGTGGGCGCGGGACGTACGGAAACGGTGCGCGCGTGCTTCGGGCTGGACGATCTCGCGGCGGGCAGCGTCCGGGTGTTCGGGCAGGAAAGCACGCGCAGCACACCTGCGCGGCGATTGGCGGAGGGTGTCGGCTTGTTGAGCGAAAACCGCAAAGAGGAAGGGTTGATGTTGGAACGCAGCCTGGCGGACAACTTGACGATCACGCGGATGAAACCGTTCTCCACGCTCGGCTTCATCAGCGGACGGCGACAACAGGAGGCCGCGCGGCAATGGATGGAGCGGCTGGAAGTGAGAGCGCGGCATCCGGGCCAGGCGATTGCCGAGTTGTCCGGCGGCAATCAACAGAAGATCGCCATCGGCCGGCTGCTGCATCACGAGGCGAAGATTTTCCTGCTGGACGAACCGACGCGCGGCATTGA
>JANNEF010000058.1:0-1872 GCA_031378375.1 Verrucomicrobiota bacterium | reverse complement strand
CGAATCTCGCGGCTCATCTTTCGGCGCAGAACGGGGACAGTCTCGACGCTCGCCATTGCGCGCGCGTGTTCGGACAGTTCCAGCATTGAGCCGGAGTCTTCATTGGTAGATGCGGGCTTGGCCGCCGGTTTTGCGGGAATCAACGGCATGGAGCAGATGGGGCATTTGCCCGGCTTGGGCAGACGCACCTGTGGGTGCATCGAGCACGTCCAGATTTGTCCGCTCGCCTCTACCGCGTTGTCGGTGCCGCCATCGGAAGACTTGTTGAAGAACAAAACGGCACCGCCTGCGACAACGACTACCGCCAAGGCGATGAGAAGATTCTTTTTGGTGAAGATGCGTTTCATGGTTTCCGCTCCTTGGTGGGAATGGGATTTGGGGGCAATACCGGCGCGCCGGCCGGGGGCGTACCGAGGATGAGCAGCGATAGTTCCGCCAGCGCCAGTTCGCGCTGCACGCGCGCTTCGACTTCCGACAAGCGGAATTCCAGCAACGTCCGCTCGGCATCCAGCAGATTGAGGAAATCCACCTTGCCGGAAACGTAGCCCGACTGCGCGACTTCCAGCGACTGCCGCGCTTTCGGCAGGAGCCGTTGCGTGAGCAACTCAAGCGTGCGGCTGCTCTCGCGAAACATGAACGTCTTCTCCGCGAACTCGACGGCCAGCGCAATCTGCTCAGCGGACAACCGCGCCTCCGCCGCGCGCTTGCCGGCCTGCGCACTGGCAATCTGCGCCGCAATTTTATCGCGCCAGATCGGGAGCGTGACACCGATTTGCGGTGTCACGACAACGGGGTACGCCTTCACGTCCGCCTCGATGCCGAGGCTGAAATCCGGCATACGCGCCTTGTAGGCCACGCGAATCGAGGCGTCGGCACGGCGGACCTCCGCTTCCATCGCCTTCAGACGCGGATTGCGGGCCAGTGCCGTGGCGAACAGCTTGTCCGAAGTCAGATCGAGCGGAGTGGTTTCAAACTTCTGCGGCGCGGGCGGTGCGGCATCCTCCGTCTTCAAACCCAGCGCGGCCTTGAACTGCGCGAGCAACGGATTGCGGGAGTCTTCGAGGTTTTCGATCTCAGTCGTGAGCCGCTCGTGCTCAATCTGCGCCCGCAGCACATCCTGCAAAGTGACCTTGCCGACCTCATTCTGCGCGCGCGCCAGCTTTTCGATTTCTCCCGTGAGCCGGAGCGTCTCCTGATTCACGCCCACCTTTGCGCCGAGGAAGTGGAGTTCGTAGTATGCTTTTTTCAGCGCGAAGGCCGTTTGCAGCACACTCCACTCGAAGGCGAAGTATTTCCCTTCACTCTCCGCCGTCGCGACGTTTGCCGCCCACTTGAGTTTGCCTGGGCCAGGGAAATCCATCATCAGCCCCGGCATCAGCGACATCACCATGTCAGCGATGTCAGACGAAAATGTCAGCCGTGGGTCCGGCAGCGACCGCTCGACTGTGATACGCCGAACAGACGCGGCCCAATCATAGTAAGCCGCCTCGACTTGCGGCTGATTGAGCATGGCGAAGAGCAGGAAGTCATGGAGCGGCGTGTTCGTGTCGAGCTTCGGCAGAGCGGGTCGGTCATCGCCCGGACGATAAACTTGCCCGACCGATTCCTGGTCCTGCCGCGCCCGCTTCTCTCCCTCCGTTCGCATCCCCACGCAACCCGCCAGCAGCAAGACGAAAGCAAGCGCCGAGCCTGTCAGCACAGGCGGGAGCCGGCGGAAGTGAGGACCGGCTCTCATCGGCATCCTTACTTGCACGCCGCGGCGCAGCCGGCGGACGCGTCCTTCGTGCTGACTTCGCGGAGCACGTTCTGGCCGAGTTCACGGGCATACGAGACACGCACGGTCTGGCCGGCACCCAGACTGCACTTGGCGCA
>JANNEF010000051.1:0-5151 GCA_031378375.1 Verrucomicrobiota bacterium | reverse complement strand
TAGTTGGTATAACTCGCTCCCGCTGCAATGGCGATCACTCCGCTCTGCGCTGCCACCGGAACGGTCGTTTGGCCGGCGCCGTTCGCTCCCCATGCGAGGACACTCCCGTCGCTCTTCAGGGCCATCGTGTGACCTTCGCCCCCCGCAATGGCGATCACTCCATTTTGCGCAGCTACCGGAACCGTCGTTTCGCCGGAGATGTTCCATCCCCACGAGACCACCGCGCCGGGAGAGGCCGCCTGAGCGGTGCCGGCTCCGAGCCAGGCGCCAATGAGGAGGAGCAGTGGGAGTAAATAGTTTTGTTTTTTCATAATTATTGGTGAGTCGGCGTGTTTTCTAATTTTTTCCGCAGGGCCGCGATGACGATTCCCGCACGCAGAACACTGCCTTCGGTTTGCATTTTCAGTCTTCGATTGGTTGCGCTGATTCGAGCGGATGGTTTCGGCGAGCTACTGTTTCCTCAGCCGGTAAAACTGCCCGCTGCCGGACGCGGTGTTCGTGACCGTCCATTGCGCACCGAGAAGCGCCGGCGCATTGGTGACTTCAATCCATGTCACGGGCGGATTTAATCGAAGCGTGGATTGCAAGTTGAAGCCAACGGCATTCGTGGGCCAGGAAAGGATTAACTCGTGGCCCATTGTCTTGACCTTCAACGAGGGTAATCGTGGTGCGTAGTCAAGGAGCGCCACAATGTATCCGGCTCCCACAGCAATGGCCGTCACGTTCGTCAATCCGGGCGGGACATTCGTTTGGCCGTAAAAGTTGTGTCCCCATACCACCACCGTGCCGTCGCTCTTTAAGGCCGCGCTGCTACCCCAACAGTCTTCAGGGCACTCGCCTCCTGCCGCGATGGCGGTGACATTGCTCAAGCCGAGTGGGACATCTGTTTGGCCGTAGTCGTTGTATCCCCACGCCACCACCGTGCCGTCGGCCTTCAACGCCAGGGTGAACCCGGAACTAGACGACGCAATGGCCGTCACGTTGGACAGCCCGTCAGGGACACCCCACCACCCCCACCCGACGACGGTGCCATTGCTCTTCAGAGCCACAGTCGTGTGTAATCCTGCCGCAATGGCCCTGACATTGCTCAAGCCAGCCGGAACATTCGTTTGGCCGAAGCCGTTGTCTCCCCACGCCACGACAGTGCCGTTGCTCTTCAACGCCACGGAGTGACTATATCCCCCTGCAACGGCCGTGACATTGCTCAGCCCGGCAGGTGCCGTCGTTGCCAGCCCATCCCAGGCGTAGCGTCCCCAGGCCGCGACGGTGCCGTCGCTCCTCAAGGCCATGGCGTGCCCCCCTCCCGCTGCAATGGCCGAGACGTTGCTCAAGCCGGGCAGGACATTCGTTAGGACATCGCCATTGTATCCCCACGCCACGATCCTGCCATCGCTCTTCAACGCCAGGGAAAGACTCGCTCCCGCCGCGATGGCCGTCATGTCCGGCACATACGTCACTCCGGAGTGGCTTCCCCACACGACTACCGTGCCGGGAGGTGCCGCCTGAGCGGGGACCGCTCCAGGCCAAACGCCAATGATAATCATCAACAGAGTGAGGACGCGGTGGCCGAAAGAGCTTCCGTGAGCTCTGTCCAACCGACCGGCGTGATGGCGTTGTTTCATAATGTTGTGTTCGTCTGGTGCAGGCGGCATGGCCTGCATCCGGGCGTTACTACAGAAAAAGAGGGAGCCGGTTACAGGGCGGGATCAAAAACTTAAAGGGGTCCGGAAAGTCACGCGCCCGCTCTGCCGAAAAGGCGCGGCGAGAGATCAATTCGGCGCACGGTGCTCGCGGCTTTGATCAAAGCCCATGCAAGGCCGAACACGGCAGGCGATCGCCGTCGAGCCGCACGTTGTACTGAGGAGACCGCAGGAGAGGAAACAAAGGGATAGCCGCGAAAAGGCGCAAGAGGCACAAACGGGTCCGGGTTCTTGCGCCTTTTGCGCTTTTTCGCGGCCAATTCCTTTCCAAGTTCGTGCCGCAATGGACCCGTCCCGCGTGGGGATCGAAGCTCAGAGCCGGTTCGATAAATGGGTGGAGCGGGCGACCCGCCCGTTTGCGGTGGCCACTGGCCGCCGAACCGACCGGCGGGCGAGTCGCCCGCTGGAACAGGCCGGCGGCCTGTTCCACCCAGAAGGATTTCTCAGACAGGCGCTCAGAGAAGTTCCAAGGGGCGATACGAATTCGCGCCCGTGATCTTCAGGCGAAACGTGTAGTGGATTCGTTCCCCCCGGATCACCAGCGGCAGGAGGATCAGAACTTCGTGACCGACGACTTGCCGGGCCATCCTCTGGCGCTCCGCCTTTTCCTGGTCAGGAGGATAACTTCTTCTAAACACCGGCGAGGAACCACCCGCTGGCACCCAATGACCGCGCTCTTCCGCCGGATCTCCCCAGGACGTCCAGCGTAAGAGCGGGCGGGGAAAGGCGTGGTAGATGACCGATTTACCGGGAGGGACCAATGTGTTTTCCGGGAGTCGTTTCTGCGTGGCGGACCGTGGTTGCCGCGTGAGCTGCAGGCTGTCCTCGCGGGACTCCCAAGCAACGCGTGCTTCCGGCCAGAGGATGTTCAAGGGTTGGTCCGTCTTGTTCTTGATCATCAGTTTCATGTTCCAATCCCACAAGTGCCATTCCGCGGCCAGGTTCGTGTCCGCGAATTTCCGCGATGGTTTTGACGAGGCGAGAGAAAACAATGACAGGCTCGGCCAGTTGGTCCGCAATCCCGGGTGGCTCGCCGCGCGGCCATCGACGGTGATGCGATACCAGGTGTCGTAGCCGGAGGAGGCGCACCCGACGAGCAGCAGCGCCAACGCCGCCACCAACCACGGGCGAAGGCCGAGGGCATCAACTCTGAAGTGCATTCGTGGAGGCAGGGGAGATGGAGATGATTTCATCAGATTTGGAAACAAGTTGGTGGAGTCGAGGTCAGGCGGCAAAATGAAGAACATTTGAAACCGATGGAAACCCTCGGTTCGGAGTCGGCTGCGTGGGCCTGCTTTCATAAGCCGTAGAACAGTCCACAAACAATCCGACTGCCGTCCAACCGAACGTTCACGGTTCTCGTCCGTTTGCCGTTGCTAAAATAAACCCGGCCGGCGGTGGGCCTATAACTGGAACGATAGAAATACCGGTCGGGCGTGCCATCCGGCGCCTTGCTGGGCGAGCGATCGACCGTGGTAATTCGCCACTGCTCCAGATTGTAACCCTCCCTGGCCAGACACGCGCGCACCTTTTCCACCGCCAGAGCTTCGGTGAGAAAGGTTGGCGCAGGCTCCACCGAAAAAAAGTGATCGGGCCCCGAACGTGGACCGATCATCAAGATGCAACCGCCCAGACCAATGGTCATCAACGCGGTTCCCAGTAGCAGAAAAGATTTGGCTTTCAGGTTCATGAAATCGCTACGATCCACGGTTTTCACTCGAGGCACCAGATCTGGATCACACCATCAAGACTGCCCGAGGCGATGCGTTTTCCATCCGCACTGAAGGCCACGCCGTACACCTTCTTTTCGTGCCGGCCTAAAATGAGGATTTCCCGTCCCGTCTCGATGTCCCAGAGTTTCACGTCGAAGGCTCCTCCTTCCCCGGAAGGGCCGACGGCCGCGACCAGGCGTTTGCCATCTGGACTCAACGCGACGCTGTAAACGCAACTGGACAGCCCCTTGGCTGAAAACACTTCTTCACCACTGGCCGCGTTCCACACCCTGATTTCTCCACGCTCCCGCGATTTGAACCCTACATGGTAGGCTCCGCCGCTGGCCGCGAATCTTCGGCCATCCCCACTGAAGGCGATGCTGTAAAGGCAGAGAGGTGTCCCGTGGATTTGCATCGATTCACCACGGTTGACATCCCACAACCTTGCTTCGCCGGGGCCGCCGGTTGCATAGCCTTGCCAACGACCGCTCGCCGAGGCGAGGAAACGGCCATCCGGGCTGAACGCCGCGTCCCAGACCGGGTTGGTATGGCCAGTGAAGGTCTGCATCTCCTCGCCGCTCGGCACTGCGAACAGCTTCAAATCACCAGCGCCCCAATCCCCTTTCCCAACCGCAATCATGGTTCCATCCGGGCTGAAAGCGACGCCATAGGTTTTTTTGCCGTCGAATCCCGGCTCGATCAAAGTCACCCAATTGCCATTCTGCGCCTCAAGAATCTCCAAACCGTTCGCGACGTATCTCCCATCCCGGCTGAAGGCGGGCCGGCCGTTCCGGGCCGTGGTCCCGGAGCCGACCAGCAAGGTTCCTTCCAGGGATGACCAAACGGAGCTGCCGGAAGTGAGCAGTGCTCCATCGCGACTGAACGCCAGACCGGCGCTGCGGCCCTTGATGACGATCGGTTCGCCAGCCGTGGGGCTGAACATGCCTGGGGTGTTCGTTGGAGAACGGACACTCCAATCCAGACCCAGCTTCGCAAGTTCGCCGCGCAAGCTGGGGATGTTCCACGCGACCGTTTCTCCGTCATGCTTCGCCGCGAGCAACCATTGGCCATCGGGACTGAACGTCAAAGCCTTGCCGTCACTGATCGGCGCGAGATGCGGCGGAGACAAAGTGGCCGATTCGCGCCCTTTCGATGTTTCGTAAAGGCGCACAGGGGTTCCGCCCTCAGTCTTCAATTGGCAGAGCAATTTGCCGTCATCCACGTTCCACACTTTGATTCGCGCCGGGCTGCCGTTGCTGGCGCCGACCGAAGCGAGCAGCCGTCCATCCGGCGAAAACTCCACCGCCTGGGGGTGGCATTGATAAAAGGTGCGCAAGGTCGCGCCATCCGAAGTGCGGCCATACGTGATGCGTCCTTCCGCAGTCACCACGACGAAAAACTCGCCATTCGGCGAACATGTTGCCAGGTGCGGGGCGCTCGTCGCGAGGCGTGGCGGCCCGACCGAACGCTCCTGCGCGAAACTTTCTCCGGTGGAACTGAGCGACAAAAGAATCGCTGCGCTGGCGAGGGCGCAGAGGCGGTGATTGGCTTTCATATTTTGCTTTCGTCTGATGCAGGCGGCATGCCTGCATCCGGGCGTTATACCAACTACGTTAATTGGCTGGTAGAAGTTAAGCGGCGGGGATAGCCTTTGGGCATGGCCAGACCCCGAGCAAAATTAGATCGTTGCGGTGAGGCGGACCTCGTCACCCGCCGCCTCCACACCGAACCTCCCGGAG
>JANNEF010000024.1:0-40059 GCA_031378375.1 Verrucomicrobiota bacterium | reverse complement strand
GCGATCGTTCATCCAGGAACCGAAGACGGCGCCCGCTGCACCACGGAGTTGATCCCACGGATTGTTCGGGAACGCCTTGTTCGTGCGTTCCTTCACGAGCGCCTTGAAGCGCTTCACGAGTTCCTGCTGATCGGCGGCGGTGAGATCGCTGTCCACGATGTCACGGTGATAAGTCTCGTGCTTGAAGGTGTGAATGGTGTGCTCGAATGGATCGTGGTCTTCACCTTCGCGCTTCTGCACGCCCATCACCACGTCGCCATACATCTGGATGAAGCGGCGGTAGCAGTCCCAGGCGAAACGTTCGTTGCCCGTGGCCTTGGCCAGCGCGAGGACGGCCTGATCGTTCAGTCCTAGGTTCAAAATCGTGTCAATCATGCCCTGCATGGAATCGAGGGCGCCGGAGCGCACGGCGACGAGCAGCGGCATGCCGGTGGTCGCGCCGAACTTCGTGCCCATGATCTTCTCCATGTTCACGACGCCGGCTTCCATCTGCGCCTGGAGGACGGCGGGATAGGTGCGCTTGTTGGCGTAGAAATAAGTGCAGACCTCGGTGCTGATGGTGAAGCCCGGAGGCACGGGCAGGCCGATGCGGGTCATCTCGGCGAGGTTTGCGCCCTTGCCGCCGAGGAGGGCCTTCATGCTGCCGTCGCCGTCAGCCTTTTTGTTGCCCCAGGTGTAAACGTATTTGGAAGATTTCGATGCTTTAGCCATAGTTTTGTTGCGTGAGGAAGAAAGCTGGATAGGCGCGACTTTCAGAGAAGCCTGCCGACCTTTTTGTGATGTGGTTAAGTTCATAAAATTTAGGAAAACCTGCGAAAAAAACGAGCCGCGAAAATAGCAAACACCGGTGCGGAGTCAACGGCTGAATTGGAGAATGCCGCGTTGTGGGCGCTCTTGGATGGTTTCTGGATCCAAGCGGTTCACCAGCCCACGCCAAGTCTCAGGTCAACCGCATCGGCATCACCACGTAGAGGAACGGGCCGTTGATTTTCAATACCCCGGGGCTCAACTCGTCGATCAGTTCGAGGAAAACCTCGTCGTCACTCAGCGCGTTCAGCGGCTCGATGACGTAGCCGGGATTGAACGCGATGGCCATATCCTTGCCCTTGTAATTGACCGCGATACTTTCGCGGGCTTCGCCCACTTCCGGCGAGTTGGCGGTGATGGCGAGGTTGTTTTTCGTAAAGGTCAGACGCACGGAGTTTTGCTTCTCGCTGGTCATGATCTCGGCCCGGCGCAGGGCGTGCAGGAATTCTTCGCGGCTCAAGGCGATGCGCTCCTTGGTTTCGGCGGGAATGACCTGACGGTAGTTGGGATAGTTACCTTCGATCAGCTTGGTCACCAGCAGAACATTCGCGCCCTTTTCACCGCTCAGGGTGAACGCCGCCTGATTGTCGGAATATTTGATTTCCAATTCCCCCTGATCCTGCAACAGCCGGTTGAGTTCGTTGACGGCTTTGGCGGGGACGATGAATTCGCCCTGGCTTTTGTCGGAGATGTCCACTTCTTCGTCCGCCATCGCCAGTCGGCGTCCGTCCGTGGCGACCATCGTCAGTTTGTGTTCCTTCAGCGAAATGAAAATTCCGTTGAGCACATATCGTGATTCGTCCGAGGAGATGGCAAAGGATGTCCTTTTCAGCATCGCCTTAATCTTCTCCTGCGGCAGGCTGACTTTCTTGTCTTCCTTGAACTTGGGGGGGGGCGGGAATTCCTCGGCGCCCAAGCCTCGGATTTTATAGAAGCTGGAGCCGGAGCGAAGACTCGTGACCTGCTTGTCATCGGTCTCCATCTCGATTTCAGAATTGCTCAGTTCGCGGGCGATACCAAAGAGTTTCTTGACCGGCACGGTGGTCGCGCCTGGCTTTTTTACGGACGCTTCCACCGTGCACGTGATGGTTACGTCAAGGTCGGTGGCGGTCAGTTCCAGGCGGTCGTTCTCGGCGCGCAACAAAACGTTGGACAGGATGGGCAGGGTGGTGCGCGTGCTGACAATATTCTGGACGGATTGAAGACCGTTCAGGATTTGCTCTTTTGAAATACTGAGATTCATCGGCCTTTAATAGTATCTTTCTTTTAGTACAAGCAACTTATTATTAAGGGGTGTGGATAAGGCGAACAACGCGTGGTGTCAAGGTGGTGCCAAGGCTTTGCGAAAAAAAATAGTAGCGGATAAGAATTGGAGGCGATGCGAAAAGTGCGCGCAAGTCGGTGTTGTTCAGACACGGCACAATGAATTAACAAGCAACCCACTGGTTGTACGAGAAGATATGCGGGAGGGTGGGTTAAGACGACGAGCGCACACGCCGAACGACTTCCGGCAGGATGTGTTCAGCGAATTCCACTTCTTCCAGCGTTGAGTGGCGACCTAGGGAAAAGCGCACGAGAGAATTGGCTTCGGCCGGTTCCAAGCCCAAGGCCAACATCACATGGGAAGGCGTCAGCGAGCCGGCAGAGCACGCTGACCCACTAGAGGCACAAATCCCTTCCATGTCCAAACCCGCCAGCAACGCGATGCTGTCGCATCCGTGCACAGTGAAGGCCACGGTATTGTTCAGGCGCGAAGACCGAGAACCACGGAATTCCACACCGAGAGGAGCCAACCGATCCACCAGGGCGATAAGGCGGAGGGACAGTGGCAGCAGATGGTCACGGTTAAACACAGGAAGCTTCACGAAACGCTCCAAAGCTTCTGTGAACCCAATGATTCCAGCCATATTTTCCGTGCCCGCCCGCCGGTCATTCTCGTGACTGCCACCGAACAAGATCGGATCGGGATGCAGGGGCGAACGGATAAAAAGTGCCCCGGCACCCTTCGGACCGTGGAATTTATGGGCGCAAACGGAGACGAGATCCGCATTAAATTGATGGATGTTGGCCAAAGACTCCTTGCCGAACCACTGCACGGCGTCTGTGTGGAAAAGGACACCCCGATTCCGGCAAACGGCGCCAAGCTCGGAGACCGGCTGAAGGCTGCCGGTTTCGTTGTTGGCCGCCATAATGGAAACCAGAATCGTGTCGGGTCGAAGGGCGGCAGCGAGCGCATCGGGTTGAACAAGGCCGTCACAGGTTACCGGCAGATAGGTGACTTCAAAGCCCTCCTGTTTCGCCAGATACTCGCAGCTGTGGAGCACGGCATGATGTTCAATGCGGCTGGTGATGATGTGCCGACCCCGGTGGCGCAGCAGCCGGGCGGCGCCAAAGATCGCCAGGTTGCTGCTTTCGGTGCCACCACCGGTGAAGGTAATCTCGCTGGGCAGGCAGCCGAAAACCCGCGCCACCCGCTCCCGCGCGTCGTCAAGGATGACACGGGCGCGGCGGCCAATGTGATGAACGCTGGAGGGATTGCCGAACACGTCTCCGAGCAAAGGCAGCATTGCGTCGCGCACCGCCGGGTCAAGCGTCGTGGTGGCGTTGTAATCGAAGTAAACGGTCTTCACGCGAAGCGGTCGTCCGTCCAGGGATCTGCAGTATTGGAGTAACCACGCACCTCCCAGAAGCCGAGAATGTCACGGTCGAGGAAGGTGATTTCCCGGATGAACTTGGCCCCCTTCCAGGCGTAACGCTTCGGGATGATGACGCGTGCCGGGCCGCCATGCTCTTTGGTCAAAGGCTGGCCATTCCATGAGTGGGCGACTAACACGTCGTCATCCATGCAGGCAGCCAGCGGGTTGTTCGTCGAATAGCCATCGTAACTCTTGAAGAAGACATGCGTGGCGTCTGGCTTGGGACGAACCAGATCCGCAAGTGTAAAAAACGCCACGCCTTCAAACTCCATGTCGAACTGGCTCCAGGTGGTAACGCAGTGAAAGTCGCTAACATCCTTGAACTGCGGCAAGGCTTGAAACGCCTCCCAGTTCAACGTGACCGGGTTTTCCACATGACCGTGAATTTTCAACTCCCACTGGTCGAGTGCCACGGCCGGTTGGATGCCCAGATCGAGCACTGGAAAATTGCGAACCTCATGTTGTCCCGGCGGCAGCCGGTCCTGCGAGCGCACGGCAGGTTTCTCCTTCCCTGTCATCTTGCGCGCCCACCGTTCCTTGGCGGCGATGTAGGCTTCTTTCATATCAATCAAAACGCATCGAATCTACCTCTTCGGGGTCAGTCAAAGGTATATGGCTGTTTCCGGCAGCGGGCGTTGGTATGTTCAAATCTCGACAGACAACCAAGGGCTTGGGTTTTGGCGGCCCTGAAGAGTTGCGGTTTCGCTTTTGCCAGTAGAGGAGATGCGCCAGGTAAGTTTTGGCGCCCATGCACAGATGGTCCGCGATCCACTGTAACGAAACGGTGGTTTCCGAACGCAACCGTTGGGCGAGGGCGAGTTTTGCGGGATCCCCTTTGCGGCGGGTGGCGAGATCTTCTTCGTGCCAGCGCAAGCGCTTCAATTCTTCAGCGACGATGCGAACGGCTTTGGCTTCGACAGCTTCGCGAATTTCCTCGCCAAAGTGATGTTTGCCCACGCGCTGTGACAATTGCTCCAAGAGTTCGCCGCGAAACTGCGCGTTGCCAACGCACCACGCTTTGCGGATGGTCTGGCATTCTTCGCCGTTGTCTTCCGTGCGGCGGCGCTCCAGGCGCAACTCGAATTCGCGCCGGCCCGCGGCGCTGTCTTGCGGGATGCCGTGCTCGCCGAACAACCGGTCCACCCGCAACCACGCCGACCGCTTCGGGGGCGGCTGCAAAAGCACCGGGAAACTGCTCCAGCGAAACGTGGTCAACGGTTCATCAGGTCGAATCAATTTAGCTCGCACCGGGTTCAGATGGACGTAATCGCACACCGTCCGCAGGTAGCCGCCCACACCGCCCACCACTTGGGCCTTGTAGCGTCCGGCGAACAGATGACCAGTCATCTTGTGGCGGCGATTAAAGCGCGCCGTGTAGGTGCCCAACATCCACTTCATCCCCGCGACCAGATTTGGCTGTGGTGTCTCCAGCACGAGGTGAAAATGGTTTCCCATGAGACAATAGGAATGCACCAGCCAACCAGTCTTGGCGCAAGCCTCGCCTAGCGTTTCGAGGAAGCGCTCGCGGTCAGTATCGTCGCAAAAAATCTCCTCGCGGCGGTCGCCGCGATTATAGACGTGGTAAATCGCTTCCGGAAATTCAATGCGCAGGCGTCTGGCCATGCGAGGCAAGTAACAAAGCCGCTCCAAGCCGTCAATACTTAGAAACGAACAACTGACCCCGAAGAAAATCTTTTCCGCCGTCGCCGCATGCCGTAACCTCGCGGCATGTTCAAACCGACCGACTTGTTCGACCTCAGTCAGACCGAACACGCCGCGCTTTTCGATGGCTGCGTCCACGGCTGGGATGCGCTCAAGCAGCTCAAGGACTATCTGAAGGCCCGCCTCCGACCCGGCCTGCGCAACCGCTGCGAGGGTCGCGCATTCATCGGGGAACAAGTATTCATCGGCGAGGGAACGGTCGTGGAGGACGGCGCGATGATCAAAGGCCCCGCCATCATCGGGCGCAACTGCCAGATCCGCCACAACGCCTACATCCGCGAGGATGTGCTCATCGGCGACGGTTGCGTGATCGGCAACTCCAGCGAGTTAAAAAACGCGCTCCTCTTCAACGACTGCCAGGTGCCGCACTTCAACTACGTGGGTGATTCCATCCTCGGCCACAAGGCGCACCTGGGCGCGGGCGTCGTGCTTTCCAACGTGAAGGTGGTGAAGGGCAACGTGACCGTGGACCTCGACGGCCAGCCCTTCGACACCGGCCTGCGGAAGTTCGGCGCGCTGCTGGGCGACCACACCGACATCGGCTGCAACTCCGTGCTCAACCCCGGCAGCATCATCGGGCGCGGCTCGGTGATTTATCCGTGCACGAACTGGCGCGGCATCCTGCCGGCGAACATGATCGCCAAGAACAAGGCTCCAGTGGAAGTGGCGGTGCGACGACCGGGAACGCCATGATCGCCCCCATCGAGACCAATGCCTCCGGCCCCGAACTTACCGCGCAGGTCGAGGAAATCTTCTCGCCCACCGGCGTCTTCTCCAAGTCCCGCAACTTCGAATACCGTCCGCAGCAGCAGCAGATGGCCGTGGCCGTGGCGAATGCGCTTGCGAACAAATCGCACCTGCTGGTCGAAGCCGGCACCGGCGTCGGCAAGAGCTTCGCCTATCTCGTCCCCGCTATTCTCCACGCTGTCGCGCACAAGAAAAAAGCCGTCATCTGCACGCACACCATCAACCTCCAGGAGCAGCTTGTGCAAAAAGACCTGCCGGTTTTGAAGCAGGTGCTCCCCGGCGAGTTCACCTACGCCATGCTCAAGGGCCGCCAGAATTATCTCTGCACCCGCCGGCTCCACAAGGCGATGGCCCAGCAGGACGGCCTCTTCACCTCGCCGGAAAAGTCTGAGCTGGAGCGCATCCACGAATGGGCAAAGCAAACCAAGGACGGCAGCCTGTCCGACTTCGAGGAGGAGCCGGATCAGAAAGTCTGGTCGCATGTTTGTTCCGAGCGCGGCCTCTGCACGCCGAAAATATGCGGGCACCAATCCGACTTCGCCAAGAGCAATGGCGTCTGCTTCTTCCAGCGGGCGCGCGGGCGCATCATGTCCGCCGACGTGGTGGTGCTGAACCACACCCTTTTCTTCACGTTGCTCGGCGGCGTGGATGAAGACCAGGAAGGCGGCATCCTGTTCAAGAACGACTTCGTGATCCTCGACGAGGCGCACACCGTAGAAAACGTCGCCGCCAAACACATCGGCCTCGGCGTCTCCAGCGGGCAGATGCGCTTCGCCGTGCAGCGTCTTTGGAATCCGCGCACGGAGAAGGGCCTCCTCTCGATGCTCCGCCGTGGCGAGTCGGTGGGCCTCGTTGCCGACGTGTTGAAGCAGAGCGAGGAATTCTTCCACCACGTCGAGGACGCCTGCGAAGCACTCGCGCAACAGCAGGTGAAGAAACCCGGCGCCGGCGCCGCGCGCGCGTGGAGCGAACTGCGCATCCGCCGCGCCGACCTCGTTGCGGACAACGTCACCCTCCCCATCCAGCGATTGCGCGAGGCGGTGAGCGACCTCATCAAATCCTCCGACGACAAGGAAACCGGCTCGGAACTGGCCGAGTGCAACCGGCGCCTGGCCGAACTGCGTGACGCGGTGGCGACGTTTCTCAAGCAGGGCGCGGAGAACCACGTCTATTGGGTCGAGCGCGGCGGCAAGACCCAGCGCAACCTTTCCCTCCACGCCGCGCCCATTGACGTGGCGGATTATCTGCGCCGCCGTTTGTTTGGCAGCGAGACGAGCGTGGTGATGACGAGCGCCACGCTGGCCACGGCGAAAGAAACGAGCAACGGCCTGGGCTATTTCGCCCACCGGGTCGGCGGCGAGTCGGCGGTGAAACTCCAGGTCGGATCGCCCTTCGACTACGAGCGGCAGATGAAACTCTTCGTGCCAAAAAAAATGCCCGAGCCGAAGGAGGCGGGCTATCGCGACGCGCTGGTTCACTGGATCGAACACTTCGTACGGCAGACGCACGGCAAGGCCTTCGTGCTGTTCACCAATTTCAAACTCATGCTCGAAGTGGGCGAGTTGATGAGGCCGTTCTTCGACAAGCTCGGCGTCGAGTGCTTCATCCAGGGCACCGGCACGCCGCGCTCGACGATGCTGGAGAAGTTCAAAGACGACGTGGACTCGGTTCTTTTTGGCACGGACAGTTTCTGGCAGGGCGTGGACGTGCCGGGCGAGGCGCTGTCCAACGTCATCATCACGCGCTTGCCCTTCGCCGTGCCCGACCATCCGCTCATCGAGGCGAAGATTGAGAACATCGAAGCGCGCGGCGGCAATTCCTTCAGCGACTTCTCCCTGCCCGAAGCCATCCTGAAATTCCGTCAGGGCGTGGGCCGACTCATCCGCACCAAGTCGGACACCGGCATCGTCGTCGTGCTCGACAACCGCATCCTCACCAAACGCTACGGCCAGGCGTTTCTCGACGCGCTGCCCAAGTGTCCGATGGAAGTGGTCTGAGCGTGCGGAAGGCCGTCGCCGTTTTGGGTCAGGCTTGTGTGAAACACGACGCTGGGTAACCTCACGGCATGGCAAATTTTGCGACCCCTGGCGTTTTTTTCGAAACAACCAGCCACCCCCAGCCAATCACCGGCGTTTCCCCCAGCACCGTCGCGATGCTCGGTCCGACCAAGCGCGGGAGCAAGACCCCCACCCTCATCACCAGCCACGCGGAGTTTCTCCGCATTTATGGCGAGCCGGTCCCGGGGAGCCATCTGGGCGTGGCGGTGAAGGGGTTTTTCAACAACGGCGGCCAGCGGTGCATCATCGGTTCGGTTGCGTTCGTGGGCTTGCGCTGGCGGCAAGTCAAGCTGGCCGCCTATCTCGGCTCGCGCAATCCCGCCAGACGGAGCGGGCTGTCGGCGATGGAGGAGCAGGACGAGGTCGCGTTGATAGCGATTCCGGATGAACGCCAGATTCCCGGTCTCACCGACGCCTTGATTGACCATTGTGAGAAGTTGAAGAACCGGTTTGCGGTGACGGTCCTGCCGTTCGGACAAGCCGACGCGCCGGGACTCCCGCCGGTGCGTGACACCCGGTATTGCGCCGCGTACGGGCCGTGGATTCGATCCCAGTATGAAGCGAGCGGCCCGCCCCAGGACTACCCGCCCATCGGTCAGGTGCTGGGAATTTATGCGCGCACAGACATTCAACGCGGAGTCCACAAAGCGCCGGCCAATGAAGTCGTGCAGGACGCCCTCGGCCTGGAGGTCGAGTTGACCCCGCCGCAGCAGGCGGAGTTGCAGGGACGGCGCGTGAACGAGATTCGGAAGTTTCCCGGGCGCGGCATCCGCGTCTGGGGCGCGCGCACCATGAGCAGCGATCCGGATTGGCGCTACGTCAACGTGTGCCGGTTCGGCCTCTTCCTCGAACGTTCCATCCAGAAGGGATTGCAGTGGGCCGTCTTTGAGCCAAACGCGGAGCCGCTCTGGGCCCGGATGCGGGGAGCGGTGGAACTTTTTCTATTCGAGCAGTGGCGGGCGGGGGCGCTGGTCGGCAGCAAACCCGATCAGGCTTACTTCGTCCGCATCGGCCGCGACACGATGACGGCGGCGCATCTGGCGGCGGGCCGGCTGATCATGCAGGTGGGCGTGGCGCCGGTGAAGCCCGCGGAGTTTGTGATCCTGCGCATCGGCTGGCCGGGCATGGTCGCGGCCTGACGCCGAGGGTCAGCGTGAGGGCCGCTGGAAAGGCTTCTTGAGCGCGTCCAGCAAGCCCGCGAAGAACGACTTCTTCTTCGGTCGCCCGGTACCATCGAACAGTTCGGTGTGGCCGCTGCACATCGGGCACAGGACCAGTGGCCGCCCGCCGACGCGTTTGATGACGTGGACGCAGATTTCGCAAAACACCTTGTGGCACTTGAGGCACTTGCGCGTGCCGAAATCGGCCGTGTGATGGTGGCAGGGCGTCGCCCCCGGCGGCAGCGCCGACGTGACCGGGCGGTTGAGCAGCGGGATGGAGACGCTGGCGGTCGAAGCCTCCAGGGAAATTTCCACGGCACCCAAGCGCAGCGTCTGCCCCGGCTGCAACGGCGCCTCGGTAACCGGCTGGTTGTCTATGAAGGTGCCGTTGGTGGAGCCGCGATCGCGAACCGTGACCGTGTCCTGGTTCAGTTCAACTTCGCAATGAGTGCTGGAAATCGAGGGATGATCGATCTGCAGATCATTGCCGGGGGCGCGGCCCACGCGATTGACGCCCGGCTTCAGGTTCAACGACTGGGCGTTGGGTCCACCGGACGTGACGAGCAATCTGGCCATAGGTTTTTCCCGTTGCCGACGGCGGCCTAATCCACCTCACACTCGCCGAGGCGCTTCTGGTAAACCTCGCGCGCGTGGGCGTAGGCGGCTTTCGCTTCGTCCTTCTCGGTGGCTTTGATGAAGCGATCCTTCTGCGACCAGCACTGGTCCACGCCCTTCAAGCACCACTCGGCGCTGCGGCGCGAGGCGCGGATGGGTTTGCCGTCCACCAGCACGAAGATGGGGTTGCTGTGCGACGACGGGAAAATGCGCAGCGCCACCCAACTGCTGCGGTCAATCTTCACGTCGAAATACACGTCCTGCAGCTTGCCATCGGCGGTAATAATTTTTTTTGCGACCGGCTGGCCGTTGACGAGCACTTCGAGCGGCACCTCGCGCGTCTCGCCCATGCGCGCCTTTTCCAGATGCCAGTGGAAGCGTTTGAAGTTGGAGTTGGTATTCTGCTTTTCGTCCAGCATCGCGGCGACCTTGGCGGTGAGGCGGACGGTGCCGGGTTTGGTCAGGCGCAACTCGCTGCCGTGCTCGCCGACGGCGACGTCATCCGCCTTGAAATCGATCAAGTGGCTCAGGCCGTCGCCCACGTAGTTGCGGCCCTGGCGGACGCCTTCGCACCACTGGTCGTAATCGAGTTTGCCGTCGAGCTTCACGTAGGAACGGCCCAGGCCCACCTTCTCGCCGTAGATGCAGGGGAAATCCGTCTCGCCGCTCACTCGCGTGCGGAAGCCGACGTTCAACGTGTGATACCAGATGTTCAACTCCCACACCGGCGGCGTGTCCACCATCGAGAGAAAATCCACGGCGGGCTGGAGCTTGCCGTCGGGGCCGGGCAGTTCGTGCGTCACGTCCACGATGTATTCGTTGGCACCGATGCCGTCGAACTTGGGCAGGGTGTAATTCGGCAGATCGTTGCCGGGCACTTCCAGGCCCCAGCCCGTATGCGCGGGGCCGACGACCGCGCCCTGCTTCTTGGCCCAGCGCAGCGAGTTCAGGCACAGCGTCGGCCAGTGATCCTTCGAGTCGCCGCCGGGATACATCTGCTCCTTGAGGCGCAGCAGGCAGAGATGGCCGGACTGATGCGAGCCGAAACCTGAAATTTCGATGTCGTAGCGCAGCAGATAGGGATACTTGGAAACCTTGTCATCCACGCCGCAGAAGAATTGTTTCTGGTAATCGAAGCACGGCCCCCACGTCAGGTTCGCGCCGACCTTGAGGTCTTCGCCGATGATGTGGCGGACCATGTCCTCGGCGTGAACGCCCTCCGTGGGCTTCACGTAATGCGCGCAGCCCGCCGCGTGGATGTGGTGGTCGCCGGACCACCAGCCGAGCTTCGATGGGTCAATCCAGCGCTCGGCCTTGAACGCGGCGGTTTTCGATGTCGCCGAGACGACCAGCGCTTGTTTCTTCGTGATGGACTCCGGGCCGCGTGAAAATTCCACCGTGTATTTGCCGGTGGGCAGCTTCAAGGATTCGCCGTCGGCGCGGTAAACCTGCGGATGAAACGCGAAGTCCGGCGCCAGCCGCTTGGCTTGCGAGGGATAAACGCGCTGCTGCTCGTCGCGCACGAGGAAGGACGCCGTCGTGGGCTGGTCGTTCTCGTCGCGCACGCGCAAGGTCACGGTGTGCGCGGGCAGGCAGTTGAAAAGCACGTCCACCTCGCTGCGGAAGCCGATGTCCTGCGTGCCCTGGCCGACGTGGAAGCCGAGCTTCGCCTCGCGCTTGCCCGCGTCGCGGCTGTAAAGTTGGATGATGCGATACTCCACCGCCAGGCCGCTGAGAGTCTTGGTGAGCGGCTGTTTGTCGAACGTCTGCACGTCGAGCCACAACTCGGCGGACGACGCCACGGGTGCCGCGCCCTTCTTGCGATAGAATTGGTCGGAGGCGGTCTTGCTCGAACCAGACTCGAAGAGCGACAGCGCGTTGGGGCTGACCGCCTGCAACGCCGCCGTGGTGCCAGCCTCGTTGGCGACCTTGACGAGAAACTGCCGCCAGCCTTGCTCCACCAGTATCGGCCGGGCCGGCCCCTGGGCGACCTTCACGCGCATCTCGGGATTGATGTTCACGGCGAACAGGCAGTGCGCGTCGAGGATGGACTGGAGTTTCTCGGCGGCGGAGCCGGTGCTGCTCAACGCGGCTTCGATCTGCTTCTTCTCAGCGGCGCTGAACGGCGAACCGAGATAATCCGTCGCCTCGACCAGGCGCCTGACCTGCGCGGCGAACGGCTGCCACTCGACGTTGACGACCGGCAGCGGCGCGGCGGCGGACAGCAGCCCGGTGAACAGCAGAAGTGAGAAGCCGCCCAGCCTTCCCGCACGGAAAAACATTTGTCGCAGTCGCATACGGTTTCCTTTGTTGGGGTTTAACTGAACGGAGCCTAGCAAAAAACCACCGGCTGCCTAGCGCGAAATTTTGACGGCGGAGGTGACGTGCCTGGCGCGCGGCCTTCAGGCCGCTTCAGTGTGGGAGGGAATTTCGGATGGATTCGCGCGGAGGCCGGCGGAGGTCGAAGCGGCCTGAAGGCCGCGCTCCCACCCTGAGTGCGCTGCCCGCTTCAGAGTTCCGACTAAATCCTCACGCCCTTGAAAACCGCCACGGGCGAACCCTCCGCGAGAAACGCCGAGCCGGGCGGGGCGCTCAACGCCGCCACGAATGCGTCGCCGTAGATCGCCGCCACGTTGCAGTCGAACACGTAATCGTTCACGCGCCGCACCAGCCACTGTGGATGCTCGACTTGATATTCCAGGCAGCCGCCGTCCGGCTGCGCCGTGTAACCCCAGTAATGTTCGGTGATGAATTCCTCCAGGGTGCCCGGCGCGGGAACGAACGCTTCGCCGTGCGGGACGGCCTGCAGATGATTCCAGCGTTCGCCCAGACGCCAACTGTAAGTAGCCGCCGTCACCGAATTGTCCGCCGCGTGCTCCAGCCGGTGCCGCATGGGCAGCGTCACGTAATTTTCGCCGTAAGCCATCCGCGCCACCGTGGCGACGGCGACGCTGGGGACGATTTCCTTGATGAACACCACGCCGCGCCGCCACTCCTCGCCCGCCAGCCGCCGCACGTAAAAACGCAGGTTCACCTCCTCGAAGGTTTGGTGAAACGGAATCGGCACGCCGGAAACCTTGGTGTTCAGGAACAGGAAACCCACGACGCTGACGTAAGCCTTGCCCTTGTAGGTGTCCACGACTGTGCCCGGCGGCGCGAGCGGGGCGAGCACTTCCCGGTCGATGGGAAAATTCAGCATCACCAGGTGGCGCCACTCGGCCGTGAGAAATGGTTTTAGTTCCGACACGGGAAAGGCCAGGCGCCGCCGGCTAATCTTTCTTGGGGTTGTCCAGGAAGACGACGCGCACGCCGCCCGCTTTGGGCTGGGTGAAGCTGTCCAGCAGACTGCCGGCGGGCGCGGAGGCCGAGGCGGCGGGAGCAGCGGGAGTCGCCGCCGGGTCAAGCGCCGAGCGCAGCGCGCCCTGCACCAGTTCGGCGCAATGGATTTTCATCGGAGGCAGCGGGCCGAGTTGACCGGCCAACTCCTCGCCCTTCATCGCCAGGGCTTCCTCAGCCGTCTTGCCGCGTATCAATTCCGTGGCGAGGCTCGCCACCGCGATGGCCGTCTCGCAGCCGAACGACTGGAAGGTCGCCCGGTCAATCACTCTGCGGCCCTTCTCCTCCTTGAACTTGATCCACATCCGCAGCATCTCGCCGCAGGAAGAATTGCCGACCGTGCCGACGGCGTCGGCTCCGGCGAGTTCGCCGAGGTTCTTCGGGTCCGCGATGGCGGCGCGGATGCGTTGTTCCAATTCGCTTTCCATAAATTCAACCGTTTAACCGAGCCGGTAGCGGGGCACCTTCACGTCCACCTCCTGCGACCAGGCGTCAATGCCGCCGCGCAGGCAGCGGACGTTTTGGAAACCGTGGCCCAGAAAATAAGCGGCGGCGTCCAGCGCCTTCCGTCCGTCGTGATCGTAAATGACGAACATCTCCTCACGCGGCCACTTGCCGAGAATCTCCTGCATCGTCGTCTGCGACATCAACACGGCCGAGTCCAGGCGCACGGCTTCGTATTCTTCGCGGGTGCGCACGTCGAGCAGGCGAAGTGATGGGTTCAGCGCGCGCAGTTTCGCCACTTCTGCCGGCGCGATCAGAATCTTCTCGTCTTCCGCGTGGCTGGTTTGCAGGTGGGCGATCATCTCCGCCACGTCGAGCTGGTTGTTGCGCTGGCAGAGCTGCTCCAGCGTTTCGTCGGGATGAAACGCGCAACTGCTGCACCCGCCGATGTGGTAGCGCCGGAAGAGCGCCCGCTGCGCGCCGGGGAACGCCGCCAGCATGGCCTGCATCGTGGATTGCGCGGTGATGCTCATGCGCCGAAAAACTTCTGAATCTCGCCGACGACCTCCACGAACCGGTCAATCTCCGCCGTCGTGTTGTAAAAATAAAAGCTCGCCCGCGCTGTGGACTCGACGCCCAGTTTTTTCATCAGCGGCTGGTTGCAGTGATGTCCGCCGCGCAACGCCACGCCCGCCTGGTCCGCCACCGTGACGACATCGTGCGCATGGATGCCGTCCAGGAGGAAACTCACCAGCCCCGCCCGTCCGGTGCGTGGGCCGAACAGCCGCACGCCACGCAGGCCGCGCATTTTCTCGTAGGCGTAAGCGCCCAATTCCAAGTCGTGCTGCGCGATGTTCTCCCGGCCAATCGTGTCCAGGTAATCCATCGCCGCCGCGAGGCCGATGACGCCTGAGATGTCCGGCGTGCCGGCCTCGAACCGGTGCGGCGCGGATTTCCAGGTGCTCTGGTGGAAGTCCACCGTGAGAATCATCTCGCCGCCGCCCTGCCACGGTGGCATTTCCGCCAGGCGCTCTCCCCGGCCATACAACACGCCGATGCCCGTCGGCCCGCACATCTTGTGGCCGCTGAAGGCGAGGAAGTCGCAGCCAAGCTGTTGCACATCCAGCGGGCGATGACCGGCGCTCTGCGCGGCGTCAATGAGCGTCACCACGCCGCGCCGCCGCGCCCGCTCGCAGATCTCCACCACGGGGTTGACTGTGCCGAGGGTGTTCGAGATGTGCGTCATCGCCAGGAGCTTCACGCCGCCGGCCAGCCATTCGTCGAGCCGGCTCAGGTCGAGCAGTCCCTCGTCGCCGGTGACCGGCAGGAACAGCAGTTCCGCGCCCGTGCGCGCGGCGAGCAACTGCCATGGCACGATGTTGCTGTGGTGCTCCATCTCGGTGAGCAGGATTTTGTCGCCGCGCTGAAGAAACTTCCCGCCCCACGCCTGGGCCACGAGGTTGATGCCCTCGGTGGTGCCGCGCGTGAAGATGATTTCGTCCGCGCTCCGGGCGTTGATGAACTTCGCCGCGCGCGTCCGTCCCGCTTCAAAGGCCGTGGTGGCGCGGTTGCTTAATTCATGGATGCCGCGATGGACGTTGGCGTTGTCGCGCTCGTAGTAGTGAACGAGGGAGTCAATCACCGCGCGTGGTTTCTGCGAGGTGGCGGCGTTGTCGAAGTAAATCAGCGGCTTGCCGTTGACCTGCTGATCAAGGATCGGGAAGTCCTTCCGCATTGCCGCCCAATCAATTGTCTTCACTTCATTCATCGAAACTGTTTTACCGCAGAGAGCGCAAAGATCACAAAGAGTTGTTGGGAATCTCTGCGTTCTTTGCGATCTTTGCGGTTTATGCCCCCGGCGGCTACATCAAGCCGAGTTGCAACTTCGCCGCTTCGCTCATCAGGCCCTGGTTCCACTGCGGCTCCCAGACCAGTTCCACGCTCGCGTCGTCAATGCCTTCGAGCGAGAGCAGCTTGTTCATCACGTCCTGTTGCAGCACGGGACCCATGCCGCAGCCGGGCGCGGTCAGCGTCATCTTCACCTCGGCGCGGTGGCTGTTGGGGCCGAGCGGCGTGAGCTTGCAATCGTAGATGAGGCCGAGGTCCACGATGTTCACCGGGATTTCCGGGTCGTAACAACTGCGCAGCGCGTTCCAGACTTCCTTCTCCAACTGCTCCGGCGTGGCGGGTGTGCCCGGCGCGCTGGCGGGCTTGGCGGCGACTTCCAGGCCGAGCGCGTCGGCGTCCTTGCCGTCAATGCGGAACATGTTCCCGTTCACGACGACGGTGTAACTGCCGCCCAGCGATTGCGTGAGGTAGGCCGTCTCGCCCTTCTGAAGCGTAACCTTCGTGCCGATGGGGACGACGGAGGCTTCAACGTCGCGGGTCAAGGTGATCGGGTCATTGCTGCTCATAGCGAGTCGTGAAGGTGTTTGAATATCAGAAATTGCTCTTGTGCCACACAAAAGCTCTTTCCTGAGCCTTGTCGTGTAACAGGAAGTAATGCTCTCCGTCCGGCCCGCGGCTGTCTGCGACGAACGCCGGACTCTGAAATGCCTCGGCATTGGTTGGCATTGAGCGTGGCCAATAATGAGGTGCCATCCGCCAGAATCGTCGCGACACGCTGTTGGTGTTCTGCAAGCCCAAGCCGGCTATGACAAGCGCAACCAAGTCTGGCTTGGCGTCGATTCGCCATAACCACTGATGATCGATGAATCCTCCGAGGTCGTAGCGGTAGAACGCATGGACGCCTGATGCATTTGTGCCCAGCACTTGGTTCAACTCGAGCGGTAAATGTTCTGGGTGCGCCGGTCTGTCCACAAAACGTGCATACACCAGAACGATGAAAGCAAAGAACGCGGTGCTCGTTCCGGCGGCTACCCACGAAATCGAGCGGGTGCTGCGGCGCGGATGGAACCACCAAACGACAAACGCAATGGCGACAAGACCGCCCGTTGATGCATAAAAAATGTGCAGATTGGGAAGGAGCACGCTCGACAAGGTTCCCAGAAAAAACAAAACGATGGCTGTTACAACCTTGTGGTGTGGCGCGAAAAACGATCCAGCCAGTACGATGAGTGATCCCATTAGGAAGCTGGCGGTAGGTTCCACCAAATCCTTCGGAAAGGGCCCAGCCTCGAGAAAGAGGTAGAAGCATGCTGTGCCGACAAAGGCAACGACCGACGCGCATGGTGCAAGTATCCAACGCCAAACCTCGGAAGTTCTTGATGTCGGAGTCATATCTGCGGCACTGGGGCCAAACATCCATTTAAGTGTCGTCCTTCTCCGTTGTCACCGGCTCCTGCCGGCCTTCCACCGCCGCCAGCACCGCGTGCCAGGGCAGGATGGCGCACTTCACGCGCGCGGGGAACTTATGCACGCCGGCCAGCGCGGCCACTTTTCCCAGGTCGCCGCTCGCGTGGCCGGTGGTGATCAGGTCGTGGACGCGGTCGAACAGCGCCCGCACCTCGGCCTTCGTCTTGCCCTTCAAGCTTTCGGTGAGGATCGAAGCCGACGCCTTGGAAATCGCGCAGCCGGAGCCTTGGAAGCTGATTTCCCGGACCACGTCGCCGTCCATCTGTGCGTAGATGGTGTAGTTGTCGCCGCAGACGGGATTGGTGCCTTGCGCGGTGCGGTTGGCACCGGGCAGCACGCGGAAGTTCCGCGGACTCTTGCTGTGGTCCAGAATCAACTGCTGGTAGAGTTCGGTGAGGTCGTCAAACATGAGGGGAAAGTCCGAAATCCGAAGCAATCAAGAAATCCCAAGTACCGAAGCAAGCATTGCTCACGGGACCACCAGTCACCGTTGCAGCTTTCGGGCCTCGGAATCCGTTCGAATTTCGGATTTCGGATTTCGGATTTCATGACTTGTTCACCGCCACCTGCTCGTTTTGCTCCAGCCGATCCCACACGAGCTTGTCCAGCTCCTCGCGCACCGGCTGGCAGCGCACGCGGTCAATGATCTCACCGGCGAAGGCGTGGATGAGCATCCGGCGCGCAGTGTCGAGGCCGAGGCCGCGCGCGCGCAGGTAGAAGATGGATTCGTCGTTCAACTGGCCGATGGTCGCGCCGTGGGTGCATTTCACGTCGTCGGCGTAGATTTCGAGCTGCGGCTTGGTGTCGGCGGTGGCGTCGTCGGAGAGGAGCAGGTTTTTGTTGGTCTGCTTGGCGTCGGTCTTTTGAGCGGCGGGGCGGACGAGGATGCGGCCGTGGAAGACGCCCTTCGATTTGTCGGCGAGGATGCCGTTGAAATATTCGTGGCTGGCGCAATGCGGCTGGGCGTGCTCGACAATCATGTAGTGGTCGGCGAGCTGTTCGCCGCGCGTAAGGTAAAGGCCGTTGAGCACGCACTCCAGGCCCTCGCCGGCGAGGTTCGTGTAGAGGTTGTTCCGCGAAAGCTTCGCGCCGGTGGCGATGGAGTGGGCGATGACGTTGCTGGCGCGGCCCAGGTGCGCGTGGAACGTCGCCAGGTGAAACGCCTGCTGGCTCTCGTCCTGAAACTTGACGTGCTCGACCACGGCATTGTCGCCCGCGATCAACTCGGTGACGGCATTGGTGAAATAGGCCGCGTCGCCCAAGCTCACATAGCTTTCGACAACCGTGATCTGGCCGCCGCGTTCGACGACGATGAGGTTGCGTGGGTGCGCGGTGGCGCCGCTTTCCTTCGCGGTGGAGACGTAGAGCAGTTGCACCGGCTCGGCGACGACCTTGCCCGCCGGGACGTGGATGAACGCGCCGTCCTGGAAGAACGCGGTGTTCAAGGCGGTGAACGCGCTGGTGTCCGTGCGCGCGTGGCGGAAGAGGTGTTGCTCGACGAACGCCGGCTCCGTGGCCAGCGCCGTGGCGAGGCTCAACACCTTCACGCCGTCCGGCAGCCTGGCGATGGTGGAAAGCTCCGGCGCGAGGTGGCCATTTACAAAAACGAGCTTGGTGCCGCCGAGACCGGCGAAGGCGAAGCGGTTCAGCGCCGTGGTGGCGACGGCGTCGCGCGTGGGGGCGAGCGCCGGTTTGAACGGCAGTTTCGCAATCGGCGCGACGTTGGTGAAGCGCCAGTCTTCGTCCTGCAACGTGGGGAAGCCCAATTCGGCGAAGCGGGCGATGCCGGCCTTGCGCGCAGACAGCACCCACGACGGGTCGTTGGCGGTCTTCTCGAAGTGCTCGAACTGCTCCCAGTAGGGGCTGGTTTCGGTGCGTCGTTGTTTTGGCTTCACGTCCGGTATGGAGTCGGTGGTAACCATGGTCGTTCTTTCGCGCGAGGGTCAGGCGGGCGCGGACGCGCCATTGATGATCCACTCGTAGCCCTTCTCCTCCAGTTCGAGGGCCAGTCCCTTGCCGCCGGACTTCACGATGCGTCCGTCATAGAGCACATGCACGAAGTCGGGCACGATGTAGTCGAGCAAGCGCTGGTAATGCGTGATGACAAGCTGGGCATTGTCGGGGCGTTTGAGTTTGTTCACGCCGTTGGCGACGATCTTGAGCGCGTCAATGTCGAGGCCGGAGTCGGTTTCGTCGAGGATGGCGAGCGTCGGCTCCAGCACGGCCATCTGGAAAATCTCGTTGCGCTTCTTCTCGCCGCCGGAGAAACCTTCGTTGACGGAACGCTTGAGCAGGTCGTCCTTGAGTTCGAGCAGCTTCACCTTCTCCTTCACCAGCGAGAGGAATTCCACCGCGTCCACTTCCTGCTGGCCGCGATGCTTGCGGATTTCGTTGTAGGCGGCCTTGAGGAAGTACGTGCTGTTCACGCCGGGAATCTCGACGGGATACTGGAAGGCGAGGAAGACGCCTTCACGGGCGCGTTCCTCGGGGTCGAGTTCGAGCAGGTCCTTGCCCTGGTAAATGACCTCACCGCCGGTGATGTCGTAGCCGTCGCGGCCCGCGAGGATGCCGGCAAGCGTGCTCTTGCCGCTGCCGTTGGGGCCCATGACGGCGTGAACTTCGCCGGGGTGGATGGTGAGGTTGATGCCTTTGAGAATCTGGCGGCCTTCGACGCCGGCGCTCAGGTTTTGGATGGCGAGAATGGGTTGGGTGGTCATCTGAATTAAGGGAAAAGGTTTTATCCGACGCTGCCTTCGAGGCTCACGCCCAGCAACTTCTGCGCTTCGACGGCGAACTCCATGGGCAGCTCGCGGAACACCTCCTTGCAGAAGCCGTTCACGATCATGTTTACCGCGTCCTGCGTGGCGATGCCGCGCGTGTTGCAGTAAAAGATTTGGTCTTCGCCAATCTTCGACGTGCTGGCCTCGTGCTCGACGGACGAGGAGGTGTTCTTCACCTCGATGTAAGGGAACGTGTGTGCGCCGCACTTGTCGCCGATGAGCAGTGAGTCGCACTGCGAGAAGTTTCGCGCGCCGGTCGCGCTCTTCTGGATTTTGACCTGGCCGCGATAGCTGTTTTGACCATGCCCGGCGGAGATACCCTTTGAAACAATGGTACTGCGGGTGTTCTTGCCGATGTGAACCATCTTTGTGCCCGTGTCCGCCTGCTGATAGTTGTTCGTCAGCGCCACGGAATAAAACTCGCCCACGGAGTTTTCGCCCTGCAACACGCAGCTTGGATACTTCCAGGTGATGGCCGAGCCGGTTTCGACCTGCGTCCAGGAGATCTTCGAGTTCTTTCCTTTGCACAGGCCGCGCTTGGTCACGAAGTTGTAGATGCCGCCCTTGCCGTTCTCGTCGCCCGGATACCAGTTCTGCACCGTGCTGTACTTGATCTCAGCGTTGTCGAGCGTGATGAGTTCGACGACAGCGGCGTGGAGTTGGTTTTCGTCGCGCATCGGCGCGGTGCAACCTTCGAGGTAACTGACGTGGCTGCCTTCGTCCGCCACGATGAGCGTGCGCTCGAACTGGCCGGACTTCGCCGCGTTGATGCGGAAGTAAGTCGAAAGCTCCATCGGGCAACGGACGCCCTTGGGGATGTAGCAGAACGAGCCGTCGGTGAAGACCGCCGAGTTCAACGCCGCGTAAAAGTTGTCCGTGATCGGCACCACCGATCCGAGATACTTGCGGACAAGTTCGGGATGTTCATGTACCGCCTCGCTGAACGAGGAGAAGATGACGCCCTTCTCGGCCAGTTGCTTCTTGAACGTGGTGCCGACGGACACGCTGTCAAACACTGCGTCCACGGCCACGCCGGCCAGCCGGCCGCGTTCGCGCAGCGGGATGCCGAGTTTCTCGTAAGTCTCCAGAAGCTTCGGGTCCACTTCATCAAGGCTCTTCGGCGCGTCGCCGCGTTGCTTGGGCGCGGAATAGTAGGTGATGTCCTGAAAATCCACCGGCGGGTAATGCACCTTCGGCCACGCGGGCGATTGCATCGTGGTCCAGTGCCGGTAAGCCTTGAGGCGCCATTCCAGCAGCCACTCCGGCTCGTTCTTCTTGTGCGAGATGAGGCGGATGATGTCCTCGTTCAACCCGGGCGGGGCGGAATCCGTTTCGACATCGGTGACGAAGCCGTATTTGTATTCCTGTTTGACAAAACCCTCGATGGTTTCGGTGGCGGTGCTCATGTGTTGGTTAAAGCGTTAATTTTGACAAGCGGGCTCGCGTCGGCGTTGACGCGCGTCAGTTCTTTTCCTTCGTCGCGCAGTCCGGGCAGGCGCCGTGGATGGCGATCTCGTAGCGGTCCACTTTGAATCCCTCGGGCATCTGCACCTCGGATCTCGGCGTGCGCGCAGGCAAGTCCACATCGAACACCCCACCGCAGGTGTCGCAGTAAAAGTGGTGATGCTCGCCCATGTTCGGGCAATAGCGCGTCGCGCCACGATCCAGATTGACCAACCGCACCAAGTCGCATTTCACCAGCGCGTCGAGACAGTTATAGACCGTGGCCATGGAAATCTCCGGCATCCCCTTCTTGGCACGGATGAAAACGTCTTCCGCCGTCGGATGGTCGCGCCGCTGGCTCAACACGGTGTAAACGTGATGCCGCTGCGGCGTGAAGCGAAAGCCGCTCGTTGCCAGCCGTTCGGTCAACTGGCCGTTCAAAATTGTATTGCCGTCAGATTTCATCCGGGGGCACTTTAGGCAGCCTGAATGGGCTGTCAATATTTGGAATAATTCTAAGTCGCAATAAGGTCAATGCAATTCTTGGGTCGATCTTTACTCGGATGAGTGAACACGGCGCATCACCGGATGACCACTCCGCTTGGAAGGCGCAACAGGAGGCCAATCGCGCTGCCCGCCTGCGCCAGCTCTACTCGCCGGCTGAATTGTGGCGACAACAGCAAGAGGCGCTTGATGCTTTAGCCAAACTCCGCCCTGCCGGTGTGCGCAAACCGCCGAAGTCTGGCAGCCCCCAACAAGCTAGCGATCCTAAGGCTTGACCGCCACCCGCATGGCGCTCCTCACCCCCGAACTTCTCCGCCGGCTCGAGCAATTCCAGTTGCTCGCCGCCCGCCGCGCCAAAAGCTCCGCCCGGGGCGAACGCCGCAGCCGGGCGCGAGGCCAGTCCGTCGAGTTCGCCGACTACCGCAACTACACGCACGGCGACGATTTTCGTTACCTCGACTGGAACCTGTTCGGCCGGCTGGATCGGCTCTTCCTCAAACTCTACGAAGAGGAACGCGAACTGCCCGTGCGGATTTTCCTCGATGCCAGCGAGTCCATGACTTTCGGCGAGCCGCGCAAGTTCGACTTCGCCCGCCAGGTCGCCGCCGCCATCGGCTATGTTGCGCTGTGCGGCTTCGACCGGGTGAGCGTGATTCCCTTCCCCGAACCAGTCAGCGGTGCCGACAACTCGAAACCAGAAACCAGAAACTCGGAACTGGCCGCGCGCGGCGCGTTGCGTTCAGTGCGCGGGCGCAAATCCGCGATGCAGTTCTTCCAAAACCTCAGCCAGCTCACCGCCAGCGGTTCCGCCAATCTGAACGAAAGCCTTCGGCGTGGCGCGCTCGAAGCCCGCCAGGCCGGCGTCGCCGTGGTGCTCAGTGATTTCCTCGACCCCGCCGGCTACGAGGCCGGCCTCTCCGCGCTCGTCGGTCGCGGCTTCCAGGTGGACGCCGTGCAAATCCTCGCGCCCGACGAACTGAACCCCGCCACCTACGGCGACCTGCGCCTCGTGGACGCCGAAACCGGCACGATGCAGGAAGTTACCTTCGGCCGCTACCGGCTCAAGGCCTATCAGCAGACCGTGCAGAACTTCTGCCAGCGACTGCGCGAGTTCTGCACCGCGCGCGGCGTCAACTTCTTCACCGTCAGTTCCGACACCGACTTGCAGGAACTGCTGTTGAAGCAACTGCGACAAGCGGAGGTGTGGGGATGAACTTCCTCGCTCCCGTCGCATTCTGGTTTGCGCTCGCCCTGCCGGTGGTGATCGTGTTTTACCTGCTCAAGCGCAAGCGCGTGGTGAAGCTCGTGTCCAGCACGCTGCTGTGGCAAAAATTTCTCGCGGAGACGCAAGCCAGCGCGCCATTCCAGAGGCTCCGCAAGAACTGGCTGCTCCTCCTGCAACTGCTCATGCTGGCACTGGTCGTCTTCGCTCTGAGCCGGCCATTTTCCAAAGGCAACGCGCGCGAAAGCCGTCTCCGGGTCGTCATCCTCGACGCCAGCGCCTCCATGCAGGCCACGGATGAAAGCCCGACCCGTTTCGAGAAAGCCCGCGCCGAGGCGCTCCAGTGGGCGGGCGGCCTGGGCGACGGCGAACAAATGATGGTCCTGCTCGCCGGCACCACCACCGAGGTCAAACAATCGCCCACGTCCGACAAGGCCGCGTTGCGGCGCGCGCTGCAAGCGTGCTCGCCTGCGGACGGCCCCACGCGCCTGGCCGACGCGCTAAAAACCGCCGGCGCCTTCACGCTTGAAAAGCAGAGCCAGGAAGCCGCCGAAACCGCCATCGGCGAAATCCATCTCTTCAGCGACGGCGCAACGCCCAACCTCACCGAACTGGAAAACAAGAACCTCCCGCTCGTCTATCATCGCATTGGCCAGCGGTGCGAGAATGCCGGCATTGTCTCGCTTGACGTGCGGGCCAATCCCGACGACCCCGCCCAGCGCGCCATCTTTACCAGTGTTGGCAACTTCTCCACCAATGCCGTGCAGACCGATCTCGAACTGCGCTTCGGCGACCAGGTGCTCGAAACCCGCCCGCTCACCCTCGCGCCGACGAACACGCAGCCGCTGGTCTTCCTCGCGCCACAAACCACCAACGGCGTTTTCACCGTGCGCCTCACGGCGAAGGACGATCTCGCCGCTGACAACCAGGCCAGCATCGTCAGCCTCATGCCGCAGCCGGTAAAGGTGCTGCTCGTCACGCGCGGCAATCGCTTTCTCGAAAAAGCCCTGCGCGCCGCGCCCAACTTGCAGTTGAGCGTCAGTTCGTTGCTCACCGATACCGCAACCGCCTTCGATCTGGTCGTGCTCGATGGCGTGATGCCCGCCGTGTGGCCCAAGGCGAACACGCTCGCCATCCACACGGTAAACACGAACTGGTTCGCCGGCTGGGACACCGTGAAGACGCCGGCCATCGTGGACTGGAAGAACAACCATCCGCTCCTGCGCTTCGTGAATTTCGACAACGTGCAAATCAGCGAAAGCTTCTCGGTGAAAGCGCCCGTGTGGGGCGTGTCGCTGGTGGACTCGCCGCAGACGCCGCTTATCGTCGCCGGCGAAGTTGAGCGGCAGCGGCTCGTTTGGATTGGCTTCGACCCGCTGCAAAGCACCTGGCCGCTGCGCGTCAGCTTCCCGATTTTCATGGCCAACGCCATCGAGTGGTTGAACCCCGCCAGTGCCAGCGCCAGTCAGTTGATGGTCCGCGCTGGCGACCCGTTCCGCCTCGGCCTGTCGCAGTCGCCCGCCACCGCGCAAATCACAAAACCCGACGGCTCGACCAAATCACTGCCCCTCGAACCCAACGCGCGCGAACTGCTCTTCGGCGACACCTTCAAGCAAGGCATCTATCGCCTCCAGGCCGGCACGAACGAGACGACCTTCTGCGTGAACCTGCTGGACGCCGCCGAGAGCAACATCCAGCCGCGCGACGAACTGCCGCTGGGCCAGCACGCCAAAGTCACCGCCACCACGCTGCGCCGGGCCAACGTGGAATTATGGCGCTGGATCGCCGCCGTCGGCCTGCTGGTGCTGCTTTTCGAGTGGTGGTGGTATCACAAGCGGACGGCATGACCAAAACCGGAAATCCGAAGTGGTTGGGCGATGTGAAATTTATCCTTCGTGGCCTGGCCGTGTGTTTGCTGGTGGCTCTGGTAGCACCTTGTTTTTTCCCGCCCATCCACCATCCGAAGAAGCCGCGCGTAACTCTTTACGCCTCGCAAGATCAGGTTTATGCCGAGCCGATACTGAAGGAGTTCGCGGACTGGACGCGTATCAAGGCTTCGACACTCTTTGACAGCGAAGCGGTGAAAACGGTTGGACTGGCCAATCGGCTCCTGGCGGAACGCACCCATCCGCAGTGCGACGTCTTCTGGAACAATGAAGAACTCCGCACGCGCCGGCTGGCTGCGCGGAATGTCTTTGCAGAAACCAACGCCTGGGCCGCCTTCGGCTACCGCAGCCGGCGCATCGTTATCAACAAGAACAGGCTCACGCTCGTCACCGCCCCGCGGAGCTTGATCGAACTGACGAATGAAATCTGGCGCGGCAAAGTCGCGCTGGCCTATCCGCTGTTCGGCACCACGGCCACGCACTTCCTCGCGTTGCGTCAGTACTGGGGCGACACGCAGTGGCAGGCGTGGTGCCGTGCGCTGGCGGCGAACAATCCGTTCCTGGTGGATGGCAATTCCTTGGTGGTGAATCTGGTCGGACGTGGCGAAGCGTGGATCGGTTTGACCGATTCGGATGACATCTCGGTCGGCCAACGCGCTGGCTCCCCCGTGGTGGCGCTGCCGCTCACCGAGGAATCGCTGCTTATTCCCAACACGGTCGCGCTCGTGCGCCGCCGGCTGGAATCTGAGCGGCTGTTTGATTATCTCCAAAGTCCCGCTGTGGTGGAACGCCTTGTCGCCGCGAATGCGCTGGAAGGCTTGATAGTGAGCGAAGTCGCAACGCCGACACTCAAAGTGGATTGGGACGCCTTGCTGCGCGATCTGGATTCAGCCACGGCGACGATGAAGCAAATCTTCCTGAGATAGCCGCCGGGTTTACTGGATCAGCCCGCGCTTGCGGAGCATCGCCTCCATCGCCTTGTCCATCATCAGTTCGGCCAGTGGTGTGGTCGCCACGTCCAGTGCGGAGCTCGCGGTTTTAAGTTTCTTGCCGTCGCCGACTTTTGCCGTCGCATCCTCCGATGCGAGGGCGGTTTCCACGACCAACAAGGCACTTTCGATCCGCTCGCGAGCTTCGGCGTCGAGTTCATTGGCGCAATCAATCAGACCCTTCCGCGTCGCCACCACGGTTTCGGTGGCGCGCAACCTGGCTTCGATCCATTGGCGCACGGCCAGATCCTCGAAGGCGTGTTCGACGGATTCCTCGACCATCTGTTGCACGGCGGCGTCATCCACGTCCACGGCGGACTTCATCTCGACGACCGCCTGCCGACCAGTTTTCGTGTCACGCGCCAGCACATGGAGGATGCCGCTGGCATCAATCTCGAACTGCACGCCCACGCGCGGCACCCCGCGAGGCGCGGGATCGAAATCGAGCGTGAAGCGGCCCAGGCTCCAGTTGTCCGTGGCGCGCTCGCGCTCGCCTTGCAAAACGTGGATGAGCATGTCGCGCTGGTTCTCGACAGCCGTGGTGAACATTTCGCCGGCCTTCACCGGGATCGTTGAGTTGCGGGGGACGATCACGTTCATCAGGCCGCCGAACGTCTCAATGCCGAGCGACAGCGGGGTGACGTCGAGCAGCAGCACATTCTTGAAGCCGCCGGAGAGAATCTCCGCCTGAATGGCCGCGCCCAGCGCCACCGCTTCGTCGGGATTCTGCGAAGTGTTCAACTGCGGTCCCTTGGGGCGGTGATACTCGGTGCCCAGACGGAGGAGGCCGCGCGTCTCCTCGAATTCTGCGCAGCCGAACAGTTCGCTCACGAACTGGCGCACCAGCGGCATCCGCGTCTGCCCGCCGACAAGGATCACCTGGTCGAGGTCGCGCGGCTCCAACTTCGCGTCCGCGAGCGAGCGAAGACAATGCGGGCGCGTGCGGGCGATGAGGTCGCGGGTGAGGGTCTCCAGTTCGGTGCGCGTAAGTTTGTAGCTGAAGCTGAAGTCCGGCGTTAGGAAAGGCATGGCGACCTCGACTTCCGTTTCGGTTGATAGCTTGATTTTGGTCTGCTCGGCGACTTCGCGGATGCGCGCGAGCATCGGCAGAAACTTCGTGGCATCGGGGCCGCCTGCCTGGTTGATTTTCTCGACGAGGAAATCAACCACCCGTTTGTCGAGATCGTCGCCGCCCAGCCGGGTGTTGCCGTTGGTCGCCAGCACTTGGAACACGCCGTCGTGAAGTTCGAGGATGGACAGGTCGAACGTGCCGCCGCCCAAGTCGAACACGGCGATCCTGGCGCGCTCCTTCAATTTGTCCAAGCCGTAGGCCAGCGCGGCGGCGGTGGGTTCGTTGACGATGCGTTCGACGGTGAGGCCGGCCAGTTCGCCCGCCCGCTTGGTGGCGTTGCGCTGGGCGTCGTTGAAATACGCAGGCACGGTGATGACTGCGCGCGTGACGGGTTCGCCGAAATACGCTTCAGCGTCGCACTTCAGCTTCTTCAAAATCTCGGCGGAGATTTCCTCCGGCGTCCAGGCCCGTCCGTGCAATGGGACGCTGACTGGTCCCGCCCCTTCGCCACGCACCGGATAAGTGACCAGCATATCCTCGGCGGCGATGTCCGCGCCGCGCCGGCCCATGAAGCGCTTGACCGAATAGACCGTCTGCGCCGGTTGCAGCACCCGGACGCGGCTCGCCTTGTTTCCCACGATTGGCTCAACGCCTGATCCCGGCACATGCACGACCGACGGCGTGAGCCTTTGCCCATCGGCGTCCGCGATGACGAGAGGGATGCCTGAATCCACCGTGGCCACCAATGAATTAGTAGTTCCCAGATCAATGCCGACGATCTTAGTCATGCGGCGAGGCTGCCACGGGCGAGCGAGGCAACGGAAGACGAAACTAGGGGTCAGTCAATGTTTGTGTAGTAGCAATGAATTGTCTCGGCGCGACAGAGAGGACGGCCCTCGCCAGTTAAAGACTACAAAACGCTTGACTGACCCCTATTCTTGTCCAGCGCCGCCGTTGTTCGATCACGGTCAGCACATATTTTTTTGTGCTGGGAAAATCGATCCGCTGGATGAAGGCGGCGCTGTTGGTTGAGGCGGAGCCTTTGCTCCAGCGGGTGACGTGGGTTGCGCCGGCGTTGTAGGCGGCGAGGGCGTAGGGAAGCGGGTTGTCGGTGTGCGGGTAGCGCCGCAGCATCCGGCGCAGATACCAGGTGCCAGCGAGCGTGTTCGTGCCGGGGTCGAACAAGTGCGACTGCGTGAAAGGCGCGACTCGTTCCGCCAGCGCCCATTCGGTCGCTGCGTCTTTGCCGACTTGCATCAAGCCGGTTTCACCGGCGCGGCCGCGGGCGTCGGGATTAAACCAGCTCTCTCGCCAGACAACGGCTTTGACCAGCGCCGGATCCACACCGTAGCGTGCTGCCGCCGCAAGAATGACCTTGTCCTGGCTGGCTTCGCGCCAGGAACGCCATCGCTCGTAAGAGGCAACGAGTCCGCCCAGTAAGAACAGGACGATCAACCAACGCTTCCATCGGCGCGATACTTTCATTTGCTCGCGCAAGCATTCACAACAAATACGCCGGGGCACAAAGAAGAAAAACCCTCGCTTCATTCCACTTCGCCTCGGCGCGGCTTTGCTGCTATGCTCGCGGCCACGATGATCGCCCGCGTCACCCTGGAGATTGCGCTCCGCAAGGAGTTTGATTACGCGATCCCGCCGAATTTTGCCGGACAGGTGGAAGTGGGCAGCCGCGTCAAGGTTCCCTTTGGCCCGCGCCAGGTGCTTGGCGTGGTGACGGCGCTCGTCGAGGAATCGCCGCATACCAACCTGCGCTCGATTGTGAAAGTCCTCGGCGCGCAAAGCCAGGTGACGCCGAAGGTTCTCGATCTGGCCCGTTGGATCGCCGGCTACTATTGCTGCCCGGTGGAGATCGCGCTCAAGAGCGTCCTGCCCGAAGTGGTGCGCAAGGAGAAGGATGGCTGGCGCGAGCGATTATTTGTTCGCGTCCTGCCTCAGACCGGCGACCTGCCCAAACTCACGAAACGCCAGGCGGAGGTCTGGAACATTATCGAGGAATGGCGCGAACTGGCCTTCACGGAATTGTTACGTCTCACCGACAGTACCGCTGAAACAGTCCGCAAGCTTGAAGACAAGGGGCTCGTCGTCATCAGCGCTCAGATTTCGGAGCGCGACCCTTACGCGGATGAACACATCCTGCCGACACAGCCGCTGGCATTGAACCCGGAGCAGGCGTGCGCGCTGGAGAAAATTCTCAAGGCAATGGACTGGTTGCCGGAGAAGGTTGGACCGCACCCGTCCGCCGCAGTCAGCCCACCCGCCCACCCGGCCACTGTCACACCGGGTGTCTTCTTGCTCCACGGCGTCACCGGCAGCGGCAAGACGGAAGTTTATCTGCAAGCCATCGCTCACAGTTTGCAGCAGGGCAATGGAGCCATCGTGCTTGTGCCGGAGATTGCGCTCACGCCGCAGACGGTGGAACGGTTCAAGGCGCGCTTCAGTTCCGGCCCGTTGCAAACGCTCGTGGCGGTGTTGCACAGCCATCTTTCCGCCGGCGAGCGCCATGATGAATGGCACAAGATCCGGCAGGGCCGCGCCCGCATCGTGATCGGAGCGCGTTCGGCGATATTCGCGCCCATTGATCCGCTCGGCCTCATCATCGTGGATGAGGAGCACGAGTATTCCTACAAGCAGGAGGAAGCGCCGCGATACCACGCGCGCGACGTGGCGGTGATGCGCGGACAGCGGGAAGGCGCGGTTGTCGTGCTCGGTTCGGCGACGCCGTCGCTGGAGAGTTTCTACAACGTGAAGAAATCCAAGTACACCCTGCTCGAACTGCGCGTACGCGCCGATGACAAGAAGATGCCGCTCGTGCGCGTCGTGGACATGCGGCAGGAGGCGCGCAAGCAAAAGGGCACGCCGATCTTTTCGCAGCAGCTCAAGGAGGCCATCACGCAGCGATTGGAAAGGAAGGAGCAGACAATTTTGTTCCTGAACCGGCGCGGCTACTCCACCTCGTTGCAATGCCCGCTGTGCGGTTACGTGGCAGCATGTCCGAATTGCAGCGTCTCGCTCACCTACCATCGTCAGACGCAGAAGCTGCTTTGCCACATTTGCGGCCACGCGGAGCCGACGCCGGCCGTTTGCCCGGAAGCCAAGTGCCGCAACCCGGCCATCCGTTACGCCGGGTTGGGCACGCAGAAGGTCGAGGAGACGCTCGCCAAACTGTTCCCGCACGCGCGTGTCACGCGAATGGACTCGGACGCGCTCAAACGCAAGGATGACTTCCGACGCATCCTTGGCGATTTTCGCGTCGGCAAGATTGATATTCTCGTGGGCACGCAGATGATCGCGAAGGGTCTGCACTTTCCGAACGTCACGCTCGTCGGCATCATCTACGCCGACCTCGGCCTGCACATCCCGGACTTCCGCGCGGGCGAGCGCACGTTTCAACTGCTGACCCAGGTGTCTGGTCGCGCCGGGCGTGGCGATGTGGAGGGCGAGGTCGTGGTGCAGGCATTCACGCCGTTTCATCCGGCGATTCAATACGCGCGGCGCCACGATTTCGCGGGCTTTTATGAGCAGGAGATTGAATTCCGCGAGCAGTTGAAATATCCGCCGGTGAGCCGCGCCGCGCTGCTGACGCTCAAGGGGCGTAACGAGGAGAAGGTGAAGTTTTCGGCGGATCATTTGCGCCGCGAGCTGGATAAGCTGGTGACGGGAGAAAGCGAGCCAGCGGGAACGGCTGAACGTGAAACCGGAGAACTCGGCTTGATGGCGGAGGGAGCCACGGCCAAAACTTCTTCCGCAGTTTCGCTTTCCCATCCGCTGCGCGATTTGATCATCGCCGGTCCGGCCCCCGCGCCGCTGCTGAGGGCGGAGACTTTTTACCGCTACCAAATCATGTTGCGCACGCGGCAGATGTCCCGGTTGAGCAGTCAACTGGCGAAGCTCATGGATGCGTTGAGCCTGCCGGATGACGTGTCGCTCGCCGTGGACATTGACCCGGTGAATCTGACGTGAGAGTCAGCCGGTGGGCCGTCATCTGGCCGCAGGTGGCTTCGTTTCGTAGAGGCGTGCGGTTTCCAGCAGCAAGACCTCCAGTTGGCGATAGTAGGCGTCTTCGGGCAGGGAAGTTTTATTTTCGCGAAGTTTGAGGATCGCCAACTCCAGTTCGTTGCGACGGGCGCGGAGAGCGGGCGGCATTTTTTTTTCAGCCACGCTGGGAAGGAGGTGAATCTGGTGGGCGCGAAACCCGTCGAGTGCAGCGCCGTCTTTCGCCTGCTTCACCGCGCGGATTCCCCGGAACCAATCGGGAGGGGTGCCCAGCCCATCGCCGTTGTCGTCGATCAAAGGATGCTCGGTGGCGAGGCGGCCTTCGCCTTCGTAAAACTCGGCGGTACGGCGCGCGGCGATCAGATACGCTTCGAGCAACGAAGTCTGGCCGTCTTTGTCCAGGTCTGCGGCCGGATCAGTGATGGCTTCGGTGAAATATTGACCGAAGCGGGCGTAGTTTTGTTCCTGGCCGCTGCGAGTGGCGGTGATGACGACGCGGTCGGTCGCGGAAAGCTTTGCGAGGAACGGACCGCTGGCGGAGGCGGTGTTGATAACCGCGAGCGGCCGGCGGAAGGGCTTGAGCCACGCAGCTAGTTCCGTCGCGGAGAAGTCGGCGCCACGCAGGTTGAATTTGGCTTCCTTGCCGTCTGCGGTGCCGTGGCCGAGGAGCACGAGCCACAGCTCGGCGGCGGACTCCTTCGATTCGTCGTGGAGTGCCTTTTCCAGGCGCTCACGGTCGGTGGCGGGGGCATTCGTTTCGAGGCCGATGGTGATGAGTTTGACCCCGGCTTGGCGGCAGGTTTTTTCCCACTGGCCAGCCCATTGGGAAAAAGCCTCACCAAACTCCACCTCGCCGGGGGCGCCGACGACCAGTAACAAGGTCGGATGGGCCGTGAGCGTGGTGGGTTCTGCCTCAGTCCAGATACTGGTCAGCAGAGTAGTGGCGCACAAGGTCACTGCCACCCATCGCGGGCGTTTTTGACCAAGCTGCATCAATCCAAGCATGGCGGCAATATAGGGAAAGAGTGTGAACTAGCAACGGGCGAATCATTGTCTGTGCTGACAGCGCAGGCCGGCTTTCAGCGCGGAGCGTTATCTTCCAGCCATCGGGCAGAGATACGGACGGGCCATTGGTGCGGAGCGGAAATGTCCGGCATCAACGTGAAACGGATGGGCAGGCGTCCGCCGAACTTGGAAAGACTCTGCTCGACACCGAGCACCACCAGGGCAGTGGCCCAGGCGTCGGACTCCATGCAAGTGGGTGCGATGACGGTGCAGGCGGCGATGTCGGGCACGGGCAGGCCGGTGCGGGGATCAAGAATGTGGGCGTAACGCCGGGCGTTGATCTCAAAGAAGTTTTCGTAGTTTCCGGAAGTGGAGAGGGCGGCGTCGCGGAGGCGCACCGGGAAACGCCGGCCCTGCTTGCCGGGATCTTCAAGCTGAACGATCCAGTGGGTCTGGCCGGGCGGAGCGCCGATCACCCGCAGATCGCCACCCGCTTTGATCATGGCGTTGGTGATGCCCAGCGCGTGAAGTTTCGCCGTGGCGCAGTCCACCGCGTAGCCTTTGGCGATGCCACCCAGGTCGAGGGAGACGCCGGGGCGGGTGAAGCGCACGGTGCGGTCAGCGGAGTGAAGTTCGAGGAAACGGTGGTTGACGCGGGGCAGGACTTCTTTGAGTTCGGCCTCGGTGGGCAGCCGGTACTCTTTCCAAATGAAACCCCAAAGGTCGGCCAGCGGGCGGATGGTGATGTCGAAGGAGCCGGCGGTTTGGGCGGCGATTTCCTGGGCGTGGGAAAGGACGTTGAACAAATCCGGGGAGACGCGGATCGCGGTCGGCGCATCCGGCGCGGCGGGGCGTGGTGAAATCGCGTTGCTGGCGTTGAGCCGGCTGAGTTCGCTGTCGGGTCGGTGCAGACTCATGAGCGCGTCAATGCGATGGATTTCCGCAAAGGCACTGGAAATGGCGGCCTGCACCGTGGCGCGGTCGGCCCCGTAGGCGGTGATGGTGACGAAGGTGCCGAGCAGCGGCTGGGCGCGGTGGATCGGTTCAGCGCCGTGCGGGCGGAGCGGTGGCGTCCGGCAGCCGGCCAGCAGGCAGCAGGCGAGGGCGCACCACCACTTCATAAGTGGCCAGCAGACGTTTGACGCCTTCGGTGACGTGCCGGCAGGAGATGGTCGCGCCGCTGATGTTGTAGATGTCATCATGGAGTTTGAGGGGAGCGGCGAGGTTTTTGCCCGCAAATTGCTCGCGCCATTTCTGGCCCCGGATTTCCCGGCCGTGGCTCTCGCGGTATTGCAGCACTTCGATCTGAAGCACATGACCGGCGGGATTGATGGCCACGGCGTAATCAATCAATTCATGTTTGCCGAGCACCTGATCGATCAGCAGGACGCCGAGCAGGTTGGTGTCGCGGCGCGCGACCCAAAGGCGGTTACCCAAGTTGGGAACTTTGAGGCTGGACCGTTTTTCGATGGCTTTGACTTGTTCGGGCGTGAAACGGATGACCAGTTCTTCGAAGTGGCTGGCCTGCGGGAAACAGAGCTTTTGAGCTTCGGCGCTGGCCAAGTAGCGTTCGGCGAAGAGATCGTGTGCGGAGAGCAGGCAGCCAAGAATCAGAGCCGCTTGAAGGGCGGGACGCCGCCGGGGGATCGGGAGTTTGTGAAACGAGGGCCGCGCCAGATTCATGGAATAATGCGACCGGTGGCTGGATTAGAAGAACATGCCGACGCCGAGCTGGAAATAATCCTGACTGGCTTCTTTGGTGGCGGACCGCGCGGAACTTTGCAGATTCTTCCGCCAGTCGGCTTTCACGAGGAAGTTCGGATTCAGGAACCACGCGACCCCCGCCGTCAGAAAATCTTTGTTGGCCGTGCCGTCCTCCAATTTCACGCTGCCGGCGGGCAATTGGGATTGAGTGACGATGTCCGAATAGCGGACGAATGGCACCAAATCCATGTGCTCGCCTTTTCCTTCCATCCATGACTTTGGCCAGAAGTGATAGGCCGCTTCGACGTACCAGCCGTACATCCGCCGGCCCACGTTATCGGTAAGGGAAGTGTTGTTGTTGGCCCAGAGGTTCCCTGGCCGTTCGATGTGCCAGTAGGCGAAGTCGCCCCGAAATTCCAAGCCGGTATTGGGCACGCGATAAAGTGCTTCGATGTCCCACAAGGCTAGTGTGGATTCGCGATTGTTGAAGCCCTTGGGAGTCGCCACATAAAAGGATGTGCTGGCATCCAATCCTCTGACGCCGTTGAAACGCAGCCGCCCCGAGTAGGCCAGCGTGTTCTCGCTGGCGCGGCGCAGGCGCGGGCGGGCGCTGCGCATGCCGTTCTCCGCCGTGACGCCCTGGGTGCCGTTGCCGACGTTATCCTCCAAGCCGGTGGAAACCATGAGTTGGTAATCCAACGAGTCGGTGATTTTGCCAAACGCTCCCATGCTCGGCTCGGTCCAGGTGGTCGGGATGATTTCACGATACAGTTCCGGGCGCTCGGTGGAGTAAAAGACCGTTGGCTCGTGGTATTTGCTGATCCGGCCCACGGGAACCACGTCCAGGCCGAGCGAACGAATGTTGAAGTGCGGATTGACGAGAATGTCCACGTAGAATTGCTCCACCTCCACCGCGCCGTCGAAGATGCTTCGCGCGGCGGTGTTGCCGGCGGTGCCGGACGTAAACCCTGGAGCCCCCGGCGTTTCATCAATGCCCCCGTGCTCGAATTCCAGCTCGGAATTGAACACGAGCCAGTCGTTGATCTGGTAGCCGGGCAGAAAAACGTAGCGGTGCGCGTCAAAGGCGTTCGCGCCTGCTTCTGGAAAGCGATATTTGGACTCGCCGTAAAAACCCATGGTCAGGCCTTTGGCCTTGAACGGCACCTTGCCCAGCAAATCCTCCATTTGATCAGCCGGAGGCGGACCTTCCTTGAGTTGCTCGACCTGTTGCTGGAGGGATTTGATCTGTTTCTGCAATTCCAAGATGGCAGCGGATTGGTCCAGAGGTTGACCCATGACCGGCAATCCGATCAGTGTGGCGAAGCCGATGTTCAACAGGCGCGGCAAGTGCATAGATTGCATTTTTAGTTTCAGGCAAGTTGCTTTGTTGAGAACCAGTCTCAGCGAGAGCTTTTTATTGAGAACAGGTCTCATTGGAAAGAACTATTTTGAAATTTTTTCCACCCAGCGAACCGCAGCGATCCAGTGCGCTCCCAACCCCGCCGGAATCAGCAGCCCGCAGATTCGGTGCGCCCAGACCAAGCCGGTGCGCCATTCCTCCGCCCCCGCGTAATACAATCCCACGCCGCTCAGGATCAGTGCGGCAAACAGCGCTTCCATGACAATCCCGGTGGCCAGATTGGCCCGTAACGCCCAGCCAATCCGAATATGCTGACAGCAAAGATAACCAAACAGGCCACACAGAAATGGATTGAGACACCCATGCGCGACCAGGCAGCCGCGCAACCACCCGGGAGGCTCCAACTCACGCGATTGAATGGTTTGCCCCCACCAAATGAATACGCCAGACAGAAAACTTGCGGCCAGCAGCACCACCACCGCCAGATGAACCACCAGGGACAGGCGCGAAGGCCGTGTCGCGGGATCGAGTGGGTCACTCATCCCCTAGCAAGCCTTGTTCTTGCAGGTGCCGTGCTTGCGCATCGTCTCGCAGGCGCCGGTGATCTGGAGGCGTTGGGCCTTCACCGAGAAGCCGAGCTTCTGGCTGATTTCATTCTCCAGCTTGTCAATCTTCTCACTCTCGAACTCAACGATCTTCTCGCAGTCGCCGCAAATCAGATGGCTGTGATGTGGATGGTCCGCGTAATTCGGGTCGTAGAACTTGTAATCCTTCCCGAAATCCATCTCGCGCACCAGCCCGCTCTCCGTCAGCAGCGGCAGCGTGCGATAAACCGTCGCGCGGGACACGGACTTGTCCCGCTCGCGCGCCCACGCCAGCAACTGCTCGGCGGTGAAATGCTCCTCCGTGGCGAACACGGCGTCCACGATGGCCTGGCGCTGCGCGGTGATGCGCAGTTTCTTGCCGCCCAGAAATTCCATGAACTTCTGTTTGGCAGCCGGTTTTTCAGCCGAGGGCATGAACGCAGTGTATTTTTCGCTCACTCGAAGTTCAAGGTTCAAAGTTGACGCTCGCGACCCACACGGACATTTTCTGCCCGTCAACACTTGAACTATCTCTCCTGCATCGAAGCCAAACGCGACGGAGGCACTCTGGCGCCCGATCAAATCGCCGCGCTAGTCGCCGCCTACACCGCCGGAGCAATCCCCGACTATCAGATGTCCGCCCTGCTCATGGCCATTTTCTTTCGCGGACTCAATTCGACAGAGACCCGTGCACTGACACTGGCTATGCGCGACTCCGGCGACGTGCTGACTTTCCCCGCCGACGCGCGCCCGCTCGTGGACAAACACTCCACCGGCGGCGTTGGGGACAAAGTTTCGCTCCCGCTTGCGCCACTGCTGGCCTGCCTCGGCTTTCGCGTGCCAATGATTTCCGGTCGTGGTTTGGGCATCACCGGCGGCACACTGGACAAGTTGGAATCCATCCCCGGCTTCATCACCGCGCTACCAGCGGAGCGCATCGTCGCCCAGGTCCAATCAGTCGGTTGCGTCATCTGCGGCCAGACGGCCCGCATGGTTCCGGCGGACAAGGCCCTTTACGCCTTGCGGGATGTGACCGCCACCGTGCCCTCCATCCCGCTCATCACTGCCTCCATCCTCTCCAAGAAACTCGCCGAGTCGCTTGGTGCGCTGCTGCTCGACGTGAAGTTCGGCTCCGCCGCCTTCATGCAAACCCGCGACCAAGCGCGCGAACTCGCCGCTGCGATGGTCACACTGGGGCGGGAGTGTGGCGTGAATACCCGCGCACTCCTCACAGACATGAACACGCCTCTCGGCCACGCCGCTGGCAACTGGCTGGAAGTGAAGGAATCCGTCGCCTGCCTTGATGGTCGCGGACCGGCGGACCTTCAGCAGTTGGTCGTTGATTGCGCCGCACATTTGCTCACGCAGACCAACCGCGCCTCAGACTTGGAAACAGCCCGTGTCCAAGTCGCCGCCTGCCTTGCCAGCGGCCAACCACGGCGCAAATGGGATGAAATGCTCCAGGCCCAAGGCGCGGACTTGGACGCTCTCCGGCGCAAACTCGCCCTCGATCACCCCGCCCCCGTCGTGGCGGACGTGACCGCCTCCCGTGAAGGGTTTGTCTCCCGTTGCGACGCCCGTATCATTGGTGAAGTCATTCGCGACCTCGGAGGCGGGCGCGTGACGAAGGACTCCGCCATCCAGCCCGACGTGGGCGTTGATGCGCTCGCTAAACCCGGGGAAGCCGTCCGGCGGGGCGCGCTGCTGTGCCGCGTCCACGCCGCGAATCAGCCGCAAGCCGAGCAGGCCAGGCAACGGCTCGCATCCGCGTTCGAGGTGTCGGCAGAACCGCCAGTGATTGCGCCGCTCATCGTCGAGGTGATCTGACTGACCGCAAGAACAGGGCTGTCACCGGCGGGTGCGATTAAGTGCGGGAGAGAAGGTGGTGCCTGTCGCGCTGCGACAGGCCGCCCGCGTTCAGCGGGCGAAAGCGTGGCGAGGCCCCCCAGTGGTGGGATTCCGCGCCTGGACGGCGCGGGCCTGTCGCAGCGCGACAGGCACTACCCAAAACGCGCGCTTGACTTCCGAACTCTGCCGCACAGAGTAAATGGCATGGAAACCAACTGGGCCGCTGAACATCTCCAGGTCATCCGCACTTTGATGGAGCGCTCCGCGGTCTATCGTCGTGCGCTCGCGCCCATCATGATCGTGACCGGCTCCCTCGGCGTCTGCGCCGCCGTGGTGTCGTGCTTCGTGAAAATTGAAGCCAACCGCGCGTTCAGCCTGTTCTGGATCTCCGTCAGCCTCGTGGCGGGCGTCGCTTCGTTTCTGTTGATCCGCCGCCAGGCGGTGAAGGACGCCGAGCCGTTCTGGTCGCCGCCCACTCGTCGCGTTTCCCAAGCGGTGCTGCCGGCGTTTCTGATCGGACTGGTGTGCGGACTGGTCTTCGGACTGGCGGGAGACACCTTGCCGCGCGCCGCGTGGTTGCTCGCGCTGGGTTGGACGGTAATCTACGGCTGCGCCCTCCATGCCGCCGGATTTTTCATGGAGCGCGGCATCCGACTCTTCGCCTGGGCCTTTGTCATCGGAGGCTTGCTGACGCTTGGCGCATCGCTGGTCTGGTCGCATCTCCAGACTTCAGAGGCGGGCCATTACGTCATGGGCGTATTCTTCGGTGCCTTTCACCTGGCGTACGGCGTTTATCTTTACTTCACCGAAAAGCGAAGGCAGGCGGCGTGAATCCTGAACCGTTTTTCCAGATCGACCGTGTCATTCACGAGAAAGGACGGCTCCCGATCATGGCGCTGCTGGCCGCCTCGCCGCAGTTGTCCTTCACGGAAATGCGCGACACGTTGAAGATGACCGACGGCAACCTCACCGCCCATTCGCGGACACTGCACGAGGCGGGCTACATCTCTGTCACCAAGGCGTTTCAGGACGGCCGCCCGCTGACGACCTACGCGCTGACCAAGGAGGGGCGGAAGGCTTTCACCGGCTACATTGACCTGCTGGAACAAATCGTCCAGCAGACGCGGCCGAAATAATTCTTTAGAACTTTGAACATTTTCCCGATGCTTTGGTCAGTTACTTTGTATTACAAAGCGAACGCCGTTATGAAGCCAGCATCAGAAATCAAGCATCCTGAAACCCGCATCGCCCCATGAAAATCCTTCGAGCCACCCATCTCGGCATGTGCTTCGGCGTTCGTGACGCCATCACCCTGGCCGAACACCACGCCCAAGCCGGGCCACTGACCATTTTAGGCGACCTGGTGCATAATGAAACCGTCCTCTCCCGTCTTCGCTCTCAAGGAGTGAAAATCGAACACCAGGTCGCCGAAGTCTCCACACCCACCGTGATGATCACCGCCCACGGCGCTTCCGACCGTGCCCTCGAAAGCGTCCGAGAACGCGGCCTCAATATCGTCGAGGCCACCTGCCCGCTCGTTCATTACGCCCACCGCACGGTGGCGTCGCTGGTGCGAGCCGGTTATCATCCTGTCATCATCGGCCAGCGCGGCCATGTCGAGGTGCGCGGGCTGACGGAGGACTTGGCCGAGTTCGACCTTGTATTGTGCGATGAGGATGTGGCGGGCTTGAAGGAACGTCCCCGTTTCGGCGTTGCGGCGCAGACGACCCAACCCATCGAGCGAGTCCGGCATCTGGTGGAACTGATCCGCCAGCGGTTCCCGCGCTCGGAGGTGCGATTCATTGACACCGTCTGCCAGCCGACCAAGCAGCGCCAGACCGCTGCCATCGAACTGGCCCAACAGTCGGACATCGTGATTGTCATTGGCGGCGCGCACAGCAACAACACGCGCGAACTGGTGAACACCTGCCGCCAACACTGTGGAAGCGTGCATCATGTGCAAAGCGTTGCGGAATTGCGCGGCGTCTGGTTCACCGGCGACGAAACCGTGGGCATCACCGCCGGCACTTCCACACCGGATGAAACGATTGACGACGTGACCGCATGGTTGCGGCATTTCGCGCAATTCCAGGAACGGCTTGCGGCGCACATGCCGCACGCCACGGTATGAACGCTCCGGCCACAGCACCGCGCTTCCGCCAAATCCCCGCGCTGCTGCGTGGCGAGTCGGAGCCAATCACCGCCTGGATCGAACACTGGGATTCAGGTCGCGTATTGCTCTACATCACCATCATTTTCGTCGGCGCCGGATTGTTTGGTGGGGCGGTGGGCTGGTGGCGGGCGCCGCTCCAGGGCTTCTACGCCGCACTTAAATTCCCGCTGATCGTCCTGCTCGCCACCTTCGGTAACGCGCTCCTCAACGCCATGCTCGCGCCCTTGCTGGGGTTGAACTTGAGTTTTCGCCAGGCGTTGCTCGCAATCCTGATGAGCTTCACCATCGCGGCTGCGATCCTTGGCGCGTTCAGTCCGCTGGTATGGTTTCTCGTTTGGAACACGCCGCCGCTCGACCAGCGCGCAGACCTGTCATTCTCATCGCACAGCATGATTCTCCTGACCGAAGTCGCAGCCATCGCCTTCGCCGGCGTGGCGGCTAATACCAACTACGTTAATAGAGTAGTATAACGGCTCTGGAAGAAGTGTTTGCTTGAAGCAGCAGCCAATCGAAGACGAGGGAGTGCACGCGGCGGGCGTCTCGCCAGAAGCGTTGCAGTTCGGTCTGCAACACCGCTTC
>JANNEF010000005.1:0-13390 GCA_031378375.1 Verrucomicrobiota bacterium | reverse complement strand
GCGCGGTGCGCGTCGCGAAACTCGACCGTGAACTTCCGGGGATTGAGCGTGCGAAACTTCGACATGCTTTACAGACAGCACTCCCCCGGCTGCCATTCACCCGCCGGGTGATTATTCAACCACGTCGCTAATGTTTGGGGTGCGGCGCGGTGTTTTGGCTTGACGGTTTCAGGGCTTGATGATGTCCTGATGGTCGTGAACGCCGTCCCAAAATCCTTTTGGCCCGCCGGGAGTCAATATCCATTAGTACCGACTTTTTGCGGCTCACTTAAATGTTAGGCGGCAGCGCACGCGAGACAGAACGGAACCACAATGAAATCAATAATCCTCATCATGGCAATTGCAGCGTCGATTCCATGCGGCTTTGCGGCCACTGTTATCGACTTGGACGACCTTCCTCTAGCTGAGGCCGTTGTTCGCTTCGCGCCTTCAAATCACTACCAAGCCTTTGGTGCTGTTTTCAGTCGCGACATACCCTACAGCGACCGCGCGTGGCCGTCAGCCCCGGCCTCGTACTGGCCTTCCCGCGGCGGCAGTGTTCCACACTTCATAGTCCTCAACCCGCCTGCACCTAGAGATTCAATCGAGATTCGATTTGTAATTCCAGGCACGACGATTCCTGCGACGACTGATTTTGTGCGCGCTCAGTTTGGCGACACCGAGGACGGAAGCAACATTGGCTTGCTGGAGGCATTTGATTCGAGCGGGGCGCTTCTCGCATCTCGTACGGCCACGACCCCAATTGAGGAGACCTTGGTGCTTGAGGTGCGTGCCTCTGGAATTGCGCGAGTTCGGTTCTCGACGGATACGGATGGCAACGTCGTCGATAACATCGCGTTTGGCAGTTTGACATCTTCCATTGGCACGAACGTCACGCTACAGCCGGTGCTTGCCATCGAGGCGGCGGTACAGGTGAGATGGGAGTCTCAGGTGTCCCGGCAGTATCAGGTGCAGTGGAGTTCATCACTCGATACAAACTGGCACGCACTCGGCTTTCCGCTGCTGGGAAGTGGAGCGGTTTTGTCTTATTGCGACGTGACCACAAGCAGAGACCGACGGTTCTATCGAGTAGTGGTCTTGGAGTAGAGTTTTATGCCGCCTCCTGAGAAACTAGACGCGCAAGTCATTGGTTTGGAACCAGGCGGTAGTTCAGGGTGGTGGCCAGCGTTTGCAGCCGGGCCAGCTTCTTGCGTTTCATTTTTTCCCTCCGCCTGCGCTACGAGTCGGCGGCCACGACTGGCAACAAACTGAGAGGTGCCCGCGTCCGTCGCGCGGCCCGTGATTATTTCTTGCGCGTTCGCGGGGGGTTGTTTAGTTTTCGCGGCCCGTCCGGTGGGGTTGGTAGCTCAGTTGGTAGAGCAGTGCCCTTTTAAGGCATTGGTCGAGGGTTCGAGTCCCTCCCAACCCACCACTTTTTCGCCATGTTCGCTGAGAGCGTGTATGAGAATGGTGGGTCAGGCTTCCAGCCTGACGGTTCTGGCAGCATCCTGCTGCCAGTTTCAAAGCACCAAAGCGCGCGGGGCATGGCAACACGGGGCAGGGATGCCCCGTGAACCGTCAGGCTGGAAGCCTGACCCACATTTCCAGACACGCTCTGAAGCAGACGGGAGGGGAGCTTCGCCGCCCTCCCCACCGGGTGCCTTCGCCGGCGTCAATACTTCAACCGCTCCAGCAACTTGCCGTGGATGCCGCCGAAGCCGCCGTTGCTGAACACGCACACCACGTCGCCTCCGCTGATGTTCGCCCGGATGTGTTCGATGATCGTCTCCACGTCCGGCAGATACGCCGCCGCCTTGCCGGTGGCCTGGAGGTCGGCGATGAGTTTGGCCGGGTCGAGGCGTTCGGCGGGGGGCAGTTGGTCGAGCCGCGCGATCTGGGCGACGACCACCGCGTCGGCGTCGGCAAAGGCGGTGACGAGCTCGGCTTGGAAGACATTGCGGCGCGTGGTGTTCGAGCGCGGCTCGAAGACGGCCCAGACTTTGCGGTTGGAAAATTTCAGCCGCAACGCGCGCAGGGTCTCGCGGATGGCGGTGGGGTGGTGGCCGAAGTCGTCCACCACGGTCACGCCGCCGCTGATGCCGCGCACTTCCATGCGGCGTTTGATGCCGCGAAAGGTCTCGAAGGCGGCCTGGATCTGGCTGTTCTTGAGGCCGACGTGCTTGGCGCAGGCGACGACGGCGAGGGCGTTGCGCACGTTGAGTTCGCCGACGAGGTCGAGGTGGAACTTGAAGCTGGGGATTTCAAACTCGCTGGCGGTGGGCCCGTAGCGGAGGTTGAACGCCTGCACGCTGTTGTGCTCGCCCAGGCCGAAGCGTTTGACGGGGCAGTGGGTGACGTTGAGCAGGGGCGCGAGGTTCGCGTCGTCGCCGTTGGCGAGGAGCTGGCCGTTGCGCGGCACGAGGTTGATGAGGCGCTTGAAGGTGGTCTGGATGGCGGCGACGTCGTCAAAAATGTCGGCGTGATCGAATTCGAGGTTGTTGACGATGACGACTTCGGGGAGGTAGTGGACGAACTTGCTGCGCTTGTCGAAGAAGGCGGTGTCGTATTCGTCGCCCTCGATGATGAACCATTCGCTGTCGGTGAAGCGCGCGCCCTGGCCGAAATTGTTGGGGATGCCGCCGATGACGTAGCTGGGGTTCAGCCCGTTATGCTCGAACACCCAGGCGAGCAGCGAGGTGGTGGTGGTTTTGCCGTGCGTGCCGGTGACGACGAGCGAGCGTTTGCCGCGGATGAAGAATTCCTTGAGCAGTTCGGGCAGGGAGCAGTAGCGCAGTTTGTGGTCGAGCACGGCCTCGATTTCGGGGTTGCCGCGCGAGAGGGCGTTGCCGACGACGACGAGGTCGGGCTTGTGCGCCAGGTTGCGCTCGGCGTAGCCGGAGATGACCTCGATCTTGCGCTCGGCCAGGAAGGTGGACATCGGCGGATAGACGTTTTGATCGGAGCCGGTGACGAGGAAACCCTTCTCCCGCATGGCGGCGGCGACGGCGGCCATGGCGGTGCCGCCGATGCCGATGAAGTGAACGGAACGAATGTCAGACAACATGGTGCGCACGTTTTCAGGTCGGGCGTGGAGCGGCGCAAGCTTAAAGTATTCAGCGCCTCGCATTTTCGCGCGTGGAAGGCGTTTGACGCGCCGGCGGCGGAGGCCCAATCTGACGCCCACAACCGCCGCAACCTGACATCATCGTGAACCAGCCATGAAAACCGCCCGCCACCGTTCCGCCCGACTGCTGTGCCTGTTGCTCGTCGCGTGGGTGGGCGTCGGGGGCGGCCATGCCTGGGCGGCGGGCAAACCGAACGTGGTCATTTTCCTCGCCGATGATTCCGGCTGGGGCGACTACAGCTTCAATGGCAACACGAATCTGCGCACGCCGAACATTGACGCCATCGCGCGCGGCGGCGCGGTGCTCGACCGCTTCTACGTCTGCGCGGTGTGCGCGCCGACCCGCGCGGAGTTTCTCACCGGCCGCTATCACTCACGCGGCGGCGTGCGCGGCGTCTCGACGGGACAGGAGCGTTTGAACCCGGACGAGAAGACGCTGGCGGATGCGTTCAAGGCGGCGGGCTACGCGACGGGCGCCTTCGGCAAGTGGCACAACGGCAGCCAGTGGCCGTATCATCCGAACGCGCGCGGCTTCGATGAATACTACGGCTTCACCTCCGGACACTGGGGCGAGTACTTCGACCCGCCACTCGAACACAACGGCCGGCCGGTGCGCGGCCAGGGTTTCATCGCGGATGACCTGACCACGCGCGCCGTCGAGTTCATCGAGCGCAACCGCGCGAAACCATTCCTCTGCTACGTGCCGTTCAACACGCCACACTCGCCGTGGGCCGTGCCAGAGGAACACTGGCGGCGCTTCAAGGATCAGCCCGTGGCAATGCGCGCCACTGACGGGGGCAAAGAGCAACTCGACCAAACCCGCTGCGCGCTGGCGATGATGGAAAACCTCGACGCCAACGTGGGGCGCGTGCTCCAGCGTCTCGCCGAGTTGAAGCTCGCCGACAACACCATCGTGATTTACTTCTCCGACAACGGCCCGAACGGACATCGCTGGACCGGCGGAATGAAGGGTGTCAAAGGCACAACGGACGAAGGCGGGGTGCGCTCGGTGTTTTTCATCCGCTGGCCCGGCGGCGGCATTCAACCCGGCACGGTCGTCAAGGAAATCACTGGCGCGATTGATCTGCTACCAACGCTCACCGCGATGGCCGGTGTGCGGCGCGTGGGCGACAAGCCGCTGGACGGACGGAATCTTTCGCCGCTGTTGCTGCGCGGCCAGGATGCCGGTTGGGCGCCACGCCTGATCTTCTCCCATCAGAACGGCAACGTCAGCGCGCGCTCCCAGCAGTACCGCTTCGACAATCGCGGCGCCCTCTTCGACATGACCGCAGACCCCGGCCAGACCACGAACATCGCTAACGACCAGCCCGACATCGCCGCAAAGATGGCCGCCGCCGTGTCGGCGTGGCGCGAAGCGGTGTTGCCGAAATCGAAGGATGACCGCCCCTACCCCGTCGGCTACGCGGAGTTTCCGCGCACGCCGTTGCCAGCGCGTGATGGCGTGCCGCACGGCGGTGTGAAGCGCAGCGCCGGCGCGCCGAACTGTTCCTACTTCGTCAACTGGACAAGCCTTGACGACAAGCTGACGTGGGACATCGCCGTGAATACATCCGGCGATTACGACGTTGAGATGCTCTACACCTGTCCGCTGGCGGACGCCGGGGCGACCATTGAACTGGAATTCAACGGCGCGAAGCACACGGGCAAGGTTGCGCCGGGCTGGGATCCGCCGCTCTACTCGAACCAGGACACAATCACGCGCCCGGCTGGCGAATCCAAGATGAAGGAATTCCACCCGCTCCGCCTCGGCGTGATGCGGCTCGAAAAAGGTCGCGGCCTGCTGACGTTGCACGCGCTGGAAATTCCCGGCAAGAGCGTCATGGACTTTCGCCAATTGAACCTCACCCTCCGTAGCCCTCAACGTCGGCTCAACTGAATACCAACCATGAATCCCCTGCCCTGCCTGCGTCTGCCGGTCCTGTTGCTTGCGGTCCTCACACTACTTCGCGGCCAGGCACCGGCGGCGGACAATGAACCGTCACCCTTCAATCCCCAGGGCCAGCCCAACCGCGATCGCCCCGGCCCGTGGGACAACGATGTGCTCGTCTGGCGCGTCGCGAAGGACGGCACGGTGGAGAAGCTTGCCACGTTCCCGCGCGCGGGTGTGCCCACGCTGGCGCGGTTGAAGGATGGTCGCCTCGTCGCCGCCCACCAGCATTTCCCCGCCGACAACAACGCCGACTTCGACAAAGTAGCCGTCCATTTCTCGTCCGATGAAGGCCGCGCCTGGACGGCGCCGCAGGTCATTCGCGTGGACGGATTGCCGGAGGGAATGCGGTTCCCCTTCGATCCGACGCTGGTGACGTTGCCCGATGGCCGGGTGCGTCTCTACTTCACTTCGCTCAAGGGCCGGCGGCTTGAGGAGGATCGTCCCGCGATCTATTCCGCCGTTTCGAGCAACAGCATTGACTTCGTGTTTGAACCTGGCGTGCGCTTCGGTGTCGAGGGCCGGCCGGTGATTGATTGCGCTGTGGCGTGGCACGCCGGCCTGTTCCATCTCTTCGCGCCGGACAACGGCGCCGGCGTCAATCCCGGCGCGGCGCGGCGCGAACCGGGCGAACGGCTCCGCGACGGCACCGGCTATCACGCCACGAGCAAGGACGGACTGAACTTCACCCGCCAGCCTGATCTAACAGTCGATGGCTCGCGCCGGTGGCTCGGCAACGCGCAGTCCGACGGTGGAGTGCTTCACTTCTTCGGCTCCGGCGGGCCTCGCGGCGCATGGATGGCCACGAGCACGAACGGCCAGTCGTGGACGCTGGACCCGAAGTTCCCGTCCGTCATGGGCGCGGATCCCGGCGCGGTGAAATTGAAGGACGGCGGCTGGTTGCTCGCGGCCACCGGCCCGCCGCGCGAGGACGCCCGGCAGCGCGGCACCGCCGGCGAAAGACAGCGCCAGCCGATGCCGCCGATCATGACCGCGCTTGATGCGGATGGCGACGGGGTGATCGACAATAAGGAAATCGAGAACTCACCGGCGGCGCTGCGCAAACTCGACCGCAACGGCGACGGACGATTGACCTCGGACGAACTTCGCCCCTTGCGTCCATGAAACTACCCGTCACGTTTTTCCTGACTGCCACGGCGCTCGTGGCCGCAGCCGAGCCGGAATTCTCCGACGTTTTCAAATCCAAGAGCGAAGGCTACGCGCAGCTTCGCATCCCCGCCGTGCTCGTGACCAAAGCCGGCACCGTGCTCGCGTTTGCCGAAGGCCGTCAGCGCCCCACCGACCAGGCCGAAAACGACATCGTGATGAAGCGCAGCACCGACGGCGGGATCACCTGGAGCACGCTGCGAGTGTTGCACGACGACGGCCCGCATTCGCTCAACAACCCGACGGTCGTGCAGGAACGCGCGGGCGGGCGCATCTTCCTGTGGTATCAGCGCATCCCCGGACACCTCAAGGAACACAGCGCCGGCACCGCCACCGGCCTCGACGGCACCAACATCTACCGCAACCTGGTGCTCACCTCGGACGATGACGGCGTGACGTGGGCCGCGCCACTCGACCTGACCCGCACGACGAAACGCACCGCGCGCGCGACCACCATCGCCAGCGGCCCCGGTATCGGCATTCAACTCACGCGCGGCCCGCACCGGGGCCGGTTGATCATCCCCTTCAACGAAGGTCCGTATGGCCGCTGGCAGAACTACGCTGTCTTCAGCGACGACGCGGGCAGGACATGGGCGTATGGCAACGACGTGCCCGGAGCGTTCGTGCCGGACGGCAAAGGCGGCGAGCGCAGCCAGATCAACGAAGTGCAGATGGCGGAATTGAGCGACGGCTCGGTGCTGCTCGACAGCCGCCAGTTCGCCGGAGCGAAAGTCCGCCGCAGTTCCGTGAGCCGTGATGGCGGCAGGACCTGGTCGCCCGTTCAAGCAGTGCCCGACCTCACCGACCCCAGTTGCATGGCTTCGACCTTGCGCCATTCCTTCGCCGAAGGCACCGCGCCCGGACGCCTGCTGCACAGCGGTCCCGACTCCACGAAGCGGGAGCGCGGGACCATTTATCTCAGCCTCGACGCCGGCAAAATGTGGCCAACCAAACGGGTGCTTTACCCCGGCGCCTTCGCCTACAGCGTGCTCACACGCTTTGAGGATGGCACCGTCGGCTGTCTCTTCGAGGCCGACAACTACGCGCGCATCGTCTTCGCGCGGTTCCCGATCTCGTGGCTGGCTGCCAAGCCGTGAGGGACTCTGGCTCGCCACAAACTCGCGAACGCGAATGGAATTGATCCGACGCCTTGACCCAACATGCTTCGCACTTTGGTCCAGCGCGATTTTCCCACCAACCGCCAAAGTTGGATTGCGCCTCGCCGCCATTTCCTGAACGCTCCTAGCCATGCGTATCCTCGCCCTTGATCACGGAACCGTTCGCGTTGGTGTCGCGGTGAGCGACGAAATGAAAACCATCGCGCTGCCGCTGGAGTTTATCCCGGCCATGCCGTTCGAGGCTTTTCTCGCGCGCCTGACCCAGATTCTCCGCGAGAAGGAGGTGGAATCGCTCATCGTCGGAATGCCCCGCAACATGGATGGCAGCTACGGGCCGGCGACGGAAAAGGTGCGGGCATTCATCGAGTTGCTCAAGCCAACCATCACCCTTCCCATCCGGACGTGGGACGAGCGGCTGACTTCGACGCAGGCGAACCGCTACCTAGCGCAGGCCGGCGTGCGCGGCGACAAACGCAAAGCCAGGGTGGACCAGACGGCGGCGGCAATCTTATTGCAGAGCTATCTGGACGCGGTGAGTGGCGTGTAAGTTGAGCGGAGGATCGATCCGCTTTCAGGCACCACGACGCCCGCAGGGATCGCACTGTGAACACCACCAAACTCAAACTCACCATCGCCTATGACGGCACGAACTACGCCGGCTGGCAGGTGCAGAAGACCGGGCTGGGTGTGCAGCAAAAGGTCGAGGAGGCGCTGTTGAAGCTGTTTCCGTCCGCGCCGCGGCTGCACAGTTCCAGCCGCACGGACACGGGCGTTCACGCGCTGGGCATGGTCGCGCACTTCGAAATTCCCGCCGGCGAGTTGCGCATGACGCCGCGCAAGGTGTCGCTGGCATTGAACTCGTTTCTGCCCGAGGACATCCGCGTGTTCGCGGCAGCGCGCTGCCGTCCGGACTTCCACGCGCGCTTCGACGCCGCCGGCAAACAATACCGGTATTTCGTCTGGAACCACACCGCGATGAACCCGTTGCTGCGCCCCACCGCGTGGCATGTGCCGCGCCCGCTGGACCTCGCTGCGATGAAGGCGGCGGCACCCTGGTTTGTGGGTAAACACGATTTCAAATCCTTCGCCGCCAACCGCAATTACGAGATGGAATCCACCGTGCGCACGCTGACCCGGTGCGACTTCGTCCGGCGCGGACCACTGCTCACGTTCACCCTCGAGGGCGACGGCTTTCTCTATAAGATGTGCCGCGGCATCGTGGGCACGCTGGTGCAGGCGGGGCTGGGCAAATTCCCGGCGGACGACGTGAACCGGATGCTGGCGCAGAAAGATCGCCGCGTCGCCGGCATGTCCGCGCCGGCGCATGGCCTGGTGCTGTGGAAAGTTTTTTACCAACCGCCGATCCGCCATGCACCTCGTCCTGCTTGAACCGGAAATTCCGCCGAACACCGGCAACATCGCGCGGCTGTGCGCCGCCACGAACACGGTGCTCCACTTGATCGAGCCGTTCGGCTTCAAGCTCGACGACACCCAACTCAAGCGCGCCGGCATGGATTACTGGCGGCACGTCCAGTGGCATCGCTGGCCGGACTGGCTGACGTTTCAAACGCAACTTCCCGCAGACGCGCGGCTCTGGTTCATCGAGTCCGGCGGGCCGCGACATTACGCGGAAGCGCAGTTCGCACCGGAGGATTACCTCGTGTTCGGACGCGAGACGGCGGGCCTGCCGAAAAGCCTGCTGGAACAAAACCGCGAACACTGGCTGCGCATTCCGATGTTCAACGGGGCGGCGCGGTCGCTCAATCTCTCCAACTGCGCAGCGCTGGTCTTGTTCGAGGCGCTGCGCCAGCAGGGGTTCGCGGGTGAAGTTTGACGCGGCTACCGGGCGTCACTGCTGGCGCATGAACGTTTCCTTCAACGACCCGCGTTCCGTGCGCACGACGGCCCCGGTGGCCACGTTGTTGCGCGTGAACCAGCCCTGCTTCACCTCCAGGACATATTGCACCCGGTCGGTCGCCGCTTCGATGGGCGTTTCGTCCAGCGGCTTCATGTCGCGGATTTCCAGGATCGCGCCCTCGCTGTCAATGTAGGCGCACGAGAGCGGCAGCAGGGTGTTCCGCATGAAGAACGCGGCGCGATGCGGACGGGCGAACACGAAGAGCATTCCCTCCTTTTCGTCCATCTGCTTGCGAAACATCATGCCCGTCATGATTTGCTGCTGGGTGAGCGCCAGTTCGGCGGTGATTTCCTGGGCACCGAGCCACAGCTTGAGCGCCGGCAGTTTCGCCTGCGCATTGGTGATGGCGGGCATCAGCGGGTCCATCTCCGGCGGAGTCGCTGGAGTCGCCGGGAGCATCGCCGGCTTCTGCTTGTCACAACCGGCCAGGAAGAAAAATGCGCCCGCCATAATCATCAACCCCGTCCAACGCCAGAATTTCATGGGCAAAACGTGAGGCAACGCATCCGCTTTGGCAATCCGCTCCTTCACTCCGAGTCGCACCGGTCGCACCGGTCGCACCCATCGCGGTCACGCCGCGAGCGATCCGGTGCAACTGCTCCCACTGCCCGCCGTGCAGGCCAGGCAGTGCGCGCCGGTTTGGATGGACCGGTTGGCCAGTTCGCCGGGTGCGATGTCCCACAGGAAACGCGCCGGCCCGTGCCGCAGTCCGAGGCCGAGCATCTGGTTGAAATCGCAGTCGTAGAGGCGGCCCTGGTAATCCACACTCAAGGTGGTGCGACACATCAAGCCGGGCACGGTCGCGGGATTGAAACTGCCGGCGAGCAGTTCCATGTACGCCTCCCACTCGCCCTGGCGGCGCAAGTCCTCGGCAAACCGCGCGATGGGCTGGTTGGTGATCGCGAAGAGCTGATGAAACACGATCCCGAAATCACGCCGCAGCGCCTCCTTGTAGTCCGCCTCAAGTTCCGACTGCGCCGGTGGCAGTTTCGCGCCGAGTGGATTGTACACCAGATGCAGCGGCAGCCGCGTGCCATAGCCGGCAGCGTTCAGCTTTTGCAGCGCGGTGATGCTCTTCTGAAACACGCCGTTGCCCCGCTGCTGGTTCACGTTGGCAGCCGAGTAACACGGCAGCGAGGCGATCACCTCCACGTTTTGCGCGGCGAGATACGCGGGCAACTCGCCGTAACCCGGCTCCTCGATGATTGTGAGATTGCTCCGATCGATCACCCGCGCGCCCGCCGTCCGCGAGGTCTCCACGAAGTAACGGAAGAACTCGCTCAGTTCCGGCGCCCCGCCCGTGATGTCCACCACCGCCGGACGGTGCCGTGTAATCCACGCACCGACCCGATGCGCCGTCGGCTCGTCCATCATCTCCGTGCGCCACGGCGCGGCGTCCACATGGCAATGGCGGCAGGCCTGGTTGCACTTGCGTCCGACGTTGATCTGCAACGTCTCCAGCGGCGCACGACGCAGCGTCAACTCATGTTCCGCCAGCTTTTGGTCGAACCGATTCATCGTTCAGCGAACACCGTAGCGGGCGGGCGGTGGATTGACAAAGCCCGTTTTGCCTTCCCTTCGGCGGACCCGGCGATTAAATCCGCCCATGTCTGCGGACAAATTGATCCTCTTCGTCAAAGCCCCGCGCGCCGGCCTCGTCAAAACCCGGCTGGCTCAAGCGATCGGTGCCGACGCCGCGTGCGCCGCCTATCGGGAATTGGTGCGCACCGTGGTGAAGAACCTGGCCTCCCTGCCGGAAGCGGAACTCTGCTTCGCGCCGGCCGACGCCGCTTCGGAAATCCAACCCTGGCTTCGCCCTGGCTGGACCAGTCGCGCCCAGGCTGACGGGGATCTGGGCCGCCGTCTGGAAACGGCCTTTGCGACCGCCTTTGCTGAAGGCGCGGAGCGCGTCGTCATCATCGGCTCGGATTGCCCGGAAGTGACGACCGCCGACATTCGCGCGGCCTGGCGGGAGTTGCGCACGCACGACGTCGTCCTTGGCCCGGCGACGGACGGCGGCTATTGGCTGATTGGTTTGCGGCAAACCCGCCCGGAGCTGTTCGCGGGCATCGCGTGGAGCTCGGAAACCGTGCTCGCCGAGACCTTGCGCCGCGCGAAGTCAGCCGGCCTGCGCATCCAACTCCTGCGCATTCTCGCCGACGTGGACACCGCTGAGGATTGGGAAGCATACCGGCGTGGACGGAAGTAAACGCCCGCAGTGAAGCGGTCCCGACACGAAATCTAATTGCGCCATTCTTTCGGCAAATATTTAATGCTGGCCGTAACGCAACCAACCATGACGCATTCCTTGAACGTTGAACACGCCGTCAAAAACCGCTACAGCGCGGCGGCGCAAATAAAGGTGGAGACCCTTTGCTGTCCCATCGAATACGACCGCCAGTTCCTCAAGGTCATCCCGCCCGAAATCATTGAGCGAGACTACGGCTGCGGCGATCCTTCCAAACACCTGCGCCCCGGCGAGACGGTGCTCGATCTCGGCAGCGGCGCCGGCAAGATTTGTTTTATCGCCGCGCAGGTGGTCGGCCCCGCCGGCAAAGTCATCGGTGTGGACATGAACGACGACATGCTGGCCCTGGCCAGGAAGCACCAGCGCGCCGTCGGCGAAACCATCGGGTATCACAACATCGAGTTTCGCAAAGGCCGCATCCAGGATCTCGCGCTGGATCTGGAACGACTCGACGCCGCGCTCAGGGCTTCTCCCATCCGCAGCGCCGATGCCTATCTCGCCGCCGAAACCCTCGCCGCCGAATTGCGCGCCACGCATCCGCTCATCGCCACCGGCTCCATTGACGTCGTCGTTTCCAATTGCGTGCTCAATCTGGTGGACCCGCGCGCCAAGTCCCGGCTCTTCGGTGAAATCTTCCGGGTGCTCAAGACCGGCGGTCGCGCCGTCATCTCGGACATCGTCAGCGACGAACCCGTCCCCGAAGCCCTCCAAAACGATCCGGAACTCTGGAGCGGGTGCATCTCCGGGGCGCTGACCGAGGAAGGCTTTCTGCACGCGTTCATCGAGGCTGGCTTTTACGGACTGCAAATCTTGCAGCGGGACGCCCAGCCCTGGCGCACGGTGCATGGCCTCGAATTCCGGTCGCTCACCATCGAGGCCTTCAAGGGCGTGCCAGACGCGTGTTTCGAGCGCCACCAGGCGGTGATTTACAAAGGCCCGTTCAAGGAAGTGCTTGATGACGACGGCCACCGCCTGACCCGCGGCGTGCGCCATGCCGTGTGCGACAAGACCTACCAGCTTTTGAAAAAGCCGCCGTACCGCGAGCTGTTCGAGTTCATTGAACCGCGCGTGGACATCCCGCTGGCCGAGGCCAAGCCCTTTGATTGCTCGCGCGAGCGCCCGCGCCACCCCAGGGAAACCAAAGGCCAGGACTACCAGGCCACCATCGTCCCCAGCGAGTGCCGCGACGGCGGCGGCGGCGGCTGTTGTTGATCGGCCCGGGCTGGCCACTTTCAAACCGGGGGTTAGCCGGAACCATTCACATCAACCACGAGTGGACACCAATGGACACAAATCTGACGCGGTGGAAGCCAGGCCGGCAGACAAAGTTCACGGGCACGGTTTGGTGGAGGCTGGCGCGGCCTGAGCCTGCTGGCACTCACGAATTGCCCGTCCGTCTTTATTCGTGTGAATTCGTACTACTATCCACGATAGTGTCCGCAGCCCGCGCCAATTATTTTCAACCGCTTTGGTTCACCGCAGAGGCGGGAAGAGCGCAGTGGTTTGCTGAACGGCGCTCTTTGCGCCCTTCCCGCCTCGGCGGTGCCTCCGGGTGCCTCCTTTGGTGGCGGCTTGGCCGCGCTGGGTCCATTCGTGGTTGAACTTGCCGGGTAATTTGTTCCTCATGCTCCCGCCTGCTCGCGGTCCATGTCGCGGATGCGCCGGCCTGCCGGGACCAGAAAAACTCGATCTCCAGGACGCGCCATGGAGTACGATTTGACACAAAACAGTACTCCGCGACACGTCACGGAGTACGATTTCACGCAAAACAGTACTCCACGACGCGCCATGGACATCGATTTCAGGCAAAACAGTACTCCCGGACGCGTCACGGAGTACGATTTCAGACGAAACAGTACTCCGTGACGCGTCGGGAACACCGCATTCA
>JANNEF010000375.1:0-17246 GCA_031378375.1 Verrucomicrobiota bacterium | reverse complement strand
ATCTGCAAATGACATTATGAGAATTCGGCTCAATCGCATGTCGGAGGAGGGCAAGGTGGGATGGGTGTTGTTGTGGTTGATGGGTGTTCCTATTCCCATCCTTCTCATCGTCTTCCTGATGCGAGGCTGCACCTGAATTCCATCCGGGCGGGGTTTAAGAACCGTTCCATAATCGGGAAAAAGTTCGATGAGATTGCGGGCAATTTACGGAGGCAACTGTGATCCGATTCTCTTCGGCAGGCCATGGCAACTTACGAGCATGAAAAGACGAAAGTCATCAAGGGAGAAAATGAAACTTTTGCAGGTCGCTTGGATCAAACAGACGGCCTATAAAATTCCCATTCCCCGAGATGAAACGCAGCGCCTGGCTGCCCTCCACCGCTACGACATTCTGGATACGGCGCCTGAGAAAACTTTCGACAGCATTACCGTGCTGGCTTCACATGTTTGCCAGACTCCCATCGCGCTACTCGTGCTTATCGATCAGGACCGCCAGTGGTTTAAGGCGAAAGTCGGCGTGCGTCTCAAGGAAACCCTGCGCGCGTTTGCCTTTTGTGCGCATACGATTATGCAGCGCGCGTTGTTCATCATTCCGGACGCGACTCAGGACAAGCGTTTCGCGCTGAATCCCTTTGTCGTGTCGGGGCCGCATTACCGTTTCTATGCCGGCGCTCCGCTCGTGACGCCGGACAACCGAGCCTTGGGCACGCTCTGTGTCATCGACAAAATGCGCCGCACCCTGACCATCGATCAAAAAATGGATTTGCTGGCTTTGAGCCGATTGGTGATGACGGAACTCGAACTTCGCCGGAGTCTGGGCGAGGAGAGATGGGTGAAAAAAGCGATTCACCGTCACCGTTGAATGCGCTGACTCTTGGCCATTCCCGAGCTGGTTTAGAATCACTCACGGAGCTATGCCACCCAACCCACCATCGGAGGCGAAGCCACGCTCGGTTTACTTCTTTTTGATACTGGGAGCGGCGTTATTCGCGTTCATCCAGACGTTCCCGCTGCTGTCTCCCATCCTGTTGTCGTTTCTGCTCATTCTGCTGATTTCGCTCGCAGTCAATCCAGTGATCTCCCGGATGCGGGCTTTGACGGGTGGCAGAAAAGGCGCGACCGGGCTGGTCACGGTGGCACTGGTTGTGATCCTCGCCTTGACGGGCTGGGCTTTCTTCGGGCCGATGAAGGCCTCCGTCATCAAGCTCTCGGAACGGCTGCCCGGTTACTGGGAACGGCTCCAAAAGCCCCTGATCAAAATGGAAAAACAAGCGGTGCTTTCCGAGGAAAAACTCCAGGCGGAAGTCACCACGGAAATTGCGCAGGCCGCGACGGCGGCCGGCAAGCCCGAAGCCGCGCGCCGAACCACCGAATCAGTTCCGCTCAAAACGACCAACGAGGCGGGATCGCTTCGTTCCAGTTTGAGCCAGATGTTCCAGGGCGTGGCCGGCAGTTTCACGGCGGTGGCGTTCAACGCCGCTCAGATGCTGGTAGTGCTGGTGACAGTCTTCTTCGGCGTGACCTTTACGCTGATGAATCCCCGCCCGATCTTTGGGGCCATGTTTTCCCTGGTGCCCGAGCGCCATCACGATCAGACCCTGACCATCGCGCAACGCATTGGAAAATTTGTGCCCGGCTGGGCCGGCGCAACGCTGCTGGGGATGGTGACGATTGGCGTGCTGGTTTTCCTGCTCATGTGGCCGATCTTCGGATTCATGGACGCGCTGGTTCTGGGGCTGATCGCGGGCGTCCTGGAAGCAGTCCCCTTTGTGGGACCGCTCCTCAGCGCCGTGCCGGCACTGCTGTTCGCCGTCGGCAAAGGAGGCATGACCCCGCTATGGGTCGTGCTCGCTTATCTGGCGATCCAGGCCCTGGAGAACAATGTGATACTCCCGCTCATCATGGCGCGCGGCATGAAGGTGCATCCGGTGGCGGTGATTTTTTCCATGCTCCTGTGTGTGGCCGCCTTCGGGGTGCTGGGTGTTTTGGTCGCGGCACCCCTGGTTGCCATCGTGGATATCTTGCATGATGAGCTTTATCGAAAGCGCTTCCTGCCCACGATAACGGACGCTGACCTGGATCGTCTGGCCCGCAAGGCCCTGCACGAAAAACTGTCCGAAGACAAATGAACCGAATCAATGCTTGGCAAGCCACATGAATCAAACTTCGAGTCACTCGTTTTGGTCGGGCTGCGCACCTTGCGAACGTCCTTGGGTTGGGCTGCGGGCAACGTCGCCTTGGATTTGGGTCGCCACGTTGCCGGTCGTAATCGGCGTCACGTTGATATTCCTCGAACGGCGCCCCAACCGCGAACTAATCCGTAAAACCCTATGGCCCTGATTTTTGAACGCATTCAAACCGACGGCATCGCCGAACTTTCGTATCTGGTGGGCGATGATTCCGAAGGCGTCGCCGCCGTGTTCGATCCACGCCCGGACGTGGACTGCTACCTCGAACTCGCCCGCGAGAAGCAAGTTTCGATCACGCACATTTTTGAAACGCATATCCATGCTGATCTCGTCAGCGGCGCGCGCGAACTTTGTGCGCGAGTCGAGACCGCGAAAATATTCGCCAGTCACGAAGGCGGCGCGCGCTATGGTTTCGACCATGAGAAGATCAAAGCCGGAGACACATTCAAGCTCGGCTCGGTTTTAATTACCGTTCGGCACACGCCTGGCCACACGCCGGAGCACGTGGCTTATTCTCTGGCGGAGAAGGACCACCCTGACGCGCCTTGGGGAGTGCTCACCGGGGACTCGCTGTTTGTCAGTTCCGCCGGACGACCCGACCTCCTCGGTAATGCCCAGGCGAAAAAGCTGGCGGAACAACAGTTTCACACGCTGCGCGATTTTTACCTCAAGCTCGCCGATGGCGTGATTATTTATCCGGCGCACGGGCACGGCTCGCCGTGCGGCGCGGACATCGGCGACCGGCTCAGCAGCACGATTGGTTACGAACGGCGCTTCAATGCTTTCCTGCAATTTCAGGATGTGAAGAACTTCACGGACTACGCGCTCTCCACTGCGCCGCCCGCCCCAACTTACTATCCGCGCATGAAGAAGTTGAACGCGAAAGGCCCGGAGGTGCTCGGCAACCTGCCCAAGGTGCGCGGGCTTCCTCCCAAGTTTTTTATGGAAGCCATCGAGGACGATGACAACGTGCTCATTGATACCCGCATGATGCTGGCTTTTGGCGGCGGCCATATCAAAGGCGCGTTCAGCATCGGCGGCTCGCCCATGCTCTCCATTTGGGCTGGCTGGTTGCTTGATCCCAATAAGCCGATCCTTCTGGTCTTGGAGTCGGACGAAAAGCTCAACGAAGTCGTCCGTCTCTTTCTGCGCACGGGTTACACGAAGTTTGCCGGCTACCTCGTTGGCGGAATGAAGGCGTGGGACAACGCCGGACTGCCGCTGGATGAGGTCGGACAGATGACCGTGCATGAAATCAAAGCACGCGGGAAAAAATTGCAACTGCTCGACGTGCGCGCGCCGGACGAATGGAAAGGCGGCCACATCCCAAATGCGCGCCATATCTTCCTTGGTGAACTGCGCGAGAAACTCGGTGAACTGGACAAGAGCAAGCCCACGGCGGTGTATTGCGACAGCGGCTATCGGGCGAGCATCGCGACCAGCATTTTGAAACAGGAAGGATTCGGCTGCGTCTGCAACGTCCCCGGAAGCTGGCAGGCATGGAAGAAAGCGGGATTCCCGGTGGCTGGCGTGATCGAGAAGAAAAAGGAGTCGAAATGAGGACGCGAGGAAAAACGTCTTTTCTCATTGGTGGTCTGGCCTTGCTCCCCATGCACGCAGCGGTGGCGGCGGAACAAGGTGTGAACGCGCTCAATTATCCTGGCCCCGCCTGGTCACCGTATGTTGTCGGCGCAGGCATCGGCGTTCTCTCGTGGCTCACTTTTTATTTTTCCGACAAGCCCATCGGCGCATCGTCCTTTTATGCCCAAGTGTCAGGCTTCATCGGAAAATTGTTTGCCAAGCGTCATACCGAGTCGCTCGCCTACTTCAAAGACAACCCGCCGCGAGTGGGCTGGGAGTTTGTCTTTGTCCTTTCGACAATCGTGGGAGGCGCGATTGCCGCCATCACCGGCGGCGAGTTCGTCAACGAATGGCTTCCGCCCATGTGGATGGACCGTTTCGGCGACAGCATTGCGCTGCGTGCGGGAGTCGCCTTTGGAGGCGGTATTCTCATGGCCTTTGGCGCGCGCCTGGCTGGAGGATGCACCAGTGGGCACGGCATCAGCGGAACGATGCAACTCAACGTCGCTTCATGGATTGCCGTGATTTGTTTTTTCATCGGCGGCATCGCCGTGGCCATGACTCTCTTCAAACTTTGAGAAACCATGATTGATCCCGGCACAGCAGTTAAGCAATCGACCGAAAAGCCTGCGACGCCCGTGGCCACAGCGCCCAAGCTGCTGGCCGGAGTGGTTTTTGGTCTGGCGTTTGGCTTTCTGTTGCAGAAAGGCGGCGTGGGGAAATTCAATATTCTCATCGGCCAACTGCTGCTCCAGGACTTTACCGTCGCCAAGGTCATGCTCACCGCCATCGTCGTTGGCATGATTGGCATCTTCGCGCTGCATCACTTCGCCAAGGTGAACCTGCACATCAAGCCCACGAGGATCGGCTCGAACATCATCGGCGGACTCCTCTTCGGCGCGGGCTTTGCGCTGATAGGATATTGCCCCGGCACGGCGGCGGCCGCGTTGGGTCAGGGAAGCTGGGACGCGCTCTTCGGCATGGTCGGGCTGGTCGCAGGCTCATGGATTTTCGCCGAGTTCTCCGCGTCGTTGAAAAAGAGGGTGGAGAAGTGGGGCGATCTTGGAAAAGTTTTCCTGCCGGACTTGCTGCATGTGCCACGCGGAGTGTTTGTGGTGATTTTTGCGGTGTTGCTCACCGTAGGTTTGTTCGCGTTGGAAAGGGCATTCCCCCGATGACCGGTCGGCGAACAGATCGTTTGTGCGGGAGCGTCTCGCAGAAGGAAGGGGCACGGACGGCGCTGCGCTCGCCGGGAGGAATGATCGTGCGCGAGAAGGAGCCGTTGAATCTCGAAATGCCGTTCGGCTCGCTCGATGGTTTTCTCACGCCGGTGGACCGATTTTTTGTGCGCAGCCACTTTTCGATCCCGCAGATTGACGTGAAGACGTGGCGGTTGAAGATCGAAGGCGAGGTTGAGACGCCGTTTGAACTGACCTATGACGAACTGAGGGAGATGGAGTCGCGCACCATCCCTGTGACGATGGAATGCGCGGGCAATGGGCGCGCCTTCCTCACACCCCAAGCCAGCGGTGCGCAATGGGAGCGTGGCGCGGTCAGCAACGCGGAGTGGACCGGCGTGCCGCTCACCGACGTGCTGCGCCGCGCCGGCCTGAAAAGCTCCGTGCGCGAAGTGATCTTCGAAGGCGCAGACCGGGGCGAGATCACGGAGCCGCCAGGGCCTGCCGGGAAGATTCATTACGCGCGGAGCATGCCGCTGGAGAAGGCGAATGAAGACGTGCTGCTCGCTTTCAAAATGAACGGTGAGGAACTGACGCCCGCGCATGGCTCGCCACTCCGTGTGATCGTGCCCGGCTGGTATGGCATGGCTTCGGTAAAATGGCTGACCCGGATCATCGCCAGCGCCGAGCCGTTCCACGGTTATTACCAAACCATTGATTACGCCTATTGGCAGCGTGGGCCAAGCGCGCCCACCCTTGTCCCGATTACCGAGATGCAGGTGAAGGCCCAGATCGCTCGGCCTGGTTTTGCAGATGCCGTATGCGCCGGGCAAATGTATCACGTGAGTGGTGCCGCTTGGACCACCGAAGCTGAGATTACGAAGGTGGAAATCAGCACCGATGGTGGCGAAACGTGGCATAATACGCATTTGCTAAGAGAACCGATCCGCAACGCCTGGCGGCTCTGGGAATACGAATGGCAGGTGCCCGCGAAACCCGGGAAGGCAACGCTCCTGGTCCGGGCGGCGGACTCGAAGGGCCGCACGCAACCGACGGAGCGCGATGATGATCGGCGTAGCTACATCGTAAACCACCTCCTCCCGATTGAGGTGGATGTTCGGTCAAGTCTTCAACTCAATTTAATCCAACCGAATCCAAATCCCACACAAATCAAACCATGAAAAAAGAATCACGAACGCAGCAAAACAAAGAATCAGCGAGCAACAAGCAGCCGGTGGATCCGCGGGAGTATCCGCTGGCCCGGGATTCACGCGGTTCAGCGGGGCGCGAAGAAATCCGTGTGCAAACGCCGAGGGTTTCCGCTCCGCGCCAATCCCAGCGGGCTATGGAAAGAGGCAACCAAAAGCGGCCGCAAAGCCGATGAGTCGTGCTCGGGCGCTGCGATGCCAAATTGCACCAAACGGGCTGGCTCATTTCCAGGGCGGCACAACGAGGGTTTCGGGAACTGGCGTTAGCAAGCGACCCAGGCAAACGGCTCTCAAGCCTCATGATTCTCACTTCGAGTCATCCGTTTTGGTCGGTTAACAACGGTCTTCCGGCGAACTACCCTTCATTGCAGCGCGATGTTTCCTGCGACGCGGTCGTCATCGGCGGCGGGATAACCGGAGCGCTGGTGGCGGTGCATCTGGCGGAAGCCGGCGTCCAGACTCTGCTGCTGGACAAGCGCGACATCGGCACCGGCAGCACCAGCGCGAGCACGGCTCTACTGCAATACGAAATCGATGTTCCCCTGCGCGAGCTGTCCAAGAAAGTCGGGCCGGTCGCGGCGCAGCGGAGCTACGAGTTGTGTCGCGAGGCGATTGGCAAATTGGAACGGCTGGCCACGCGCCTGAAGATCGATTGCGGCTTCGAGCGGAAACCCAGTTTGTTCCTAGCCCGCCATCAGCGGGAAGTGCCCGAGCTTCGCGAGGAATTTCAAATACGCCGGAAGATGGGGATTGAACTGGAGTTCTACGACGCGAAGGCGGTTCGGAGGCACTTTCCGTTCTCGCGCCCCGCCGCGCTGTTTTCCCAGGACGGCGGCCAGGTCGATCCGCACCACTTGACTCACGGCCTCCTGGCGGCCGGGAAGCGCGTGGGACTGGAAGTTTGTGATCGCACGAAGCTGACGCGCCTGGAGCAAACCCGCTCGGGCGTTCGCATCACCACGCAAAATGCCTGCCAAATCACCGCCCGGCGCGCGGTGATCGCGGCGGGGTTCGAGGCCAAAGCCCTCTTGAAAGGCGAGGCAGGAACTTTGAAGAGCACTTACGCGCTCATCAGTGAGCCGCTCCCAGCGATTTCAGGATGGCATCAACAGTGCCTTATTTGGGAAAGCGGCACGCCTTACCTCTATCTGCGGACCACCTCCGAAGGGCGGGTCATCGTCGGCGGCGAAGACGAAGACTTCGTAAATGCGAAGCGCCGGGACGCGTTGATCTCTCAAAAAACCCGAACCCTGGTGAAAAAGTTTGGGCGCCTGTTTCCGGATGTGCCGTTGGAAGTCGCCTATGCCTGGGCGGGCACCTTCGCCGAAACGAAAGACGGCCTGGCTTACATCGGCGTCCATCCCCGGTTTCCGCACGCCTGTTTTGCGCTGGGTTACGGTGGGAATGGCATCACCTTCAGCGTCATCGCCGCCGAACTCATCCGGGATTATTTCCTCGGCCGAACGAATCGCGACGCACACATCTTTCGCTTCGGCCGCTGATGAGGCTTGCTTGGCCTCCTGAAACGGTCGCACGCCGACAGAGGGTTCGGAGTTGAGCTAGGCGCGTTCCAACCGCAACCAGCCAGCCTTCGCGCGCGGCTTGGATTCATCGAGTCCGACATGGGGCGAACACCCCATAGCCCCGCAAGGTACTCCGGTGCATTGTTGCGAGGTGTAACGGAACCTGCTTCCGAAATCGCAAGTCAACCGTCCCGATGAATCGTCAACTATGAAGCACAACAAAAAACACGACAACGGCAGAGCCGCCGGCCCCCAATTGATACCAGTTCGCTTTGAGTTCACTCATCCGACGGCCACCACCGTGTGCGTCGCGGGATGCTTCAACCACTGGCAGCCCGAAGCCAAGGCTTTGCATCCTTCAGGGAGTGGCCACTGGCTGAAGGAGACGGCTTTACCGCCCGGCAGCTACGAATACTGCTTCGTAGTGGACGGTCAATGGATACCCGATCCACAGGCGAAAGATTGTGTGAACAATCCGTTCGGAGGGAGAAACTCAATCTTGAAGGTGGCGAGTTCGCAAGAAGCAGCCCATCTCGCCGATGCGGAAAGTTTGCCACTCAAAAACACGAACCAATGAAAACCACAGACAATATGAAAAATCAAATGCTAGCGGTCGGCAACGACGTCAGCACGCTGGCCGAAGATGCGCGCGCCTTGGTGGCTGCGACTGCTGACGTGGCTGGAGAAAAAGTCGCGGAAGCCCGCAAACGGCTCGGAGCTTCTTTGGAAAGCAGCAAGGAACTCCTCGCCCGGGTGCGTGAGAAAGCGGTCGAGGGCGCCAGGGTCGCGGACCGGACGCTGCATGAGCATCCTTATCAAGCCATCGGCATCGCTCTTGGTGTGGGAACGCTCGTCGGTTATCTCGTCGCCCGCCGGTGTTCCCGCAACTGCGATTGATCCGCCATGGAAACCGCCACCGACAACTTTAAGCCACTCGCCGCTTCACTCCGCCAAGGCATGCAGGCGGCTGACTCAATCTGGCGGGCGTTTCGCGCGCACCCGGGTCGTTCCACAAAAAACAAAACAAACTTTTGATTATGACAGCCGATGGAACAACCCACACTCTGGCCCGCTTGGAAATTGGATTCCGCACGGATTCCGTGCGCTTGAAAGAGTTGGAAAAGGATTTGGCCGTGGCGCTACAGCGCGCCCGACATTTCGGCAGGGAGCATGGTTCACCGGATGATTGGAACACGAGTTGGCAGCAGCAATGGGACAACGTCGAAGGGATTCTGCGTCGAATCAGAGAGTTAGTGAATGAGATGGATGGCTCCATCGAAAGCAGTGACAGCGGCCGCCTCAAAAAAGCGTTGGCTTCATGGGAAACTATTCAATCTGAGGATGCCCGATTGGTGGAGGCATTGAGCACCTTGCGAGCGCAGGCGAGCGGATTGAATGCGGCCGTTCGAAAAGATTGGAACATACTGGCGGGCACGCTGGAGTCTCATTTGGAGACCATCCAGGCTTGTGCCCAAGCTTTGCGAATCAAGCTGGAGTTGCTGAAGGAGCATTCCAAGGAGGAAATTGAGCATCTTGTTCAGGACATTCTCTCCAAGTTCCCAAACCGCCCCCGTGCGGATGGGATGGATGCCGAAAACCATGAGAGAGCATACCGTCAGGCCGCCACCGAACTCGAACAAGAACACCACAGATTCCTGGGATTTGTAGATGTCGTCAAGGGGTTGTTGCTTTGGGTCGAAACGAAAGAAGAACGTGCGCGCAAGAATCTATCTCTGGAGGTTGAATCGGCATGAAATTGCACGCTCGCCAACCAGGCCGGGGCTTTCTGTTCCCATGAACCGGGTCCCGCTGAATCTCTCCATTTGCCTGGAGTTTCGTTCATGGGGTTGTGATCAAAACGGCAAATAGAAGCACACAAGAAAGGCAGATTCATGTTACGAAGCATTAAACAATTATACGGAGACAAACTCGGCGCGTCCGATGGTGAAATCGGCCATGTGAAGGATTTCTATTTCGACGATCAGAACTGGGCGATTCGCTATCTGGTCGCGGACACGGGCCTGTGGTTGCCGGGGCGCCAGGTCCTTATCTCGCCCTATTCGCTTGGGCGTCTCGATCAGGTCGAAAAAGTCCTGCGGGTGAACCTGACCCGGAAACAGATCGAGAACAGCCCTTCGATTGAATCGCACAAGCCGGTGTCGCGACAGTACGAAGAGGAGTATTACCGATATTTCGGCTGGCCATACTACTGGCAGGGTGATGCGTTGTGGGGCCTGAGCGGCGTTCCAATTTTTGAACCGCCTGGAAAACCGCCATCGAACGAACCAATCACTCCAAGCAGCCCGCAACCCGACCGTGCCGATGTGCATCTACGAAGTACCCAAGCCGTCAATGGCTACCACCTCCGCACGGGCGACGGGATGATCGGCCACGTCTGCGATTTCATGATGGACGCCGGGAGTTGGGCGATTGGCCAGTTGGCCATCAAAACCGGGCACCGATTTTCAGGCAAGGAAGTGCTGATACCGACGAAAGACGTGGATCGAATCAGCTATGAAGAATCCACGGTGTTCGTAACTTTGACCGCGGAAGCCGTCGAGCAAAGTCCCCGGCACGATTTGGCTCCGGTCGGGGCGGCAGAGTGACGCCGCGCAGCCCGTTTTCTCCTCACAAAACACAATAAATTCACCCAAGACCAAAACCAAAGAATGGGTTTCGCAACTGCACGTAAAACATATTCACAGGCAACCAATCGAGAAGGAATCAATTTATGAAACCATCCGCCGCCAAATTCGCGAAAACGCCGCAATCTCCTGTTTTTAAAACCGTAAACCACAAGCCGGGTGCGAACCTCAGGGAAGCCACCCCAAGCACAAAGTCCCAAAAGCGGGACAACATTTTTTCCAAATCCCGCGACACGCGCGAGGATCGCGGCTTGCGCCAGATGAAAACGTCGCGCCCCCCGCAAACATTTCCGCCTGTGCGGTAGTCAGGCTGGAACCAGAATGAAAACCGAAAAACAAATTCGATTCGGCCTGATGGCCATGATATTCGCCGGCACTGTGCTGGGACAGGGCGAAAAGAAATCGAGCCACGTACCCGTCGTTCCACCAGAGGCGTTCCCTGCCACAATGTCCCGCATGAAAAGGGAGAGGCCAGCCGTGATGAAAAGCAGAAGGATCTCTTGCAAGAACGCTATGGGCGGTACCCGCCACACCATTGGTGCGGGAGGCATCGGGATGCGGCGTCCAGTTGACCATCGTTTAATCTGGTCAGGAAGCCCCTCATGAACCGAAACACAAAAGGAGACCGTGCCACGCTCACCACGATTGCGCGCCAGGCCATGATCGAGCGCGGTCTGGAGCCGGACTTCCCGGCGGCGGCGCAGCAAGAGCTGGCGGGCCTCCGGGGGCCAGCCGTTGAAACCGATGGCACGCGCGACCTGCGCGATCGGCTCTGGTCGTCCATCGACAACGATGACTCCCGCGACCTTGATCAACTCACGGTCGCCGAGCCGCTCGCCGACGGCCAGGTCAGAATCCTCGTGGCCATAGCGGACGTGGATGCACTGGTGCGGAAAGGGTCGGCGATTGACGGCCATGCGGCGCACAACACGACTTCGGTTTATACGCCCGCTGAGATCTTCCCCATGCTCCCGGAGGCGCTGTCCACCAATCTGACGTCGCTGAACGAGGACCAGGACCGGATCGCCGTGGTGGCGGACATGGTGTTCGCGGCCGACGGTTCACTCGCCACCTCTGACCTGTATCGGGCGCGTGTCCGGAGCCACGCGAAGCTGGCTTACCGAAGCGTCGCTGCGTGGCTCGACGGTCAAGGCCCGGCACCGAAGCGGGTGCTGGAGACCCCGGGTCTCGACGAAAACCTGCGCCTTCAGGACTGCATCGCCCAGCGGCTCGTGGACTTGCGGCATCGCCTCGGCGCACTCAGTCTCGAGACGATCGAGCCGAAGGCAGTCTTCGACGGTGACGTCCTCTCCGATCTCGATCTGGATCGCAAAAACCGGGCGAAGCAGCTGATCGAAGACTTCATGATTGCGGCGAATGGAGCGACTGCGGCCTACCTCGAATCAAAGAATTTTCCTTCGCTCCGCCGGGTTCTGCGATCTCCGGAACGCTGGGACCGCATCGCGGCGCTGGCCTCAAGTTTCAGAGACCGGCTCCCCAACGAGCCGGACGCGCTGGCCCTCGAAGCCTTCCTCGCGCGGCGACGCCAGGCCGACCCGGAAAAGTTCCCCGACGTCTCCCTGGCTGTGGTCAAGCTGATCGGGAGAGGGGAGTACGCGCTCGATCTACCTGGCGGTGAGCCGCCCGGACACTTCGGGCTGGCGGTAAAGGACTACACACACTCCACCGCGCCGAACCGGCGCTTCCCCGATCTCATTACGCAACGGCTGCTGAAGGCGGCAATGGCGGGAGCGCCGCTCCCCTACACCATTCCGGAGCTTGCGGAACTCGCCAAGCATTGCACGGAGCAGGAGGATGCCGCGACGAAGATCGAGCGGCGGGTGCGGAAGTCGGCAGCGGCGCTGCTCCTGTCCGGTCGCATTGGGGCGTCCTTCGACGCCATTGTCACCGGCGCATCGGACAAAGGTACCTGGGTCCGGATCTTCCAGCCACCGACCGAAGGCCGGCTGGAGCACGGGTTCCAAGGACTCGACGTGGGCGACCGCCTTCGCGTCAAACTAATCCACACCGACGTCGAGCGCGGCTTCATCGACTTCGCGCGCGACTGACCGCCGTGAACGAAGCGCGCCACCGATTCGACTACGATGTCGCCATCCTTGGTGGCGGAAGTGCCGGTTACGCGGCGGCGCGGACGGCCGTCGCCGCCGGTCTGCGGACGGTCGTGATCGAAAGCGGCGCGGAAACGGGCGGGTTGTGCATCCTGCGCGGTTGCATGCCCACGAAAGCGCTGCTCTACGCCGCCGAAGTCCTGCACCTCGCCAGCCATGCCGAGCCGTGGGGCATCCGCGTCGAAAAAGTTGGATTTGATTTCGCGAAAGTGATGGAACGAAAGAATGCGCTCATCCGGGAATTTGCGGATTATCGCCGCGAACAACTGGCCGGCGGTAAATTCAAGTTCATCCGTGCTCACGCGAAGTTTCTCGATCCGCACACGGTCGCGTTGAGCGACACTGGGCCGCTCACCGCCGCGCATTTCGTGATCACCACCGGCTCCACCGTCGCGCCGCCTCCAATGCCCCAGCTTCGCGAAGCCGGCTATCTCACCAGCGACGCCGCCCTGAAGCTGACGCAACTCCCCCAATCCCTGATTGTCCTCGGCGGCGGCGCGGTGGCGGTGGAGTTCGCGCAGTTCTTCGCGCGGTTGGGCGTCCACGTCACGCTTCTTCAGCGCAGCGAGCACCTGCTGCGCGAATTCGACACTGATGCCGGAATGGAACTTGAAAAAGTCTTCCAGCGAGACGGCATCGAAGTGTTCACGAATACGAAGCTGACCGACGCGCGGCGCGACGGTCGGCTCAAGACCATTTCGTTCGAGCACCACGGCCAGCCCATGTCCGTCTCGGCGGAGGAAATCCTGTTCGCCCTCGGTCGCGTGCCGAACACCGCGTCGCTGGATCTCGACCAGGCCGGCGTCGCCACCGAACGCGGGCGAATCGTGGTGAACGAATTCATGCAAACCAGCGCGCCGCACATTTACACGGCCGGCGACTGCACCGGGCCGCACGAGATCGTACATCTCGCTGTGCAGCAGGGCGAGATTGCGGCGCACAACCTCGCGCACCCGGACGCCCTGCGGCGGATGGATTACCGGTTGTTGCTCGCGGTGATTTTTACCGAACCGCAAGTGGCGTTCGTCGGCCTGACTGAGAAGGAGGCGAAGAATCGCGACATTCCGTATCTGGTCGCGAGCCACCCGTTCAATGACCACGGCAAGTCGCTGATCATGGAAGCCAGGGACGGTTACGTGAAACTCCTGGCCGATCCGCAGTCGGGTGAAATCTTCGGCGGTGCATGCGTCGGGCCGGTCGGCGGCGAGTTGATCCACGAAATAGTCGTGGCGATGGCGAAGCGCATGACCGTCCATGAACTCGCGGCCCTGCCGCACTACCATCCCACGCTGGCGGAAATCTGGACTTACCCGGCGGAAGCCTTGGCGGAGCGAATCCCGGCGGCGCAGTAGGGTTACACCCCATAGGAAAGCCCCGGTGGTGCGCGTAGCGTTTCTCCATGATGAAAACTTTATTCACGGTGGAAGCGATTTCCAAGGGCGGGCGTTCGGGAACCATTGAAACCGCCAATCACTTGCTCAACATCACACTGGGAAATCCGCTGGAGCAGGGGGCCGAGAAGCGCGGCCCCAGTCCCGAGCTGTTGTTTGCGGGCGCGTATTCCGCCTGTTACGGCGGCGCCTTGGTCAACGCCGCCACGAAGCTGGGCACGCCGGTTGAAAATTCCACGGTGCGCGCACTGGTGAGCCTGCTCGAGGATGAGCGGGGCGGCTATCACCTGGCGGTGGAACTGCACGCGCAACTCCCTGGAATCGATCGCGCCCAAGGGCAGCGCATCATGGAGGAGGCGCACCGGACCTGCCCGTATTCCAAAGCGTTGCGCGGCGACGCGGTCGTCACGCTGGTGGTGGATTAGCCGGACAGGCTCGAGCAGCAGATGCCCAAAAGCCCGACATGAACGACCGCGTCTATAAACTCATCGAACTCACCGGCACTTCCACCATTTCCATTGAGGATGCCGTTGGGAAGGCCATTCAACGCGCGCACAAAACCGTCAAGCGACTGAGCTGGTTCCAGATGATCGAAACGCGCGGGAACATTGACAAGGGGGAGGTTCAACACTGGCAGGTGACGATCAAAGTCGGATTCGCCGTGGATGACTGAGCGCGGGCGAGTGATTGGATAATTTGAAGGAAAATATGACGAAAGCAGACATGACAACCGGGTTGAACATCACTCGCGAGCAGATGATCCAACTGTTGAATGAGGATCTGGCGGGCGAATATCAGGCGATCATCGCCTACACGGTTTACAGCCAGGTAATCAAAGGGCCCGAATACACGGACATCGCGCGGGAGTTGGAGGCGCATGCCGGGGAGGAACTGGCGCATGCCATAAAAATTGCAAAACAGATTGATTATCTGGGCGGCATGCCGGGCGTGACGCCCAAGCCGGTCAAAACTTCAAATGACCCGGTCGCAATGTTGCGCGCGGACCTGGAGAACGAGCGGGGCACGGTGGGACGTTATCGCGAGCGTATCCGCCAGGCGGAGGCGATGGGCGAATTTGCGTTGAGCGAGACTTTGCGCGCGACCATCGTGCAGGAGCAGGAGCAGGAAATTGATCTGGCTGCGGCGCTGGGCATTGACGTGCCGCTCCCGAAAAGTCCTGCGGACAGAAACGCTATCGAAACCAGGTAATGAGCCTCCATGCCCCTATGATTGCGCCATTCCGATGCAACGCCCTTCCGGGAACAACTCCTCGCCAAACTGTGGACCCGGGAGCGTGCTCGACCGTGAAGAAAAGTCGTCAACTCGCAGTTTAGATACCGAACAAAGATGAACAGCAGAATACACATTCTATTCGGGCTGGTGGCCGTGTCTTGCACCGCCACAGTGTTGGGACAGGAGGAAAAGAAATCGAGTTACGCACCCGTCGTGCCGAGCGAGGCGTTCTCCGCCAAGATGTCCCGCATGAAAACGGAGAAGCCGGCCCTGATGAAAAGGCAGATGGGCCTGCTGCAAGAACGCTACGATTTGCGAAACGATCCTCTGCCCAACATTACCATGGCCCGGAGCAAGCCAGTGCAACGAGGCATCCGCGTGAAGCTCGCACCCGGCACAAGCTGGGAGACGCTGGCCGCCATGGCTCCGGAGGAGGTTCGCGGCGGCAATCTGTTTCCGCAGGGCTTTTTGCCGCTGCCTCATCCCAATCACCCGGAGGGCGGAATGCTCTTTCCGCAGTTTGAGATCGACGAAATCAAGAAACAGGAAGCCAGGGACTTGACCCGGTTTGATCTGGATTATGATTTGCCGGATCATTTTCTTCCGGAGTTTCCCGCCCCCATCTTTTTGACCACGCGCCCGGATTTGGGTGATGTCTCGCAGGGCAAACTCGTGACCCTCGACAATTTCTTTGAGTTGTTCGACGGGATTTTGAACCCGAAGCAACTCGAAGGTTTGCGGCTTCTGGTCACGCCCTTTCCGCAACAGCAGTTCAATCAAACCAGCGACCGACGAACCGAGCGACCTCACCGCGGGGTGACCTGTTTCGATTGCCACGCCAACGGCCATGCCAACGGCGCGACGCATCTGGCCGGCGACGTCCGACCGCAGGAACACCGTCATCGGCTGGACACGCCATCATTGCGCGGCGTGAACATCCAGCGTTTGTTTGGCTCACAACGAGCCTTGAAGTCCGTGGAAGATTTCACGGAGTTCGAACAGCGCGCGGCCTACTTCGACGGCGATCCGGTGATCGCGACGAAGAAAGGCGTGAACATTCTGGAGCGAGGCAGTCAGGTCCATTTCATGGCCGAGTTCCAAGCGTTGCTCGATTTCCCACCGGCGCCGAAACTTGGGGTCACCGGGCTGTTGAACGCCAAAGCCTCCGACGCGGAACGCCGGGGCCAGGGTCTCTTTTTCGGCAAAGCACAGTGCGCGACCTGCCATGCGCCGCCGTATTACACCGATAATTCGATGCACAACCTGCAAGCGGAACGGTTCTTCAAGACGAAAGTCATCAATGGCCGCACCGCCAGCGCGGACGGGCCGATCAAGACATTTCCGTTGCGCGGGATCAAGGATTCCCCGCCTTACCTCCACGACGGACGGCTGCTGACGCTGGAGGACACCGTGGAATTCTTTAATCTGATTCTCGAAACCAAATTGAGCGCGGAGGAGAAAGCCGATCTGCTCGCCTTTCTGCGCGTGTTGTAAGTCGGGCCGATGGCAATTCCGGCCCGGAGAAACCTTGGGATTGTCCGAACGAACCAAAACCAGTCTTTGAGTATGACGAACGATGAAACAATCCGCTATTGCGCCCGCTTGGAAACTGGTTTCCGCACGAGTTCCGCGCACTTGAAAGAGTTGGAGCGCGACCTGACCGTAACGCTGCAACGCGCCCGAGAGTTCGGCAAGGAGCATGGCCCGCCAGATGATTGGAAGACGCATTGGGACCAGCAATGGGACAATGTCGAAAGGATTCTCTGCCGCATCAGCGTGTTGGTGAATGCGATGGATGTCTCTGTCGAAAGCAGTGACAGCGACCGCCTGGAAAAGGCGTTGGAGGCCTGGGACAGCGTTCAATCCGAGGGCGCCCATTTGGTCGAGGCGTTGAATGCCATTCGAGCACAGGCAATTGGACTGAACGCGGCGGTCCGCAAAGATTGGAACATGCTGGCACACACGATTGAATGTCATCTGGAAACCGTCGAGGCGTGCGCCCGGGCGTTGCGAATCAAGTTGGAGTTGTTAATTCTAGTTCGCGTTCAAGGTGAGACTAACTATCCAGGGCCAGGCGCAGATGCTCCGGACGCGATCTCGATCCGAAGCCAGCCGTGGCAGGCCAGCCTCCAAAGTGCGCACCACTCCGGCCATGTCTGAAAACACCCG
>JANNEF010000358.1:0-11231 GCA_031378375.1 Verrucomicrobiota bacterium | reverse complement strand
GGCTCGGACTACGACTGCTCTCTGATCTGGGGCTGGAAAAAGTGGAAGAAGCCGCCGATGGCCTTCTTGCACTTGAGTTGCTGCGTGCAAATTCACAAAAACCCGATGTGATTTTAGTCGACCTGGATTTACCCGGCATGGATGGCATCGAATTTATTGGCATTGTTGCCCAGGAGCATTTGGCCAAATCGATTGCCATCGTCAGTGCGATGGAACCCGCCCTGCTGCACACGGTGCAAGTGATGGCAAAGGCTTCGGGCTTGCTGTTGTTTTTAGGCAACACGGCGATTGTGTTGGCGATTCTGTTTGGAGTGATTCGATAATGACGAGCAAACTTGATTCAAAAATCCCTTCCGGTCACGTCTCGACGAAATGGTCGCGCTATAAGCAGGACATGAAGCTGGTCAATCCGGCCAACAAGCGCAAGTTCGACGTGATCGTCGTCGGCACCGGTTTGGCAGGCGGAGCAGCGGCGGCGACGTTGGGCGAACTGGGTTACAACGTCAAAGCGTTTTGCTTTCAGGACAGCCCGCGCCGAGCACATTCGATTGCCGCGCAAGGCGGCATCAACGCGGCGAAAAATTATCGCAACGATGGCGACAGCGTTTACCGGTTGTTTTACGACACGATCAAGGGCGGCGACTTTCGCGCGCGCGAAGCCAATGTGCATCGCCTCGCCGAAGTTTCGGTCAACATCATTGACCAATGCGTAGCGCAAGGCGTGCCCTTCGCGCGTGAATACGGCGGGTTGCTGGCCAACCGCTCCTTCGGCGGCGCTCAGGTCTCTCGCACGTTCTACGCGCGCGGGCAGACGGGGCAGCAGCTTCTGCTCGGCGCGTATCAGGCGCTGTGCCGGCAGATTGGCCTGGGCTCGGTGAAGATGTTTCCGCGCACCGAGATGCTGGAACTGGTCGTCGTGGACGGCCATGCGAAGGGCATCGTCGTGCGCGACTTGGTGACCGGTGAAATTTCCTCGCACGCCGCCGACGCCGTGGTGCTGGCGACGGGCGGCTACGGGAATGTTTTCTATCTCTCGACCAACGCGAAGGGTTCCAACGTCACCGCGCCGTTCCGGGCCTACAAGAAGGGCGCGGCGTTCGCCAACCCGTGCTACACGCAGATTCATCCGACGTGCATCCCGGTCAGCGGCGACCATCAATCCAAGCTCACGCTGATGAGCGAGTCCCTGCGCAACGACGGGCGTGTGTGGGCGTCCAAACAGCGGGGCGATAAGCGCGTGTCCAGCGATATCCCCGATGGCGACCGTGATTATTTTCTTGAACGCAAGTATCCGAGCTTTGGCAACCTGGCACCGCGCGACATCTCCTCGCGCGCGGCGAAGGAAGTCTGCGACGAGGGCCGCGGCGTGGGGCCGGGCGGGCTGGGCGTGTATCTGGACTTCGCCGACGCGATCAAGCGGCTCGGAGAAAACGTCGTGCGCGAGCGCTACGAAAATCTTTTCGACATGTATGAAAAGATCACCGGCGAAAACGCCTACCGCGTGCCCATGCGCATCTATCCGGCGGTGCATTACACGATGGGCGGGACCTGGGTGGATTACAACCTGATGAGCACCATCCCCGGCCTGTTCGTCATCGGCGAGGCGAACTTCTCCGACCACGGCGCGAACCGCCTGGGCGCGAGCGCGCTGATGCAGGGGCTGGCGGACGGCTATTTCATCCTGCCGTACACGATTGGCAACTACTTCGCCACGTCGAAGCAGGCCAAACCTTCCACCGGCCACGCGGAGTTCAAGAAAGTGGAAGCCGACGTGGCGGCGCGAATGAAGAAGCTGCTTTCGATCAACGGACAACGCACGGTGACGAGCTTTCACCGTGAGCTGGGTAAAATCATCTGGGACAAGTGCGGCATGGCGCGGAGCGAGGCGAGCCTGAAGGAGGCGTTGAAACGCATTCCCGAACTGCGCGCGGAGTTTTGGACGAACGTGAAAGTGACCGGCGAGAACGGCAGCTTGAATCAGGACCTGGAGCAGGCGGGGCGCGTGGCCGATTTCCTGGAGTTTGGCGAGTTGCTGTGCCTCGACGCGCTCGAACGCCGTGAGTCCTGTGGCGGCCATTTCCGGGTTGAGTATCAAGAAGAAGGCGAGTGCAAACGTGACGACGAGCATTTTGCCCACGCCGCCGCATGGGAATACCAGGGCGATGACAAGCCGCCGAAGCTGAACAAAGAGCCGCTGATCTATGAGGAAGTCCACATGAGCACGCGGAGTTACAAATGAATCTCACGCTGAAAGTCTGGCGGCAGAAGAACTCGGGCGACGCGGGCCGCTTCGTCACCTACGACGCTCGCGACATCATCCCCGACATGTCTTTCCTGGAAATGCTCGACGTGGTGAACGAGGGCTTGATTGCGCGTGGCGAGGAGCCGATTGCTTTCGACTCGGATTGCCGCGAAGGCATCTGCGGTTCCTGTTCGTGCGTCATCAACGGCCGGCCGCATGGCGGACAACGGGGGACCACGGCCTGCCAGTTGCACATGCGCCATTTCAAGGACGGTGACACCATCACCATCGAACCGTGGCGCGCGCGGGCGTTCCCGGTGGTAAAAGACCTCGTGGTGGATCGTGGCGCATTTGACCGCATCATCCAACGCGGCGGGTTCGTCAGCGTGAACACCGGCGGCACGCCCGACGGCAATGCCTTGCCCGTGCCGAAGGAAACCGCCGACCTGGCAATGGACGCCGCGCAGTGCATTGGGTGTGGTGCGTGCGTGGCTGCGTGCAAGAACGCGAGCGCCATGCTGTTTGTCGCGGCGAAGGTATCGCATCTCAATCTGCTCCCGCAGGGCAAGGCGGAGCAGGATCGCCGCGTGGCCGGCATGGTGAAGCAGATGGATGCCGAAGGCTTTGGCAGTTGCAGCGTGACCGGTTCGTGCGAAGCGGTCTGCCCGAAGGAAATCAGTCTCGACTTCATCGCAAGGATGAATCGCGACTTTGGGGCGGCGCTGCTGCGGGGAAGATAATTCTCGCGGCGACGCGCGCTGTGAGAGCGTCCCGGGCCGGCGTTGCCACTTTCTTGTTCCGCGTGCCTAGAAGTTGGGCAGGCCGGCTTCTTTCCAAGACATTTGCTGGGATCTGAATCGCGCTGTCGGCGTCGGTCAGAAATAATCTTCACCATTTTCCCCCTTGAAACCCTAGAAAACTCCGCTTTTCCATCGGGTTTGTGGGTGCGCAGCGAGGTTGGCAGCGCCGCTGCTATAGGAGGCTTAGAACAAAGCATCCTTTATGAAAATAAGAAACTTATTCACCCGGAGCAGTCGGCGTTCGCTCGCCGCGTTTTCGCTGACCGAAGTTACCATCAGCATGGGAGTCGTGGGCACGGTGGTGGGCGCGTTGTTCACGGGCATGACCAGCGGGCTGTTCAACATTCGCATGGCGCGCGAGAATCTGCGCGCCACGCAAATCATGCTGGAAAAAGTGGAGACCATCCGGCTCTACAGTTGGAGCCAGATCAACACCCCGGGCTTCATTCCGACCACCTTCACCGCCACCTATGATCCGCAGGGGGCCACGAACAACGCACAGGGGCTCACTTACAGCGGCACAATGACCATCAACACCAATCCGCCGATCAGTTCCTCCTACAGCAACGACATGGCGGCCGTGACTGTCACGCTCAACTGGCAGACGGGCAACCTCCAACGCAACCGGCAATTCACCACTTATGTCACTCGCAACGGGCTGCAAAGCTACATTTACTAGGCGCACCGCCCGCACGACCGCCGGCGGCTTCGCGCTGACCGAGATGATCGTCGCGGTGGGCATCACCGCCCTGCTGGCGCTGGTGATCTGTTCGCTCTCGATGCTCAGCGGGCGGACGTTCGCCGCGATGTTCAATTACGTGGACCTCGACGACGTGAACCGCGGCGCGATGGATCAACTGACGAGTGATCTACGCCAGTGCAACCGGGTCACCGATTCGACTGGCACCAGTATCACACTGGAGGACTCGGACGGTTTCACGATCGGCTACAACTACAGCGCCGGCCAGCGAACCTTGACACGAACGAAGGGCGGCCAGGCCAGGGTGCTCTTGCGGGATTGCGATACGCTGGCGTTTTCGTTGGGCCAGCGCAACGCGGTGGGCGGCAGCTACGATGTTTACCCCGCCGCGACTGCGGCCACGGCCAAAGTAGTCAACATCTCCTGGATCTGTTCCCGAACGATTTTTGGAAAGAAGGAAAACACCGAAAGCGTGCAAACCGCCCGTATCGTCATCCGCAAACAAGGCTAATGAAAATCTCCACACTCAAACACTGCGGAACCGCCGGCAGCACGCTGGTGCTGACACTGGTGGTCACCGCCGTCATCGGATTTCTGCTCGCGGCCTACATGAACTTGATCAAAAGCCAGAATCTGAGCACTTACCGCTCTCAGGCTTGGAACAGCGCCGTCCCGGTGATCGAGGCCGGAATCGAAGACGCACTGGCCCACATCAACGTTCACGGTGCCACCAATCTCAATTGCGACGGCTGGACGTACAGTGGCTCCGAATACTCCATGACGCGCGCCGTGGGTGACAGCTTCTACACCGTGACCATCTCCAACACCGCTGCTCCGGTCATCGTTTCCAAGGGTTACGTCACATTGCCGGTCGTGGTGGCCTCGGCGCAAAACGTCGTGTTCGCCGCCGCTGGGGAGACTCCGCCGTCGGCCAAAAGTTATCTGGTGCGTGGCGTGCGCGTGACGACGCGCGGTTCCGGGAGTTTCACGAAGGCGATGGTTGCCAAGGGGCAGATCACCTTGAGCGGCGGCGTCACCACCGACAGCTTCAATTCCGAAGACCCCGCCTTAAGCACCGGTGGCCAATACGATGTCACCAAGCGGCGCGACAAGGGCGATGTGGCCAGCAACGGCTCACTCATCAAGGAGATTAACTCCAGTGGCAATGTTAAGATTTACGGCCATGTTTCCACGGGACCCGGCGGCACCGTGGGTATTAACGGGAATGCCGCCATCGGTAGCACGAATTGGATTGATGGCGGCCACACGGCCATCGAGCCGGGGTGGTCCAGCGACGACATGAATGTTGATTTTCCAGACGTGCAGGCTCCGTTCGTTGCCGCCACGCCGCCGGGCACCAGTGGCTCCGACTACGTGCTGGGCAACGGCAATTACCTCATGTCCAGCCTCACCATGTCCGGCAAGAAAAAAATGACCATCACTGGGAACGCTGTGCTCTACGTCACCGGGAACATCAGTATGTCGGGCCAGTCGTACATTTCCATCCAGCCGGGTGCCAGTCTCAAGCTCTACTGTGCCGGCGCGACGGCCAACCTTTCCGGTCAGGGCATCGCCAATCAAAACGGCAAGGCCACCAACTTCTGTTATTACGGTCTGCCCTCCAACACCTCTCTGAGCTTGAGCGGCAACGCTGCCTTCACCGGTGTCATCTATGCGCCCAGCGCGGCATTCTCCATGACTGGCGGTGGCGTCAACACCATTGATTTCGTTGGAGCCAGCGTCACCTCCACCGTGTCCATGAGTGGCAGCTTCAACTTTCATTACGACGAAAGCCTCGCCAACTTCGGTCCGAATCGCGGTTTCGTGGTGATGTCCTGGAACGAGCTTGCGCCCTCGGAACTGGGCGGCAACGTCGTGACGATGACACCGCCGGAGTAAAAAGGGGTTTCCATCCGCAACGCGCGAAGTTTCCCGGTCGCGGCAGTTACATGGGCGAATGGTTGCATGAGGGCGCCCGTCCCTCCTGTAACCTTGCAACCGTGTAACTCATTCAACCCGAATTCCAAAGTAGCCCGCGAGCGGGCCTGATCCGAGGCGCAAGGCGCGCGGCCTTCAGGCCGCCTCAGCGGGCGACAGAAAAAGTGCCAGCGCTCACCCGCAGACTTGCGTCCGTTGAAGCGGCCTGAAGGCCGCGCGCCACGGTCGGCGTTTCGCCAGCTTCGGGTTCAACTCTCCCTCTCCGTCACTTCGCCCCGCCGAAGGCCTTCAGCATCGCGCCTTGCATCAGCTTCTCAATGCTCTCGTGCTTCGCGAAGCCGGCGGGCGCGTCGAATTGTTTGGCGTCGGGCCTGGCCAGCTTCACATCCTTGTAAAGCATCACGATGGTCGCCTCCGCCTGGTTCATCTGCATCTGGATGGGAAAGTCTTTCATGTCCGTCGCGGTCCACACGATGGCTTCGTGCTTTTCGTTCTTGTCGCCGATGACCATGACTTTGCTTTTGTCGCACGGATGGCCGTCAATTGTTTCCCGGCCGGTTTTGGTCCGGGTCACTTTGTATTTTTTCTCCAGGTCCGCCGCGTCTTCGGGCGACATCGGCACCTCGGCGAAGGCGGAGAGCGACGGATAAATGACCAGTGTGGATTTCCGGTCCGGGCGCACGACGCTGACCATTTTGTCCATGCCCATCTGCTTGAGGCTGGCGGCGGCTTCGGGCGGCATGTCGGCGGTTTTGATCTGGGCAAGGTCAATCTCAGCGCGCATTTTGCCGTCGAGCAGGGCGAAGTTCATCGTCATGCGCATGGATTCCTTGCCCTGCTTGTCGAGCATCCGCACCTCGGTGCGGGCGGAGAAGGCGGTGACGTCGCCGAACAACTTGGTCATCGCGGCGTTGAGACCGGTCTGGCCGGGCGAAGTTATCTGCGCGCGGGCGGGCAGGGCGAGGAGCGTGGCCGCGAGGAGGGGCAGGGCGAGTGTGAATGGTTTCATCGTATGGATTCCTTTCAAGCCGGGCAAGTTTTCGCAGAGTATAGGCGGCGGTGGAGAATCCACGCCAGCGGAATTTTGTCCGCCCGCAGCGCACGTCCACCCGTTCCAGGGCAGGTATCCCGACGCCTACGGACAGTCTGGCTCGTTGGTTTCCTTGAGCAAGGCGGTCAGGTCTTTGAGAACCTGATCCGTCCCGTTCACGAGCGCCGTGTTGACGAAATTGACGATTTCGCCCGGAGTGAGCGGGTAACGAATACTCGCGCTGGAGGCATTCAGCATGGCCGTGACGGCCTGCTTGAGCAGATCCTTCGCCTTGGATTTGCCCGAACCAGCCTTGCCTTTGAGCGCATCCAGCAGGGTGGCACTCGCCGACGATCCGGACGCGGTGCTGAAGACGCTACCGACCATTGCCCCGCTGACATAAGGTGCCGGCCAAACGGCCAGATTCTTCTGCCAATACGAGTAGTTCTTCGGACACTCGCCGCCACCGCCACCCGTGCCTCCGCAATCCACCTGCCCCGCGCAACTCGTGCTCACGCGGACGGGCTGCCCATAATAATCAAACGCACAGCCGCCGCCCGCGTCCGCCGTCACGGTGATGACCGTCGCCAGCGGCAGGTTCGTGCAACTCAGCGCGTCGAGACAAACCGTGTTCGAGTAAACCGCTCCCGCCGGCAGGTGAAACGGCGGGGGAAGTGCGCACCCGGCGGCAAGCAGCGCGGGCGCGCTGATGGTCAGGTTCGCGAGATCCGCGCCGCTGGTGTTCTGCAAAACGATCGTGAACGCCACCAGATGCGCCGCGCCGTCGTTGTTCAAGCGCACATGCGCGTCCGCCGGGTTGCCGTCTTGATCGTCGGGCGAGGTGACGAATAACTGGGAGGCGAGTCCCGCTGGTTGCACCAGGGCCACGACGCTTTCGGCGGCGAGCACGTTCTGACCGTTGCCGGCGCTGCGGGCGGCGGCGAGCACCGTGTTTGTCGTGCTGGCCGCCCAGGCCGCCTTGAAGTAGCGCGTCACCGCCGCGCCAGACGCGAGCGTGGACGGAAAGTTCGTCGCCAGGCCGGGCACCTTGTCATCCACGAGCGTCAGGTTCGTGAGCGTGGTCGCGCCGCAGTTGCTGACGGTGACGCGGTAGCAAAACGCCGGCAGTTGCGTGTCGCCTTTGACGCCGCTGGCGACCTCGGCGAACTCGCCGCAAACGTTGTCCGGCAGCAGGCAGGCGATCTGCGCGGTCACGGTGAGACAATTCGGATTTGGCGGTCCGTTGAAACAAATGATCGCGCAAGCCTGCCCCACGTCGCCCCCGGCTTTGTTCTGGTCGCCGTCGTGGACCATCGCCTGCACGCGGTAGGTGTGGCCGGGGATCAGCCCAAGTTCGTCCACGTTCCAGCGGGCTTCCGCGCCGAAGCCCTCATTCTCCAGTCCCGCCGGTGCGGGGTCGCCGAGGTCGAGATTCCAGTGGTTCTTGGCCGGGTCGGCGTCGGGTTGCACGGTCACTTCCACCGGGTTTTTCGTCTTGTCCACGATGCGCACGGCGCCCTTCCACGAGCCGAAGACCGCATGCGCGGGAATCGCTCCGCCACCGGACTGCCAGTCGCCCGCGAGGCTCGCGGGATCGCTGGTGATGTCTGTGACGAACAGCGCCGGGAACATCGGTCGATCCGACACGTCCGTACCCGCCTGGTCGCCGCTGAGGAACAGCGAACCGACCGCCGGGTAGAGCGCCGAGTCGGGGTTCTTCGTCAGCGGCGTGATCGGATAATCATTTGTCGTGCTGCCGCTGGCGGTCTTCACGATGACGCGCCGCACGCCGAGCACCAGCGCGTGTTCGTCGTTGTACCAGACTTTGATCGTGTCGCCCGCGCCCCTGACGTTCGTGCTGAAGCCGCGCAGCACCTCGTTCTCGTTGAAGATGACGCTCGTGCGCGGGTTGGTGCTGGCGAAGGGGTAACGCAGATCGCACGCCGGGCAGACCGTCGGCGGGCACGGCACCGAGCAGGTGAACGAGGCGCTCGCCGTCACGTTGGTGCCGGAACACGCATCCCGCGCCGCCACCGTGATGGCGCTGGTGAAGTTGCTGCCGCAACCGCCCGGACGATAACTGCCGGCAAAGTTGGTCGTCGCGCCCGGCGCAAGCGAACCGAAGGTCTTCACCACTCCCGCCGCGCTGTGGCTGACCGTCAGGTTGGTGAGGGCGCTGTTACCGGTGTTTTGCACCGTGCCGCTGAACGGGATCGAGCCATTGGCCGTCGCCGCGTCCTGGCAACCGGCAGTGAGCAAAAGTTGGGGAGCGCAGACGGGCGGCTCCTGGCAGATGTCGAGCTTGGAGATTTTGAACTGGTCGTTGTACGAATTGGCCGCGGGGCGGGCGGCGATGACCAGCGCGTTGCCGGAAACTTCGCCGCCGTTGAAGGCGGCCCAGCGCGCGTTGCCGTTCGTGGACAGGCTGTCCTCGGTGAGGGCGAAGCCGGCCAGCAGCGCGTCGCTCAACGTGAGGTGGTTGGTGTAGGGAGCGGTGAAGGTGCCGATCCATACCGTGATGTCGCTGTCGGCGAGCACGTAGTCGAGGTAGGCGCGGTTGACGACGACCGGCTGGGAGAACTCGAAGAGCACGTAATTGAAGCGACCGACATTGTCCACCACATGCTGGTCGTTGGCCCCGGTCCCTTCGGAACCATCGGTGACGCCCAGGCCATTGGGGTAGCTGCCCAGATAAGCGGTTGCCCAGGCGCCGTTGGTCGTGCGGCTGAAGGCGGTGACATTCACGGAGACGCCGCCCGCCGTGAACGCGCGGGAGTTGCCCGCCGTGCCGGAGGTCGCCGAGTTGCCCGTGAATGTGAAGGTGGCCGGGACGCACGGTGAGGCGGGCACTTCCAGCCGCGCGCAGTTCGTCACCGAACCGCAGAAGCCGGTGACCTTCACACAGTATTCACCCGCGTCCGCACTGGTGACGTTCGGTATCGTGAAGACGCCGGCGGTCGCCCCCACCAACGGCCCGCCGTCCTTGAACCATTGGAAGGAGAAGGGCGGCTGGCCGGACGGCACCGTGCTGAACGACGCGCCCGTGCCTGGCGCGTTGGTCTGGTTCACCAGTGGCGTCGCCGAGGTCAGCGGCAGCACGGTGAATTCGAAGTATTGCACCACGAAGTAAGGCCGGCCCGTGATCACCACGCGGTAGAGCCGCGCGTCTTCCGGCCGCGCGTTGGTGATCGTCAGGCAGCGGTTCGTCTCGCCAGTCAGCGGCACATCGTTGATGCACCATTGATAGGTGAACGGGCTGGTGGCCATCGTCCCCAGCGCGCACAAGTCCACCGTGCCGCCGAGACAGACGTTCGTGCCGGTGGAAACGATCACCGGCGGGCAGACTTCCGGCAGCGTGATGAATGTCTCCGCCACGTTGCACGGCCCGGTGACACGCAGGCAATACTGGCCGGCGTTCGCCGCCGAATAGTTGCTGAGGGTGAGGCAGCAGTTCGTGTCACTGGCGAGCGGCACTCCGTTCTTCAACCACTGGCAGGCGTAAGGCGGCGGGCCGGAGATCGCCGGGCAGATGACCACGTCGCTGCCCAGCGGCAGACATTCGGGCAGCGGAACGAGCACTTCGACCGCGATTTCTGGCCGGACCGTCAGCGTCGCGCAATGCGTTACTGAATTGCACGCGCCGGAGACGGTCACGCAGTATTCACCCGTCGCCGCGTCCGAAATGTTTTGTAGGGTCAGGCAGTTCGAGGTCTCGCCGGAAATCACCACGCCGTCCTTGCTCCACCGGTAACCGAACGGCCCGACGCCCGATGCGACGGTGCAGAACTTCACCTCGCCGCCCAGGCAGGCGGTCTGGCTCACGAGCGGGGTCGTGGTGACGTTCCCGCCGACGGTGAGCGTCGCGCAAACGATCACCGTGCCGCACGGGCCGGCGGCGATGAGGCAGTAATCGCCTGCGTTGGCCGCCGTCACGCCGGCGATGGCCAGGCACTGGTCCGTCCGGCCGGCGAGCGGCATCCCGTTCATGAACCATTGCAGGTTGGTGGCGCCCGAAACGGTGCTGCAAAAGACGGCGTTTCCGCCCTCGCATGCCGTGACGTTGGTCAGCGGCGTGGCGGTGACGCGAGGCTGGACCGTGACGGTCGCGCAATTCGTCACCGTGTTGCACGCGCCGGTCACGCGCACGCAGTAACTGCCCGCCGTCGTGGCCGTCGCGTTGCCGAGGTCCAGGCAACTGCCCGTCTGGCCGGCCAGCAGAGCCACGCCCTTGAACCATTGATAGGTGAAGGGCCCCGTCCCGAACGGAATGGCGCAGAGCTTAATCGGCTCGCCGATGCACGCGACCTGATCCGTCGGGCCGAACGCGGCGGTGTTGCTTTGCACGGTGAGCGTCGCGCAACGAATCTCCATGTTGCACGTGCCGCTGACGACGACGCAGTACTCCGCCGCACTGGTGAACGTGAGATTGCTCAGGTTGAGACAGGCGTTGGTCTGGCCGGCGAGGGGCATGCCGTCCATGAACCATTGCAGCGTTGCCGGCCCGGTGACGGTGGTGCAGAA
>JANNEF010000352.1:0-3441 GCA_031378375.1 Verrucomicrobiota bacterium | reverse complement strand
GCTGAACATGTCGATATCCACCGCGCGTTAGCGAAGCGCCGGATCCAGCGTGTGCGCGATTTCGTTCAGGTTATTCGTTTCGAGCAACCGGCGGGTGAAACCGGAGGGGTGCCGGTCGTCCGAGCGGGCCATTTCAAATTCCAGCGCGGGAAAATCCATCGTGTTCAACGGCCCGTTCGTTTCGCCGATCAAATCGAAGCCGTGCGGCGTCAGCAGCGCGTAGGGCAGCAGTCGCGGCGGCAGTCCGTTGGTCTCGAAATAGGACGCCAGCACCGCGTTGGTGGACACCAGTTCGGGCTGGCGCAGCCGGATCGGCTCCTGCGAGCAGAGCAGCAGGAAGTAACCGGACTTGACGCCCGCCACGGCGCAGTGCCGGAACGACCGCGCAACCGTGCGGAGGATGATGTCCAGCCCGCGCGGGCCGACGCGCGCATCCACCCACGTCACGTAAACGCCGTCCGGCTCGAGACGCCGCCGCACCGACTCCAGGAAGTCGAGCGTGTACAGCTTCGACGAACTGAAGTAGCGCGGCGACGTGACGGTGTTGATGATCAGCGGATATTGCTCGCGGCCAACGCGCATGAAGTGGATGCCGTCGTCGTTGATGAAGCGCGCGTTGGGCTTCTTGACGAGGTCGAAGTTGTGCTCCGACATGCGCCAGAGGTTTTGCAACACCACGGGGTTGATCTCCACGCCGTCCATGCGCCCGCACAGGCTGGCCACCGTGCCGGCGGTCGCGCCGCTGCCCACGCCCAGCACCAGCGCGCGGTCGGTGCGCGGCGCGAACATCGTGGGAAACGCGCCCACGATCTTTTCCGCCGGCGAATTGAGCCGGATGCTCACGTAACCGTTGATGAAAAAATGCACGTCGTCGCCGAAATGATTGAGCGAAAAAGTATCCTGCGCGCCTTTGAATTTCTCGGGGAACTTGAACTTGCGCCGCGCCCAATCCAGTTCCTCGATCGAGTTGAAGTGGTCGTAGCTCAGGTAGAGAAGATTCTCGTCCCAGCGGGTCCGGTGCAGCCAGATTGTCACCGTGACCAGCCCCGCCGCCGCCAGCGTGACCCAACCGCGCGACCGCGCGTGCAGCAGCACCGCCAGCCCCGCCAACCCCGCGACGCCGAGCAGCAACACGCCGTAGTCGAAATGCCGGTGCAGCACCAGCGCCATCAACAGAAATCCCACCGCGTTCGCCAGCGAGGAAACGCAGAGCAGCTTGCCCGAATCCCGCGCCACGTTGTTGTCCGACTCGCCGAGCAGCGCGGGGATGGTCGCCCCGAACGCCACCACGGGCACGGCCATCAGGGCGGCGAGCGCCGCCGCACGGTGCAGCACGCCGAGCCAGGCGCTGTCCAGACACAGCGGATGCACCCACGCATAGGCGCGCGTGACCGTTTCATAACCGCCCACCAGCCACGCCAGGCCCGCCAGCCCCACCACGAGCAGCCAGCCGAAATTCAGGCGCCAGCGGCGCGCCAGCGCCGAACCGAAAGCGATGCCGAACAGCACCAGCGCCAGCACGAGCGCGAAGGTTTCGCGATACGGCCCCAGGAAACATTCGGCGATCTTCACCATCAACAACTGAAAGATCGCCGAGCCGACACTCGCGATCGCCAGCGCCAGCAACAGGCGCCGGGGCGGGGGCAGCACCGGCAGCGCCTTCACGGGTGGCTCGCGCAGTTCGCGAAAACCAAACTGCAGCGCGATGGCCACCACGCCGTTGAGCGCCGCCATCGCCAGCACCGTGTCGCGGATCCCCAGTTGGCGCAGCAGCCAGAACTCGATCACCAGCACCGTGAGCGCCGCGCCGAAATTGTACACCATGTAGGCGCGGGCAAAGGCGCGGCCCGCCGTGAGCCGGCCCAGATAACCGGCGAAAAGTGGCAGGCTGCAACCGATCAAAAACGACGGCACGCTCAGCAGCACGAAGCAAACGACCATCGCCCCGCCGAGGCTGCCGTGCAGCGGCGTGATCGCGTAGAACCATTGCTCCAGCCGGCCCGCGCCCAGCGCAAACGCCGCGCCCAGGCCGCCGATGGCCGCTTCGATCAACCACAGCCAGCGCCACAGGCGATGCGCCCAGAGCGTGCCGATGCCGATGCCCAGCATGAACGTGAGCAGGATGGACGCGCTCACGGCGAACTGGTCGCCGATGAAATTGCTGAGGATGCGCGCGTAAAGCACCTCGTATGAAATGCCGCAAAATCCCGAGAGCAATAGCAACACAGCGAAGCCCCGACCGCGCCCCGCGGGCATTTTTTCCGACAGGGTGGTTTCCGCAATTCCGGCGGCAGCAGTTCGCTCCATTGAGTGATGGTCTGGTTTGATACGGTTACTGGTTCGCCGTGATTGAACCACAACCCCTGCCGCGAAGCCAGAAAAGACTCGCGGACCGCCGGGGCGGACGCGGCCAAAACATGCAAAATTCCCTTATTTTTTCGCTTGCACGACTCCGGTGAACTCCTTTAGATACGCGCAAGTCGCAAGAGCGAACGCAAACAAAACAATTAAATCACTGCACAAACATATGGCTAAAGCCCTCTCGAAATCCCAAATCGCGGCCGCTATCGCGGAGAAAAATAACATCTCCAAGAAGCAGTCCGTCGAAATCCTGGAAACCATCACCCAGCTCGCGTACAAAAACGCGAAGAACACCTTCACGCTGCCCGGTCTCGGCAAGCTCGTGTTGGTCAACCGCAAAGCCCGCATCGGCCGCAACCCGGCCACTGGCGCGCAGATCAACATCCCGGCCAAGCGCGTCGTGAAGTTCCGCGTCGCCAAGGCCGCCAAGGACGCGATCCTCGGCGCCCGTTAAGCCGCCCCGACCTCATTGCACCGGCGCTTCGCTTCACGCGAAGCGCCGTTTTTGTTTTCGCGCGTTGGCGGAAACCCATTCCCCGCCGGAACGTCAGTTCAACCACGAATGTACACGCATAAACACGCATATAAAAAGCGACGGCGCGATACCAGACCACTGCCACGTCGCGAACCGTTCAGCACCCCTTTCCGGCCGCGGCCACATCGCACACGATCCCCTCCGGATTCGTGTTCATTCGTGGTTTCCCGTCCCATTGTCCCGACTCAAACACCGCTCGCCCCGCCGCCCCCAACCCCGTACAAAAAAAGAGCAGCCGGACGCACCTCCGACCGCTCCCCGTTGGACCGTAAAACTCCCTACACCGCGAAGGGCCGGGTGGCCGGCAGCCGGAATTCCCACGCACGCGCAGAGATTACCGCCACGGTGATGGAAAAAAAGACGGGCGGACGCTGTTCGCATCCGCCCGCAAGAGGTGTGGAAAATTCCGCTAGTCTGGTGTCCAACAAGTCATTTACATTATAGGGTTGCGGGGTATCCTCTGGTGATGCCCCGCCATGCCGCGCCCCTGACCTTGAGCGATTCGGAGAGCAAACAACTGAACGCGCGCGTTCAAGATCGTCGTT
>JANNEF010000347.1:0-16902 GCA_031378375.1 Verrucomicrobiota bacterium | reverse complement strand
AATGACATTCAAAACGAAATCACACGGGTCTCACCAACCTCGCCGGCGCGATCACCAGCGCCCCCGTCACCCTCACCGTGGCCGTGCCGCCGACCATCACTGGTCAGCCGCAGGCGCAGACCGTCACCGCCGGCAGCAACGCCACCTTCACCGTCGCCGCCACCGGCGACGCGCCCCTCACCTTCCAATGGTATGAGAACAGCAATCTCATCGTCGGCGCCACCAGCGCCCAACTCACCCTCACCGCGCAGGAAACCGACGACGGCAACCTCTACACCGTCGTCGTGAGCAACCCCGCCGGCCGCGCCGCCAGCGTGGCCGCGCCACTCACCGTCCACGCGCGCCCGCTGCTGGTGGACGTGCAACGCCTGCCCGGCGACCAGATCCAATTCACCATCAACGGCCAGCCCGGCCGCAACTATTTCATCGACACCGCCACCAACCTGTTCGACTGGCTCCCCGGCACCCAGACCCATCCCCACGGCCAGACCCTCACCTACGACGCCACCGGCACCAACGGCCCGACCCAATTCTACCGCGCCCGCCTCGCGCCCTAGACCAATGACGAATGACCTAGCCGCGCACGGCGCCACCACACACTTGAACCTGAAATCCGAACTCCGAATTACCGAAATCCGAAAGAAAGCCGAAATCCGAAGGCCGAACCGGTCGTGGCCCGCCGGCCGGAAACAGTGCTCCGGGGCGGAGGGCGGGAACGGGAGCGTTCGGGCCTCGGGCTTCGGCTTTCTTTCGGAACCCGGATTTCGAACTTCGGATTTCAGGTTGAAACCCGCCGCGCCACCGTGCAAAGTAGCGTCGTTCAAGACACTGCCCGTGGAATTTTTATGAAGTATATGCCAATGCGGACGGCCGCCCTCGCCCTGCTCACCGCCCTTGCCCCGTGCGCGCCCCGGCCCGCCGCCGCGCAAACCGTGATCATCAACGAGATCATGTACCACCCCCAGCCCGACATGCCCGAAGACACGCGGCTCGAATGGGTGGAACTCCACAACCCCGGCACCAACATCATCAACCTCAACGGCTGGCGCTTCAGCAAAGGCATTGACTACACCTTCCCCAACCTCCTGCTGCACCCCGGCGGCTACGTCGCCCTCGTCGCCGAGATCAACGCCTTTGAAACCCGCCACCCCACCGCCGGCCCCGCGATTGGCAACTTCACCGGCACCCTGGGCAACAACGGCGAAACCCTCCAGCTCGACGACGCCGCCGGCAACGAAGTGGACCACGTGGACTACGCCACCGAAGGCGACTGGGCCATCCGCCAGCGCGGCCCCTTCGACCAGAACCACCAGGGCTGGGAGTGGCAGGCCGAACACGATGGGCAGGGCAAAAGCCTCGAACGCATCCACCCCGGCCTGGGCGGCGCCGCCGGCCGGCACGGGCAGAACTGGGCCGCCAGCACGGCCAACAACGGCACCCCCGGCCTCGTCAACAGCGTCCGCGCCACCAACACCGCCCCCCACCTCCTGGACCTCGCCCACGCCCCCCTCGTCCCCACCAGCACCGACCCCGTCACCCTCACCGTGCGCGTGCTCGCGCCGGCCGCCACCGGCCTGACCGTGCGCGTGTGGCATCGCGTGGACAACACCGGGGCCACCTTCGCCAGCACCACGATGACCGATGACGGCCTGGGCGGCGACGCCACCGGCGGCGACGGCCTCTACACCGCCACCCTGCCCGCCCGCGCCAACAACGCCGTCGTCGAATACTATGTGGAAGCCCGCGACGCGCAGGACCGCGTCCGCACCTGGCCCGCCCCCGTGCAACCCACCGGCACGCAACTGGCCAACGCCCTCTACCAGGTGGACGACAATGTGTATGGCGGCAGCCAGCCGATTTACCGGCTGGTGCTCACCGAAGCCGAGCGCGCCGAACTCCAGGCCATCCCCGGCAGCAGCCCCGACCGGGAAAGCAACGCGCAGATGAACAGCACCCTCATCACGCAGGAAGCCAGCGGCGCGCAACTGCGCTACAACTGCGGCGTGCGCAACCGGGGCAACGGCAGCCGCAGCGCCAACCCGCCCAACTACCGCGTGAACGTGGCCAATGACCGGCCCTGGAACGGGCAGCGGGCGATGAACCTCAACACCCAGTTCACCCATGCGCAGGTGTTCGGCTCGGCGCTGTTCCAGAAAAGCGGCCTGGCGATGGCCAACTCGCGCGCCGTGCAAGTGCGCGTGAACGGCGTCAACCGGGCCAGCAGCGGCAGCCCGCAATTTGGCAGCTACGCGCACAACGAGGAACTCAACGGCGACTTTGCCGCCGCGCACTTCCCGCTGGACAGCGGCGGGGACATCTATCGGGGCGTGCGGCTGGACAACGGCAGCGCCCATGCGGACCTGGACTGGCTGGGCACCACCAATAAAAACAGCTACACCAACGTTTACTCCAAGGCCAACAACCTCAGCGCCGACAACTGGACGAACCTGATCGAAGTCCTGCGGGTGTTGGGGACGGCGACGGACGCGGAATTTGCGGATGAAGCCCCGCGCGTGCTGGACGTGCGCCAGGCGATGCTCTACTTCGCGGTGAACACCCTGTGCGACAACAACGAGACCAGCCTCGCCAACGGCAACGGGGACGACTACGCGATGTACATTGGCCGCGCCGACCCGCGCCTCAAGCTGCTCGGCTATGACGTGGACTCCATCGTCGGCTTTCAAGGCAGCAGCCCCACCGCGCAAATCTTTCGCATGATCAACGCCGCCTTCTGCGGTGGCAACACCCCCTGCACGCCGCCCAACAGCGTCGCGATCAACCGGCTGATGACCAACGCCGCCTTCGCTCCCCTCTACTTTGCCACCCTCAAGCAACTGCTCGACACCACCTTCTCCCAACCGCAATTCGATCCCCTCGTGGACCGCACCCTCGGCGACTTCGTCACACCCGGCACCATCAGCGCCATGAAGTCCTTCATGACCGCGCGGCGCAACCACGTCCGCTCGCTGCTGCCGCAAACCCTGCGCATCACCACCAACGTTTTTACCTTCACCGGCGGCTACGTGCAAAGCGGCGGTCCCACACTCAACCTCAGCGGCTCCGCCAACATCATTGACACCCGCAGCGTCCGCGTGAACGGCGCACTGGCCAACTGGGCCCACCTCACTGGCGCGTGGAGTCTCTCAGGCATTACCTTGCAACCCGGCATCAACCGCGTGCTCGTCCAGGCGCTCAACGGTGCCGCCCAGGAAATCGCCCGCCAAACCCTCGACGTCTGGTATGATGACGGCACCCTCGCCGACCTCGGCGGCAACATCGCTGCCAACACCACTCTCACCGCCGCCGGCGGACCCTACAACATCACCAGCAGCCTCACCGTCGCCAGCAACGTCACCCTCACCATCGCGCCGGGAGCGACGCTCTACTTTGGCGCGGGTCTGGGCCTGACCGTCAACGGTCGCCTCAACGCGCAGGGCACCGACACCCAGCGCATCCGCTTCACCCGCGCCCCCGGTGCCGGGGCCACCAACAGTTGGGCCGGCCTCACCTTCGCCAACACCAGCGCCAGCAACCAGGTGAGCTTCGCGGACATTGAATACGCCGGCAGCGGTGCCGGCGGCCAGAGCATCCGCGTGCAAAACTCCGTCGTCTATCTGGACCGTCTCACCTTCAGCGGCACCACCGCCAACTACATTGACCACACCGACTCCTCCATGCTCGTGCGCAACTGTGACTTCCCCACCCTCGTCGCCGCCGAACACATCCACGGCGTGAACATCCCCACCAACGGCTTTGTCCTCATCGAAGGCAACCGCTTCGGCACGACCACCGGTCTCAACGACATTATTGACTTCAGCAACGCCCAACGCCCCTTCGCCATCCTCCAGGTCGTCAGCAACACCTTCTCCGGCGCCAGTGACGATGTGCTCGACCTCGACGGTTGCGACGCCCACATCGAGGGCAATCTCTTCCTCCACGTTCACAACGGCAATTTCGCCGCCGCCGACACCTCCAGCGCCATCAGCTACGGTCGCGACGGCTCCCGGAGCGCGCACATCGTCGCCGTGCGCAATTTCTTTTACGACGTGGACCACGCGGTGCTCGCCAAGGAGGGCGGCTCGCTCACCTTCGAGCAGAACACCGCCGTGGGCGTGGGCGTGGCGCTCATCAATTTCGATGAACCGCTCCGGCGCGGCGAGGGCGTGACCAACGGCGTGAGCGCCGCGCTCGACGGGAATGTTTTTTGGAATCCGCCCGGCTGGAACGGCACCAATTTTCAGAACGCGTATCAGAACGATCCCGAGTTCGGCACGGTGCAGGTGAGCGTCAACCGCTCCTTGATGGCGGCGACGGATTTTCTGGATTCCGGCACGGGCAACTTGAACACGGATCCGCGGCTGGCGAATCTGGATTCCAACACGATCACGGAGTTCACCGTGCGGAGCGATTTCCAATTGCTGGCGGGTTCGCCCGCCGCCGGCAGCGGCGCAAACGGATTGGACATGGGCGCGGCGGTGCCGGCCGGGGCGTCCCTCAGCGGCGAGCCGCCTGCGTTGACGTATCTCACCGGCGCGACGCTCACGGTGGGCGGGCCGGGCATCACCGATTACCGGTTCCGGCTGGACAACGGCGTTTATGGGGCGGAGACGCCGGTCGGCTCACCCCTCGTCCTGGCGGGGCTGGCCAACGGGGTGCATACGGTGCGGGTGATTGGCAAGAACTCGGCGGGCGTCTGGCAGAGCACCAATCAGCCGGCCCTGCGCTCCTGGACGGTGAGCAACACCCTCGCGCGCGTGCGGCTCAACGAAATCCTGGCGCGCAACGTCACCGCGCAATCCGTGGCGGGCGAGTTCCCGGATTTGATCGAGTTGCTCAACGACAGTTCGTCCCCGGCGAACCTCTCCGGCGTGGGCCTGACGGATGACCCGGCGGTGCCGTTCAAGTTTGCCTTTCCGCCGGCCACGATGCTCGGTGGCGGCGAGTTGCTGGTGCTCTACGGCGACAGTGAAAGCGGTCCGGGTCATCATCTGGGCTTCGGGTTGAACCAGAACGGCGACGCCCTCTATCTGTTCAGCAGCTCCGGGGTGTTGCTGGATTCCAATGTGTTCGGCGTGCAGTTGGCGGATTTGTCCATCGGGCGGGACCGCCACGGCGCGTGGGGGTTGTCGCGCCCGTCCTTCGGCCTGCCCAACGTGGCCCAGCCCGTGGGCGCGGCGCGCTCGCTCCAGATCAACGAATGGCTCGCCGACGCCCAGGGCCAGTTCACGGAGGATTTCATCGAGCTGTTCAATCCCGACCCGCAACCGGTGGATCTCGGCGGGTTGTTTCTGAGCGATGCCCCGGCGGGCGCGCCGGGGTTGCACCGGGTCGCACCCCTGTGCTTCATCGCGGGGGGCGGGTATCTGGCGTTCACGGCCGACGGGCAGCCGGAGGCGGGCGCGGATCATCTGGGGTTCAAGCTGTCGGCGTTGCAGGGGTTCATCGGCCTGTTCGCCGCCGATTTGTCGCTGATTGATTGCGTGTCCTACGGCCCGCAGGCCCCGGATGTTTCGGAGGGGCGGCGGCCCAGCGGGTCCACGAATATCGCGCGGCTCACGCAGCCGACGCCCGGCGCGGGCAATCCCGGCGGCGGCGGCGGGCCGCTGGTGACGACGACGACGTTGAATCTGCTGCCGTTGACGGCGGTGTGGCGGTATGACGCCAGCGGCGGGAATCTCGGCTCGGCGTGGCGCGCGGCGGGTTATGATGACTCGGCGTGGGCGTCGGGTCCGGCGTTGCTTTACAATGAGACGAGTGCGTCGGTGCCGGAGAAGAATACGTTTCTGTCGTTCACCAGTCCGCAGCAGACGACGTTTTATTTCCGCACGCGCGTGGTGGTGACGACGAATCTGGCGGGGTTCAGCCTGGTGGCGTCCACGTGGATTGATGATGGGGCGATTTTTTATGTCAACGGCGTCGAGGTGTCCCCGCGCGTGCGGATGCCGTCGGGCGCGGTCACTTATTTGACGGCGGCCACGTCCACGCCGCCGGGGGGCGGGGATGCGTCGCTGGAGACGTTCACCTGGAATGTGTCGCTGCCGGTGGGGACGAATGTGCTGGCGGTGGAGGTGCATCAGGCGGCCTTGCCCAGCAGTGACATCGTGTGGGGCATGGCGCTGGACGCGGTGCGTTCGGTGACGAATGTGGCGCCGTTCAATATCGTGATCAATGAGGTGCTGGCGAATAACCGGTCGGTGACCAACGGTGCGGGGTCAGTCCAAGGTATGATGTCATCTTCAATTGGGACTGACCCCTTGGCGGATTGGGTGGAGTTGCACAACGGCGGGGGCGTGCCGGCGGATTTGGGCGGGATGGGGTTGACGGATGTGGTCGGGGAACCGGCGCGGTGGGTGTTCCCGCCGGGGGTGTTGTTGCCGGCGGGCGGTTTTCTGGTGGTGCGGTTTGATGGCAATGCGCCGGCGTCGTCGAATGCGGCGGGGGTGTTGAACACGGGGTTTGGGTTGGGGGCCAATGGGGATGAGGTGTATTTGTTTGAGTCGCCGGCCAACGGGCTGGCGTTGGTGGATGGGGTGACGTTCGGGCCGCAGGCGGCGGATTATTCGCTGGGCCGTTTCCCGGATGGCGGGGAGTGGGGGCTGGGGCAACCGTCGGCGGGGGCGGCGAACCTGGCGTCGCCGCTGGGGTCGGCGTCGGCGGTGCGGGTCAATGAGTGGCTGGCCAATGCGGCCAATGGGGACGAGGACTGGTTTGAGTTGTTCAATCCGAACGCGCAGCCGGTGGCGATCGGGGGGTTGTATCTGACGGATAATCTGGCGTCGAAACAGAAGTTCAAGATTCGGGAGCGGTCGTTCATCGGGGTGGGCGAGTTTGCGTTCGCGCGGTTTTTCGCGGCCAACGGGTCGGACACGGATCACACGGGGTTCAGTCTCAATGCGAGTCTGGAGGCGGTGGGGTTGTTCACGGCGGCGGGGGTGTTGGTGGATGGGATTTCGTTCACGAACCAGCAGAACAATGTGTCGGAGGGGCGCTTCCCGGATGGGTCGGCGACGGTGGTGCGGTTCCCGGGGACGGCGACGCCGGCGGCGAGTAATCTGCGCGCGTTGACGGACGTGGTGGTGAGCGAGGGGTTGTCGCACTCGGACCTGCCGTTGGAGGATGCGATTGAGTTGTTTAATCTGACGAGCACGTCGGTGGATGTGTCGGGGTGGTGGTTGAGTGACAGCAAGAATGAGCCGCAGAAGTTTCGGATTCCGGCGGGGACGGTCATCGCGGCGGGCGGGCGCGTGGTGTTTTACGAGTATCAGTTCAACGAGTTTCCCAACGTGGGCGCGAATTTCTCGCTCAATTCGGCGCACGGGGATGAGGTGTTCCTCTCCACGGCGGATGAGGCGGGAAATTTGACGGGGTATCGCACGGGGGTGGAGTTTGGCGCGGCGGCCAACGGGGTGGCCTTCGGGCGGTATTTGTCGAGCGTGGGGGTGGAGTTCACGGCGTTGAGTGCGCGGACGTTTGGCGCGGATGGCGCGGGGACGGTGGCGGAATTTCGCGCGGGGTCGGGGTTGCCCAATGCCTATCCGCTGGTGGGGCCGGTGGTGGTGAACGAAATTTTTTATCATCCGCCGGACATGGGGACGAATGATAATTCGGGCGAGGAGTTCATCGAGTTGCAGAATATTTCGGGCGGGGACGTGACGTTGTTTGATCCGCTGGCGGCGACGAATACGTGGCGGTTGCGCGACGGGGTGGATTTTGATTTCCCGCCGGGCGAGAGACTCCCGGCCGGCGGGTTCCTGCTGGTGGTGAGTTTCGACCCCGCCACCAACGCGGCGGCAACGCTCGCGTGGCGGACGAAGTTCGGCGTGCCGGGCGGGGTGCCGGTGTTCGGGCCGTGGAGCGGCAAGCTGGCCAATGACGGCGAAAACGTGGAGCTGTATTTCCCCGACGCGCCGGAATTGCCGGGCACGGCGGACGCGGGTTTCGTGCCGTTCATCGAGGCGGACAAGATCAAGTATGGCGACAACGCCCCCTGGCCCGCCGCCGCCGATGGCAACACGAATGGTCTGGGCGCGTCGCTCCAACGGCGCGTCCCGTCCGAGTACGGCAACGATCCGGTCAACTGGCTGGCCGCCGCACCCACCGCCGGGCGAACCAACGCCGCCGCCGGCGCGGCCAGCGTGGTGCCACCGGTCATCACGAGCCTCACGCCGGATTTGTCGGTGGCGGCGGGGAGCAATGTGACGCTCACGGTCGCGGCGAGCGGGACGAATCTAAGTTTCCAATGGCGCTTCAACGGCGCGGCGATCGCGGGAGCGACCGGGACCAATCTGGTCCTGCCGAATATTCAAGCGACCAACGCCGGCATTTTCTCCGTGGTGGTGGCCAATGCCGGCGGGGCGGCCTCGGGCGCGGTGCGCGTGGAAGTGCAACTCGCGCCGCTCATCACCCGCCAGCCGATCAGCCGGGTGCTGCCGCTGGGTTCGACCGCGGCATTCACCGTGACCGTGCGCGGCACGCCGCCGGTAACCCATCAATGGCAGCGGAGCGAAACGAACTTGCCCGGCGCAACCAACGCGTCACTGCTCCTCGGCAACGCGCAATTCACCGATGAAGGCAGCTACCGCGTCATCGTCGCCAATGCCTACGGCGCGGCCACCAGCGCCGTGGCGACCCTGACCATCAACGCCCCGCCGCAGATCACCACCCAACCGCAGGGCCTGACCGTGTTTGCCGGGGCGGACGTGACGTTCCACGTCATCGCCACGGGCACCGCACCCTTGGGATTTCTTTGGCGCTTTAACGGCACGCCCCTTCCCGGCGCGACGAATGACTCGCTGGCCTTGACCAATGTACAAGGCCCGGCGGCGGGCAACTACACCGTCCTGGTGACCAACGCCGTGGGCCAGGTGGTGAGCGCGGTGGCGACCTTGAACGTGATCCTGCCGCCGAGCGTGACGGTCGTCGCGGCGGACGCGGTGGCCACCGAACCGGGCGCGGACACGGGCCGGCTGGTCTTCACGCGCACCGGCGACCCGGCGCTCGCGTTGACCGTGAACTACACCGTGAGCGGCACCGCGCAACCGGGCGCGGACTATCTCGCCCTGGGCACCAGCCTCACCTTTGCGGCCGGCGCACTCACGACCAACCTCAGCATCGTGCCCCTGGATGACCCCGACCTGGAAGGCAACGAGTCCGTGCGGCTCACGCTCGGAGCGGGCAGCGGCTACGTGGTGGGGACCCCCGCCAGCGCCACCGTGACGATCTTTGACGAGGACAACGACGCGCCCACGGTCATGATCACCAGCCCGGCGGAAGGCGCGCTCTTCACCGCGCCCGTGGACCTCACCCTCGCCGCCATGGCCGGCGATGCCAGCGGCGGCACCGTGGCGAAAGTGGAATTCTTTTACAACGTCACGAATTTTCTGGGCGAAGCGCTCACCGCGCCCTACACGATCACCTGGAGCAACGCCCCCGCCGGCACCTATGCCCTGCTGGCCCGCGCCACCGACAACCTGGGCTCCACGGCCGACTCCGTGCCCGTGACCATCCTCGTCAACGCGCGCCCCTTCGTCGGCCTCACCGCCCCGGCGGGCGGCGCGTTCTTCACCGTGCCCGCCAACCTTACGCTCGCGGCCAGCGCCGTGGACAGCGACGGCACGGTGACCAATGTCCTGTTTTACGAAGGCAACAACCTGCTCGGCGAGGACGCGACCATCCCCTACAGCCTGGTCTGGTCCAACGTGCCCGTGGGCGCCTACACCCTGACCGCCCGCGCGGTGGATGATCGCGGAACCCCCGGCACCTCGGCCCCGGTGACGGTGACGGTGGCCTTGCCCAGCGCGGGGTTCGCGGACCATTTCACCAATCGCGGCGCGCTCTTCGGCTACACCAATAACGTGACCGGCAACAGCGCCGCGTTTTCCCGCGAAGCCGGCGAACCGCGCCACGACGACCGCAACGGCACGCGCTCCGCGTGGTTGTCCTGGCTGGCCCCGGCGTCCGGCGACTGCACCGTGGACACCTTCGGCAGCGGGTTCGACACCGTGCTGGCCGTTTACACCGGCACCGTGCTGGCCGCGCTCACGCCCGTCGCCAGCGATGATGACACGGGCGGGTTGCAAAGCCAGGTGACGTTCACGGCGGCGGCGGGAGTGCAATATCACCTCGCGGTGGACGGCTACGGCAGCGGCTCCGGCGGAGCCATCACGTTGCACCTGACGCTGCCCAACCCCGCGCCGATCATCTCGGCGCAGCCGGCGGCGGTGCTGGCCAATCCGGGAGCCACCGTGCAATTCAGCGTCACCGCGAGCGGGCCGGGACCCTTGTTTTACACCTGGCTGCACAACGGCGGGCCGGTGCCCGGCGGCACGGCGGCGACCTTGACGCTGACCAATGTGCAGCCGGTGAACGAGGGGATTTACGCCGTGATCGTCAGCAACGCGGCCAGCGCGGTGCTCAGTACCCCGGCCCCGCTGACGTTGCGGCGGCCGCCGGAAATCACCGTGCCGCCGCAGGACGCGGTCGCCGACGAGGGCGGCACCGTGCAATTCACCGCCAGCGTCACCGGCACCGCGCCGCTCGCGCGGCAATGGCGGCTCAACGGCACCAACCTGCCGGGCGCGACCCTGGCGACCCTCACGCGGACCAACGTGCAATACCCCCACGGCGGCAGCTACACCCTGCACGTCACCAATGCGGCGGGCAGCGTCACCAGCCCGGAGGCGGAATTGATCGTGCGGCCCCGGATCGTGGGCGTGGAACGGTTGCCGGACGGGGCGGTGCGGCTGACGTGGCACGGGGTGCCGGGGCGCGGGCATGAGGTGCAGGTGGGGACCAATTTCACCGACTGGACCACGGCGGCGACGGTGGTGAACCCGGCCGTGGCGGCGAGCTACACCGACACCAACGCGCCGGCCGCGACCTTCCGCGCGTATCGGGTGCGGGTCGCGCCGTGAGGTCCCCGCGCACCGCCACCGGCGTCACGCCCGACTCCCCGGCCCCACCGCGCGCCTCACGAGCCGGTCGCGCCCCCGCCGCCGCGCCGTGAATTTGCCGGCGGCGCCGGACGTCGGAGTGCGGTGCCCGTCAATGCTTGTAACCTCGCGGGCGCTGGCGCGGTCTGTTGGCGCGGACCGCCCCCCGTGACGACGGGACCCGTCTGCGACCGCCGTTTTTTTTGTCCCACTGTGGACAGACCACCGGCCTTGAGCCACAGTGTGTTTGATTTCCGATTTTGGTTACGTTCTGGTTTCAAATTTGTTGCTTTGTGCCGCGCTGCACCTCGAATGGTGGTTGGTGGTGGTGCCCGCCCGGCGTCTGCGCCCGGGCGGGCGCGGCCGGCTTTCCCTCCTTGAACTTCAACCCCCTTGGTTACCCTTGAAAAGTTTGCCCCGACTCCTCACCGCGCTCGCCGCCACCCTCTGGCTGGCCGCCACCCCGATGCCCGCGGGCGACATCGTCATCAACGAAATCCACTACCACCCGCTGCAGCCGGTGGACGGCCCGGAAAACGTGGCGGCCGAATACATCGAACTCCACAATCGCGGCACCAACCCCGTTAACCTCGCCGGCTGGCGCTTCACCAAAGGCGTGGACTACACCCTCCCCGCCGTGACCCTCCCCCCCGGCGGCTACCTCGCCGTCGCGGCCAACCTCGCCACGTTCAACTCCATCCACCCCGGCGTCACCAACGCCGTCGGCGGCTGGACCGGCACCCTGGCCAACAACGGCGAACAGATCCAACTCGACAACGCGCAAGGCGGCCAGGAAGACGACGTGACCTACGCCAGCCAGGGCGACTGGGGCATCCGCCAGCGCGGCCCCAACGACGTCGGCCACTTCGGCTGGGAATGGTATGCCGCGCACGACGGCCGCGGCCGCACCCTCGAACTGATCAACCCCGCGCAAGCCAACGACACCGGCCAGAACTGGGCCGCCAGCACCCCCACCAACGGCACCCCCGGCACCACCAACTCCGTCCACAGCGCCGACGTCGCCCCGCTCATCCTCGACGTCACCCACGCGCCCGGCGTGCCCCGCTCCACCGACCCCGTGCTCATCACCGCGCGCGTGGACGACGAACTGACCAACGGCGTCACCGTGACCCTCCACTACCGCGTGGACGCCGCGAACACGAATGCGTTCAGCACCACGAACATGTTCGACGACGGCGCGCACAACGACGGCCTCGCCGGCGACCGCGTGTATGGCGTCACCCTGCCCGCGCGGGCCAATCAGACCGTGATCGAATACTACCTCCACGCCACCGACGCGGGCGCGAACCCGCGCCTCTGGCCGGCGGCGGCGCGACAGGACAACAACCCCAACGGCACCACCTTCGCACCGACGGCCAACGCCCTCTATCAGGTGGATGACACCGTGGACCCCGGCGGCCAGCCCTACTACCGGCTGATCCTGACCGAGGTGGAACGCGCCGAACTCGACGCCATCGGCACCAGCGCGGCGCAGAGCAACGCCGAGATGAACGGCACCCTGGCCAGCCAGTTCGGTACCAGCCAGGAAGTGCGCCACCGCTGCGGCTTCCGCAACCGGGGCAACGGCAGCCGCACCACGCGCCCGAACAACATCCGCGTCGCCTTCCCGAACGACCGCCCGTGGCAGGGCGTCCGCTCGCTCAACCTCAACACCGTCTCCGTCCACGCGCAAGTCGGCGCGGCGGCGCTCTTTCAAAAAGCGGGCCTCGTCATCGCCAATTCCCAACCCGTCCTGGTGCGCGTCAACGGCCAGCCGGCGGGCGGCGGCGCCCCCGTCTATGGCAGCTACGCGCACAACGAAAACCTCAGCTCCGAATTCGCCGCCCGCCACGACCCGCTGGACCCCGACGCCAACGTCTATCGCGGCAGCCGCAACCTGGCCCCGGCGGACATGGCCTGGCGCGCGCCGGGAACCAAGAATGTTTACACCAACAGCTACTTCAAGGAGAGCAATGCCAGCGAAGACTACTGGGGCGACCTCATCGAACTGACCGCCGTCCTGACCGAGACCAACGCCGCAAACTACCTCACCTCCCTCCACCGCGTGGTGGACGTGGAAAACTGGCTGCTCTACTTCGCCTTGAACGCCATCGGCGACAACAACGAGACCAGCCTGGCCAACGGCTTCGGCGACGACTACGCCTTCTACATCGGCAGCCTGGACCCGCGCTGCCGCCTCGTCGCCTATGACGCCGACTCCCTGTTTGGCAACCAGGGCAGCAGCGCCACCGCCAGCCTGTTCCGCATGACGCCCCTGCCGGCCATCGCGAAATTCATCCAGCACCCCGAAATCCTGCCGCGCTATTACGGCACCCTGCGCCGGCTCATTGACACCGCGATGAGTCCCGCCCAGGCCGCCGCCACGCTCGACCGCGCCACGGCGGGCTTCCAGCAGACCACCGCGCTCATCACCGCCGTCACCGCGATGAAAACCTTCATCACCAACCGCGTCGCCAACATCCTCCCGCAAATCCCCACCAACTTCACCATCGCCACCACCCTCACCCAATCCAACGGCTATTACCGGGCCACCGGCCCCACCGCGCCGTTGGGCGGCCAGGCTAACATCATCGAGACTCGCGCCGTCCTCATCAACGGCCTCCCCGCCACCTTCACGCCCATGACCGGTCGTTACACCAACAACGCGGTCGCGCTCAAACCCGGCGTCAACCGTGTCCTCGTTCAAACCCTGGGCACCAACGGCACCGAACTCACGCGCGGCACGATTGACATCTCCTACAACGACGGCACCACCGAAACCCTCCTCGACCACTACGAAAACCCCACCACCCTCACTGCCGCCGGCGGCCCCTACCTCGCCACCACCGACCTCTACGTGGACGGCGGCGTCACCCTGACCATCGAGGCGGGCACGACCCTCTACTTCAATCCCGGCGTGCGGATGATAATCCAGGGCCGCCTCGTCGCCGAAGGCACGCCCACCAACCGCATCCGGTTCACCCGCACCCCTGGCGGCGGCAACTGGCCCGGCCTTTTCTTCGACAACGTCGCGAACGACAACCGCCTGACGCACGCGGACATCGAGTTTGCCGATTCCGGCACCAACAACCTTTACCTGCTCAACTCCGAACTGCTCATTGACGACGTGACCTGGAGCGGCACCACGAAGACGATCATCGAGTTGAAAAACTCCTCGCTGCTCGTGCGCAACTCCACCTTTCCCTCCATCACCGGAGGCGAACACATTCGCGGCGGACCCATCCGCGCGGGCGGCGAGGTCACCATCGAGGGGAACAGCTTTGGCACCACGGCGGGAACCAACAACGTCATCAACTTCTCTGGAGCCGCCCGGCCCGGCCCCATTGTTCAGGTGCTCAACAACACCTTCAGTGGCGCGAGTGATGACGTGATCGAACTCAACGGTGCCGACGCGCACATCGAAGGCAACGCCTTCCTGCGGGTGCGCAAGAACAACGCCGCTCCCGGCGACTCCGCCAATGCCATCGCCATCGGACGCGGCCTCGTCAGCGGGACCAACTATTCCCCCACCGTCGTCGCCGTGCGCAACTTCTTCCTCGACGTGGACCACGTCGCGCTGGTCAAGGAAGGTGCCAACCTCACCTTGACCCACAACACCACGCTGGGCGTCGCCATCGCCGCGCTCAACTTTTCCGAGGCGGAATTGAACACCCAGCCCGGTGCCAGCGCGACCCTCGACGGCAACATCTTTTGGAACCCGGCCGGCTACAGTGGAACCAATTTCCAAAATCGCCTGCCCACCAACGGCACCGTGCTGTTGACCGTCAACCGTTCCATCCTCGCCGCGACTGACGGCCTGCCCACCGGCACGGGCAACCTCAACACCGATCCACTGTTATCCAATGTGACCGTCGTCAACATCACTCCGGCCAGCATCCGCAACGATTTCCGCCTGCGGCCCGGCTCTCCGGCGATCGGCGCGGGACCGGGCGGTCGCGACATGGGCGCGCTCGTCGCCGGCGGCGCTACGATTGCCGGCGAACCGCGTTCGCCCACGCCGCGAACCACCGCCACGCTCACCGTCGGCGGCGCGGGCATCGTCGCCTACCAGTATCGCGTCAATGGCGGCGCTTACAGCGGCGAGACATCGGTGGCCACCCCGATACAGTTGAACGGCCTGTCGGACGGCACCTACACCGTTTACATCCTTGGCAAAAATGACGCGGGCGAATGGCAGGACGCCGCGGCTCCCACCGCGTCGCGCATGTGGACGGTGGACAGCGCGGTGACCGGGTTGGTGATCAACGAGGTGCTGGCGCGCAACAACGGGGCCATCGCCGTGGGCGGCGAGTATCCCGACTTGATCGAGTTGCACAATGGCGGCAACAGCATCATCAACCTGGCGGGCATGGGGATCACCGACGACCCGAACGACAAGTTCAAATACACTTTTCAGATCGGCGTCGCCATCGAGCCGGGCGACCATCTGGTCCTTTACGCGGACAACGGCCCTGGCCTGCACCTCGGCTTCTCGCTCAACTCGTCGGGTGACGGCGTCTTCCTCTACGACAACAGCGGCGTGCTGGTGGACTCCGTCGTGTTCGGACCGCAGCTCGCGAACTTGTCGGTGGGCCGGCTGGCCGGCGGAACCTGGGGCTTGTGCGTGCCGACGTTCGGCGCTGCCAACCTTGCGAAAACCACCGGCGACCCGCGCACCTTGAAGATCAACGAATGGCTGGCGGACGGTGCCGGGTTGCTACCCGATGATTTCATCGAGCTGTTCAATCCCGACCCCGCGCCCGTCAGCCTGGGCGGCCTCTTTCTCACCGACGCGCCGGACGAAGCGCCGAACCTCCATCAAATCGCATCGTTGAGTTTCGTCGCGGGGGCCGGATTCGTCGCCTTCCTGGCGGACGGCGACACGGCGGCCGGCGGCGAGCATCTGAATTTCAAACTTTCCTCCGACCAGGGGCAGATCGGTTTGTTCACCCCGGACCTGTCATTGATTGACTGCGTGTTCTTCGGGCCGCAGTACTCCGGCACTTCCGAGGGCCGCCGGCCCAGTGGCGGCGCCACCTTCGCGTTCTTCGGCACGCCCACGCCCGGAGCCGGTAATCCGGGGGCCGCCGGCACGACGACGACGACCAACATCACCCTCCCGCTGCTGCCGATGGCGGCGTCGTGGCGTTACCAGGATTTGGGGTCGAACCTGCTGACGGCGTGGAAGGACGCGGGCTACAATGATGCGAGCTGGAGCAACGGCGCGGCCTTGCTGGGTTTTGAAACCACGCCCGCTAATTACGCCGAACCGTTCCGCACCACGCTGCTGACCAATAACGCCGGGGGCACGCAAATCATCACTTACTATTTGCGGACCACGTTCAACCTCACGAGCGACCTCACGGGGTTCACCCTCAACGCCTCGACGTTTCTGGACGATGGCGCGGTGTTTTATCTCAACGGCGTGGAGTTCGGGCGGCTGCGCGTCACCGGCTCGCCGCCGGCCTTCGATACGACCGCCTCCACTCAGCCCACGGAGGGTTTGCTGGAAAGCCTCTCCGTGTCCCCGTCGCTCCTCGTGCCGGGCACGAATGTGCTGGCGGTGGAGTTGCATCAGGCCGCCTTGCCCAGCTCGGACATCGCGTTCGGGTTGGCGTTGTCGGCCTCGCGCACGGTCACCAATTCGAGCGCGGTCGCGCTGGTGCTCAATGAGGTGCTGGCCAGCAGTCTGCATCTGGAAAATCCCGACGGGTCGGTGAGCGATTGGGTGGAGCTGTTCAATCCGTCGGCCAGCGCGGTGGAGCTGGCGGATATGAGCTTGAGTGATGCGCTGGCGGTGCCGCGCCGGTGGGTGTTCCCGGCGGGGGTGTCGCTGGCGGCGGGCGGGTATCTCGTCGTGCGCTGTGATCCCAACGCGCCGGTTTCCACCAACAGCACGCCGCCGCTCAACACGGGGTTCGGCCTCGATGGCGGCGGGGGGGACGCGGTGTGGTTGTTCGATTCGGTGGCG
>JANNEF010000322.1:0-12191 GCA_031378375.1 Verrucomicrobiota bacterium | reverse complement strand
CGGCACGCCGGCAGCGTAGCGCAATCCGCCGAGCAGATGATCGCGAAAGAGCGGTTCGGTGTAACTCGCGCTGGTGTGGCCGCCCGCCGTGTACCACGCGCGGCCGCCATCGTAGCCGCGATACCAAGCGATGGGATGATCGCCCATCGTGCCGCCGGTGTAGGTGGATTCGTCGAGGCGCGCGAGCACCTGCACCGCGCCGCGTGGGTTGGACCGGAAATTGTACCACTCATCATTGCGCACCCACGCCGTCGGCAGAAAGCTCGACGACACATGATTCGTGTCCTCGACGCGAACGGTGGCGGTTTGAATCGCCGGATGGCTGCTGAAGTAGGCCCCGACCAGACCGCCATACCACGGCCAGGAATACTCCGTGTCGCTCGCGGAGTGGACGCCGGCGTAGCCGTTCCCGGCGCGGATGTAGCGCTCGAAGGCGGCCTGCTGATTCGTGTCGAGCACGTCACCGGTCGTCATCAGGAACACGACCGCGTGGAAGCGCGCGAGATTGGCGTCGTTGAAGGCAGCGGCGTCCTCGGTCGCCTCCACCACGAGATTGTTCGTCGCGGCCAGTTGTTGAATCGCGTTCAACCCATCCGCAATCGACGCGTGCCGGAAACCGGCGGTCTTGGAAAACACGAGGAGACGTCGCGGCCCATCGGCGGCCTGAACCGTCGCCCCGCCCAACCAACCTGCGCCCAGCAGAAGTACCAGCGTCAGGAGCGCCAGCGACGCACGCCGGAGCCAGGGAGATTTCAGCCAACAGAATGGGTTTTGCACGACCCCACACTACATCTGCGGGTTTGCTGTTCCAACCTCGGAAACGGGGAGCGGAGTGAATTGGCGGACGAACTCCACGCCAGGTGAATCGTTGGTGAGGTGCCGCGTCGAAGTTTGCTGTGCTGAATGAATTCATTTCCAGGAGTGCGCGCGGGTGCGTTCGAGCAATCTCGTTAGTAGGCCAGGCTGCCTTCGCGCTCATCATCTGCCTCGTCTCGCTCCACGCTGGCCTCGCTGCGCCCATCAGCACGGCTGGCGCGCTCGCCGCCGCCGTCCGGGACGGCACGAACGGGGCGACGATTGAACTGGCCAGCGGCACGTTTCAACTCAGCGAGCCACTCGTGCTCAAGGCCGGAATGAAACTGAGCGGTCAGGGCGCGGGCCAAACCATCCTGACCCACACGCCGGAATGGAAAGGCAATCCGCAGAGCCTGCCCGATCCCGAAACTTCTCCGAACAAGTTCGACAAGACGGGCTACCTCATCCACCTCGCGAACAAAGCTGCGGACATTGAGATCTCCGGGCTGACCTTGACCGGGCCGCAGCTTCACGGGGGCATCTACGGTTTTGACAACTCAGGGCTGCATCTGCACCACGTCGAGTTGCGCGATTTTCAATACGCCGGGCTGCGCACTTACGGCACCAAGCGTTCCAAGATTCACGACTGCACTTTTCAGGACGCGGGGCAGAGGTGGGAGAAGGGCCAGCCCGGGGTCAAAGGCGGCATCACCGGCGGCGGCATCTTCGTCATCTGGATGTCCGACACGGAGATTTTCAACAACCGCTTTCTGAACACCAGGTCCGCGCCGAACGAGCACTTCTACGGCATCAAGGGGCGGCAGGGGAAACGGCTGCGCATCCATCACAACACCATCGACACAAACTTCTCCATCGAGTTCCCCTTCGAGAACGACGAGGACGTGGAGATCGCCCACAATGTGCTCCACGGCACGGTCTCGATTCCCAAGCACGCGGGCGGGCCGGTGCCGAAAAGCGGGCGCACGTTTCACATCCACCACAACTATTTTCGCGACACCTACTCCATCGAGTTCGTGCGCAACGGCGTGGAGATTGACCACAACCTCTTCGACTTCGACCTGAAGAGGGATCACGGGAATCTGATCTCGGGATTTGGCCAGGCCGCGGCGAAGGGGCCGTGCGTTTTTCACAACAACCTCATCTCCAATCCGGGGCGCGGCGTCATCTGGATCAACGAACCGTACGCGCAGCTCACCGTGCGCAACAGTCACATCATTGCCCGGCCCACGGCGAAAGGACGCGCCGACGGACTCTTCGGGTTCAACGCCAAGTGCGACTTCGCCACCTTTCGGTTTGAGAACAACATCATCGAGTGCCTGGACAAGGAGCGCCCGTTGTTCCGCAACGACGCGAGCGGCGGCGCGCTCGTGGAGAACAACAAGCTCGTGAACGTCACCGACATCACCCGCTACACAAACACCGCCACCGGCAAGCCGCAGGGTCTTGAGCAGCCGCTGAAATTTCAGTGTGGCGTGAATGGCGAAATGACGGTGGACGGTTGGCAGACGGGCACGACACCGGCGAAGTGAGACTGTTGCGCGCCCATTCTGAAGCATGAGAGCGCATCTGCTGCACGCCATTCTCCTCGTGCTGCTTTGCGGTCATGTCTCGGCCGGGCGTGCGGCGGACGAGGTGGAGAAACCACTGGTCTTGCGCGGGCATGATGGGTGGGTGGCTGCGGTGCAGTTCAGTCCGGATGGGCGGCGCGTGGTCGCGGGCGGGGATGATGGGGTGGTGCGGGTTTGGGCGGCAGATTCGGGGAGGCTGGTTTGGTCGGTGAAGGAAACGGGGTCGGTGGTGACGGCGGTGGCGGTGAGTGCCGATGGCCGGCGCATCGCGGCGGGGCGGTGGGATGGAGTGGTGACGGTGCGTGAAGCGGCCGACGGTGCAGTGGTGAAGGCGTTGCGCGGGCACAAGGAAAGCGTGACGAGCGTGGCTTTCAGTCCCGATGGACGGCGGTTGGTGACAGGGAGCGGGGATGACACGTTGCGGGTTTGGGATTTCGCCAGCGGCAAGATTCTCCACACACTCGACCGGGGGAACGAATACGACGTGACGGCGGTGGCGTTCAGTCCGGATGGAAAGAGCATCGTGTCGGGCGACGGCGAGAACCGGCTGACGATTTGGGACGCAGCGAGCGGCGATGAGTTGAGGACGCTTGAAGGGCACGAGGCGGCGGTGTCAGCGGTGGCGTTCATCGGCGATGGCGCGCGGATGGTGTCGGGGAGTTGGGATGGAACGGTGCGGACGTGGGAGACGGGCAGCGGGCGTCCGTTGAAGACGATGCGCGGGCACGCGGACGAAGTGACCGGCGTGGCGGTGAGTCGCGACGGGAGGCGCATCGCGTCCGGCGGCGCGGATGGCACGGTGAAGATTTGGGACGAGCACGGCGCGGCGCGGTGGACGTTGCGCAGCGGGTTGGGGAAGGTCACGGCGGTGGCGTTGAGCGCGGATGGCCGGAGCGTGGCTGCAAGCGGCCGGGGCGCGGTGAAGATTTGGAGGCTGCCAGCGGAAGCAATTCAGCCAACGACAAAGCCATGATGTTTTTCTCCCCACTCACTTTGACCCAGCGAGTCCTCACGCTCGTCTCACTGCTTATCACGGTGCTCGCGCCCGAACCGGCGGCAGCGGCGGCGCGGGCCAAGCCGAACCTCATCGTCATTCTCGCCGACGACCTCGGCTATGGTGACCTCGGCTGCTACGGGCAGAAGTTGCTCAAGACGCCGCGGCTGGATGCGATGGCGGCGGGCGGGTTGCGGTTTACGCAATTTTACGCGGGCAGTCCGGTCTGCGCGCCGTCGCGGTGCGTGATGCTGACTGGCCGCCACGCCGGGCGCGCGGTGGTGCGCGGAAATTCCCTTGAGCCGGTCGCCCTCAAGCGCGGTGAACTGACGGTCGCGTCGCTGCTCCAGGGCGCGGGCTACGCGACGGCGTGCATCGGCAAGTGGGGCGTCGGGGCGCCACGGGAACTCACCAATCCGAACGACGCGGGCTTCGGCCACTTCTTCGGCTACGTGAACATGTGGCACGCGCACAATCCTTATCCCGAGTTTCTGATTCGAAACGGGAAGGTGGGGAAGCTCGGCAACGTGGTCGCGGACGATTGGAAGGCGATGCAGGACCCGGCGCATCCGCAGGGCGGACGCGGCGTGGCGGTGAAGCGCGTGGACTACGCGCCGGACTTGCTGGCGGCGGACGCGCTGCGATTTATCCGTGAGAACAAAGACCGCCCGTTCTTTCTTTTCTTCACCCCGAACACGCCGCACGCGAACAACGAGGCCGCCCTGCGCGGCATGGAGGTGCCCGACCTTGGCGAGTTCGTGGACAAGGACTGGCCGGAGCCGGAGAAGGGTTTCGCCGCGATGGTGCGGAACCTCGACCGCGACACGGGGCGCATCCTCGATTTGCTCGGGGAACTCGGCCTCGCGCAGGACACGCTTGTGCTGTTCACGTCCGACAACGGGCCGCACAGCGAGGGCGGGCACAGCGCGGACTTCTTTGACTCGAACGGAAAATTTCGCGGCCTCAAAAGCGACCTCGCCGAAGGCGGCATTCGCGTGCCGGCCATCGCGTGGTGGCCCGGCACCATCGCGCCGGGCAGCACGAACGACCATCAGTGGTATGGGGGCGACCTCATGGCGACCGCGGCGGAACTGGCCGGTCTGGCGCGGCCTGCGGACGTGGACAGCGACAGCCTCGTGCCGACGCTGCGCGGCCAGCCGCCCGCGAAACAGTGGGACCGCAAAAGCCCGCTCTACTGGGAAGTCCATGAGGGCAAGACCGCGCAGGCCGTGCGCTTCGGCAAGTGGAAGGCGGTGCGCTCGCCGATGTTCACCGGCCCGCTCGAGCTGTATGACTTGTCGAATGACTTCGAGGAGAAGCGCGATTACTCCCAACGCCGCGCCGACCTCCACCGTCACGCCGATAACCTGTTGAAGAAACATCATCACCCCGATACGAACTGGCCGGGGACGAAGACGCCATGAATACAGAGCACCATAAAGTTGAGGCGTGTTCTCCCGCAGATTCAAAATTCGCAGGAGGAACGTATCTCAGTTTATTGCAGGTGGTGTTTGTCGCGCTGCGACAAGCCCGTCCGCGTAGAGCGGACGGAATCAGGTCTCCCTCGCCGGTCCTTGCGCCGCTCTGCGCGGCGCTACTCGTCGCAGCGCGACGAATTCTACCACGTATTGCGGCGGCGCGTCGGGCGGGGCAGGATGGATGCATTCTCATGAAAGCCACGCGCTTCATCGTCCTTGTACTCGTGCTGCTGGCGGCCCGGAAGGGCGCGGCGGCGGATACGGAGTTCACCCGCGTCGTGCAGCCGTTTCTCCAGCAGCATTGCTTCGACTGTCACGGGGCGGAGAAGCAGAAGGCGCGGTTGCGTTACGATCAGTTGGGTGGATTTCAGGCGGAGGCTTCGCATCTGTGGACGCTCGTGCATGAACAGCTTTCCACCGGCGCGATGCCGCCGGAAGAACGCAAGCAGCCCAGCGCGTCCGATAAGAAAAAAGTTCTCGCGTGGATTCAAAAAGAGCAGCGCACCGTGCGCGCAAACAACACGCGGCGCCTGAACCGGCGCGAACTGGGCGCGGCCTTGCGCGACGTGACGGGGTTGGGCGTGGATTACGCCTACAGCCTGCCGGAGGATGGCAAGGTCGCGGGGTTCGACACGGGCGTGGAGGGTTTGCAGGACACGGCGGATTCCGTCGCGCAACTCATGGAGGTGACGCGGCGCGCGGTGGATGGCGTGCGGTTCCTCGAACCCGCGCCGCGCCAGGTGCTCGCCGCCGAACTGCGCGCGCACAAAGACCCGCGCAAGGCGATTGACGCGTGGAAAAGCAGCGGCGTGACGTGGAAGGCGCGCGGCATCAATCATCCCGCGGGCCTGCTCCTCGAACCGGGCTGGCTCGGCGACCGCAACGGCATTTCGCTTTTCATCCCGCCGCCCACGAACCGCCACGGCGTGCTGCGGCTCAAGCTCACCGTCTCGGTGCTCAAGGGAAATTTCCCCGGCATTCCCAATCCGCAACTGTGGGTCGAGGCCGGCGGCAGCACGTTGGAACAGCGCGAAATCACCGCCCCCACGGACGCGCCGCTGGAACTGACTTTCGACGTGCAGGTGGACGACCTCGTCATCGAGGAGCGCGGTCTCGAAATCGTTCTGCACAACAAAATCGAAGTGCCCTACGCGGTCGAGGGCTTCGCGAACGACGAGCGCGATTCGCCGGAGAAGCCCGTGCCTGGCGGCACCGGATTGTTCCGGCCCAAGTTCGAGAACAAGAACAAGTCCACGCCCGAGCAACAGCCGTTTCCGTTCATCGCGCTGCAACGGATCGAGGCGGTGCCGAATCACGTCGCCGCGTGGCCGCCGCCGGAATGGAAGATCGAGGTCGGCGAACTGACGGACAATCCCGCGAGCGCGCGGCGGCTGCTCGCGCTGTGGGTCAACCGCGCGTGGCGTCGTCCGGTCAAGGACGCGGAGTTGAAACCGTTCGTCGTACTCTACGAAAAATTCCGTGGGCAGGGCGCGAGCTTCGACAGTGCGCTGCGCGCCGCGTTCCAGTCGGCGCTGTTGAGCGCGCCGTTCCGCTATCTGCCCGCGCCGTCGGACGCCGACCCGGTTATCGCGCGGCACGCTCTCGCGTCGCGCCTGAGCTTCATGCTGCACGGCACGCCGCCGGACGATGAACTGCGCCGGCTCGCCGCGACGGACAAAATCCGCGACCCCGCAGTGCTCGACGCGCAGGCGGAGCGGCTGCTCGCGAGTCCGCGCGCGGATGCGTTCGTGCGGCCGTTCGTGATGCAGTGGCTGGAAATGGGCCAGCCCATCACGCTCGCGATGGACCACCTTCAGAAACAGGACCACCGCTTTGGCCGGCATCTCAAGGCTTCCATGCAGGAGGAGACCTTCGCGTATGTGCGCGAACTGCTGGCCGGCAACCGCCCGGCGCGCGAACTCCTCCGCAGCGACTGGACGATGATGAACGAGATTCTCGCGCGTCACTACGGCTACACGAACATCACGGGCGCACCGCTGCGGCGCGTGTCCTTGCGCGCGGACGACCCGCGCGGCGGCGGCATTCTCGGGCACGCGGGCCTGCAGTCCATGCTCTGCTGGATGGGCGACAACTGGGTCATCTATCGCGGCGCGTGGACGCTGCGGCATCTGCTCAACGCGCCTCCGCCGCCCGCGCCGCTGGAAGTGCCGGAGCTGAATCCCGCCGAAGAAAAGAATCGCGGCAAGCCGATGCGCGAACTGCTCCGGCAGCATCAGGAGGACACGCGCTGCTCGACCTGCCACAAAACGATGGACCCGCTCGGGTTCGCATTTCAGAACTTCGACCTGAGCGGGCGCTGGCGTGACGTCGAGCACGAGCGTTACGAACGCAACGAACTGGACGGCAAAATCGCGTGGGTCGGCACCGGCGCGACGCGGCCCGTGGACGCCGCCGGGCAGTTGCCGCGCGGCGAGACGTTCCGCAGCTTCGCCGAGTGCAAGGAACTGCTCGCCGCGAAGTATCAGGACGACCTCGTGCTCGGCCTGCTGAAGAACCTGACGATTTACGCGACGGGCCGCGAGCCCGGAGTGGACGACCTCGCGGAGCTGCGCGCAGTGATGAAGGAGCATTCGGCGGCGGGCTATCCGCTGCGCGATTTGCTCAAGGGCGTGTTGCGCCTGCGGGCGTTCACCGGGCGCGGATGAGGACTCGATTTTGAAAAATGACCAGTCACACTTCACCTTGAACCAGCACGAGCCATGAACTTGAAAACGCAACCCATCAGCCGGCGCACCGCGCTGGGCGGACTCGGCGCGATGATTGCGCTGCCCTATCTCGAAATCATGGGCCGCCCGCTGCTCGCGGCGACGCCCGGCAAGAGCGACCCGACGCGGCTGGCGTGCTTTTATATTCCCGGCGCCATCAATCACTACAACTGGTTCCCGTCGGACGAGGGTTTCAATTACACGCTCGCGCCGTCGCATCAACCGCTGGCGCACCTGCGCGGCGAGTTCTCTTTGTTGAGCAACCTGCTCCACATTCAGGGGCGCATCAGCGGACACGAGCATCCCTACAACTGGCTCACCGGCACGAACATCAAAATCACCCCCGGCACCATCACCAACTCCATCTCGATGGACCAAGTGGCCGCGCAGCATCTCGGCCCGACCTATGTGCCGTCGCTCGCGCTGTCGTGGCAGGACGGCGTCGGCACGCGCACACTTTCGCGCAACGCGATGGGCGCGGACATCCCGGCCATCGCGAATTACCGCACCGTCTTCGAGCGGCTCTTTCCACCCGCCGACCGCGCGCAAATCAAGGACGCCCAGGCGCGGCTCGCGCAGGATCGCAGCATCCTCGACACCGCGATGGGCGGCGTGAAAAGTTTTCAAGGACGCCTCGGCTACAGCGACCGCCAGCGCGTGGAGCAATATCTGACTTCCGTCCGCGACGTGGAGCAGCGCCTCACCGACAAGGACGCGATTCTCGAACAGGGCCGCCCGCAGTTCGACGAAGCCGGCGTGCGCCTCCAGCCCCAGGGCAAGAGCAACATGCAGGAGCACATCGAGCTGATGATGGACCTCGTGGCGCTGTCGTTTCAGACCGACATGACGCGCGTGGTCACGCACTGCCTCGGCGGGGAAGGCGGGCCTAATTACGACAACTACAAGGACTGGGCGAAGCAGGCGGGCGCGCCCTTGCGCGGCGCGCACGACGTGCATCACAAAGGCTCCGGCAATCGCGGCGCGGACAATCCCGACACGAAGGTGCTCGGCTACCGCGACGTCATGTTCAGCGCCTGCCTCGCCCGCCTCATGGATAAATTGAAAGCCATCCCTGCCCGCGACGGCACCTTGCTCGACCACACCATCCTGCTCATGGGTGGCTCGCAAATCACCAGCCACTCCGGCGGCAATTTCCCGATGCTCCTCGCCGGCGGACGCAAGCTCGGCTTCAAGCACGGCCGCCACCTCAAGTGGCCCTCCGGTACCAAGCCCGCCTCCAACCTCTACCTGACCATCCTCCAGCAACTGGGCTGCCCGGTGAGGTCGTTTAAGGAAAGCGCCGGGCCAATCACGGAGTTGCTGGCCTGAGCTACTGGGAGAAAACCAAATGATTCCTTCGCACTTCCGTCCTCGCTTGTTTCTCGCCCACGCGGCGGTCCTGCTGTCCGCTTTCTTCCTAGCCGTTGCGAGTTTGACGGCGGCGGAGAAGCCCAATGTCATCCTGATCATTTCCGATGACCACGGGTTTTCCGACTACGGGTTCATGGGGCACAAGACCGTCCAGACGCCAAACCTCGATCGCCTCGCTTCCCAGAGCGTGCTCTACACCCGCGGCTACGTGATGCCGGTGTGTTCGCCGTCCCTGGCCAGCCTGTTGACGGGGAAACTTCCGCACGCGCATGGCATCACCGGGAATGATCTGGCGAAGTCCATCGCGCCCGGACCCAATGGCAAAAAGCGCGATCCGCTGACCCAGCGACTCTTGAGCAATTCCCTGGTGCTGCCGAAAGCGCTCACGGCTGCGGGCTACCTCACCTTTCAAAGCGGCAAGCTGTGGAACGCCACTTATCAGGACGTCGGCTTCACCCACGGCATGACCGATACCGCCGGTCGCCACGGCGATGCCGGCCTCACCATCGGGCGCAAAGGCATGAAGCCCGTCCTCGATTTCATCGCCTCCGCGCAGGCTGCCAAAAAACCGTTCTTCGTCTGGTATGCGCCGATGATGCCGCATCTGCCGCACACTCCTCCGCCGGAATTGCTGGCCAAGTATCAGGGCAAAGGTCTGACTCCCGCTGCGGAAAAATATCACGCCATGGTCGAGTGGTTCGATCAGACCTGCGGTGAACTCGACGACTATCTCGTCAAAAACAAACTCGCGGACAACACCGTCATTCTCTATCTCGCGGACAACGGCTGGGACGGAGTCAACGCCCAGAAGAGCAACCGCGCCAAGCTTTCCCCCTACGAACTCGGCGTGCGCCCGCCGCTGTTTGTACGCTGGCCCGGGAAGGTGGCCGCCAAGCGCGACGACGAAACGCTCGCCTCCATCATCGATTTTGCCCCGACCATCTTGAAGCTCTGCGGCGCGAAGGCTCCCGCCGATCTGCCGGGCCTCGACCTCCTCGACCGCAGTGCGATGACCTCGCGGAAATCGATCTTCGTCGAGTCTTACACTCACGACATCGCCGACCTCGGAGATCCGGCGAAGAGTCTGGTCGCCCAGGTGGTCATCAACGGATGGTCGAAGCTCCTGATTCCCGGCCCCACTCTTCCCGACCGCAACTTCGCCTCCGCGCCCAAGACCATCGAACTGTTCGATCTCAAATCCGATCCGTTGGAGACCAACAACATCGCCGCGAGTCGGCCTGATGAAGTCAAACGCCTGCAAGCGATTCAACAAGGCGCATGGGACTTGGCGAAAGGCTCTGAAAGGAAAGCGCAGCCATGAAGCAGTTCGCAGTTCTCACGGATGACACCGCAGAGACGGGAAGGGCGCAGAGAAGAATCAGAGATGCGCTGTCACTTAAAACCCTCTGCGCTCATCCCGCCTCTGCGGTGCAAATCTCCGTCTTATGAAACCACCTATCCGGATTCTCGCCGCCATCCTGACCCTGCACTTGCTGACCGGAGCGCGCGGTGCGGATTCCATCGCAGAAACGATCCCGCTGCACGCGGCCGCGTCGGACCGGGTTTCAGCCCGGCCTGAACTCGTCATCACGACGCTCGGATTCGGTTCCTGCGCCCGGCAAAACCGGCCCCAGCCCATCTGGGACACCATCAATGCCGCACGCTGCGATGCCTTTGTCCTCGGCGGCGACAACATCTACGGCGATTCCCCTGACCCGGCCGTGCTCCGCTCGAATTACGCCTTGTTCGCGACGATGCCGGGCTTCGCCAAGCTCCGCCAGACCACGCCGCTGTTCGCCACTTGGGACGATCACGATTACGGCACCAACGACGCGGGGGCCGGTTACCCCGGCGCGGCGGCGTCGCAAAAGGAATTTTGCGACTTCTTCCAGGTGCCTACCAATTCGCCTTTGCGCACCACGCCCGGTGTTCACGACTGTGTGACGCTTGGTCCGGCGGGCCAACGAGTTCAACTCATTCTCCTGGACACCCGGGCCTTCCGCTCTCCTCTGAAAAAAGATCCAACCAACCCCAAGGTCACCATCCCGAACACCGACCCGGACGCGACTGTGCTCGGCGAAGGGCAGTGGGCCTGGTTCGAGCGACGTCTGCGCGAGCCGGCCGAAATCCGCGTGGTGATTTCCAGCATTCAATTGATCGCGACCGAGCACGGTTCCGAGAAGTGGGAAAACTTTCCCAAGGAACGCGCCCGTTTCCTGGAACTCCTCCGTCGCACCCAGGCCAGGGGCGTGGTTGTCATCAGCGGCGACCGCCACCTCGCCGAACTCTCCGCGCTGACACCAGCCGACGGTGCCCCGTATTCGCTTTATGATTTGACCACCAGCGGTCTCAACCAGCCCATACCCCAGAAACCTCAGCCCAAGGAGAGCGACCCGAAAGAGCCTGAGCCCAAACCAGCCGCGCCCAAGAAGCCGCAGGTCAATCGCTACCGTCTCCACGAGCGTATCTATACGGGTTCCAACTTCGGCCTCATGCGGGTCAAGTGGGATGGACCCAATCCCTCGCTCCGACTGGAAGTCTGCGGGCTGGAGGGCGAGGTCGTCCTTTCCCGCGACATCCCGTTCTCGGAGCTTCGTTCCAAGTGAGGCTGCGCCGCGCAACGACCAACATGCAGATTCGCATCGTCACGACCGCGATCAGTCCGCGGCAGCATTGCCATCTCGACGCCGTGACCAGAAACTGCCTTCGTATCCAAATGAGAACAGCACATTCGTTCCATGTTCCTGAGAGCCAGTCTGAAAATGTGGGTCAGGCTTCCAGCCTGACGGTTCACGGGGCATCCGTGCCTCGTGTTCGAGGCGGCAGGATGCCGCCTGAACCCGCAGACAAGATGTCTGCCCCACATACTCACACACGCTCTGAGCAACCCGCCCGACTTATGAAACAACTTGTTCTGATCGCGATCCTGCTTTCGTCATTCGCCCTCCGACCTGCCGTCTGGGCGGCCGCGCCCAACATCCTCTTCATCTTTTCGGATGACCACGCGCAGCACGCCATCTCCGCCTACGGCTCGAAGGTGAACCAGACGCCGCACCTCGATCGCCTCGCCAAGGAAGGGGTGCGGTTCAAGAATTCCTTTGTCATCAATTCCATCTGCACGCCCAGCCGCGCCACGCTGCTCACCGGGCAGTATTCGCACCTCAATGGCGTGCCAGTGTTCAATCGCTTCGATGGCTCGCGCGACAACGTGGCGAAGCAGTTGCAAAAGGGTGGCTAC
>JANNEF010000318.1:0-1708 GCA_031378375.1 Verrucomicrobiota bacterium | reverse complement strand
GCGCTTCCAATTCATCATGCGGAATGCGCGCCAGCACCGTGGGACCAGCAATCTTGTAGCCGTTCAAATGCAGGATGGGCAGCACCGCGCCGTCGTGAACCGGATTGAGAAACTTGTTCGAGTGCCAGCTCGTAGCGAGCGGGCCAGTCTCCGCCTCGCCGTCGCCGACGACGCAGGCGACGAGCAGGTCGGGATTGTCGAACGCCGCGCCGAAAGCGTGCGACAGAGAATAACCCAGTTCGCCGCCTTCGTGAATTGAACCCGGCGTCTCAGGCGCAACATGGCTCGGAATGCCGCCGGGAAAAGAGAACTGTTTGAACAACCGCTGCATCCCGTCCGCGTCTTGCGCGATGTTGGGATAGACTTCGCTGTAGGTGCCTTCGAGATAGGCATTCGCCACAAGGCCAGGTCCGCCATGGCCCGGCCCGGTGATGTAGATGGCATTCAGATCGTGTTCCTTGATGACGCGGTTGAGATGGGCGTAGATGAAGTTCAATCCCGGCGTCGTGCCCCAGTGGCCGAGCAGGCGCGGTTTGATGTGCCCGGGCGTGAGCGGCTTTTTCAGCAGCGGATTGTCGTAGAGATAAATCTGGCCGACCGAGAGGTAGTTCGCTGCGCGCCAATAGGCGTCAATCTTCCTCAGCAATTCCGGGCTGAGCGACTTTGCATTTGGTTTTGTTTTCATCGTTCAACTGCTTTCTGTGCGCCAAGGCCGAGGACGCGGCTGACGGACCTTGCGATCATGAGTTCTTCGTCGGTGCGAATGACACGCACGGCGACGCGACCACCGTCCGTCGAAATCAGCGGCGCGTTCTCCGTATTGCGCGCCTCGTCTAATTCAATGCCAAGGAAGCCAAGTCCTTCGCAGATGCGGGTGCGGATGAGTGGCGCTTTTTCGCCGATGCCACCGGCGAAGACGAGCGTATTGAGGCCACCGAGCGCTGCGGCGAAAGAGCCAATCCATTTTTTCGCCTGATAACAGAACAGCGCCACGGCTTCCGCCGCGCGCACGTCAGCGGCTTCCCGCGCGAGCAAATCCCGCATGTCGGAACTGATCTCCGAAACGCCGAGCAGCCCGGACTCGTGGTGAATCATCCGGTCAAATTGCGTCTCGGTCATCTGCTCGTTGCGCCCTAGAAACGCAACCAGTCCCGGATCCAAATCACCGGAACGGGTGCTCATCATCAGCCCCGCCGCCGGTGTGAAGCCCATGCTGGTATCCATGCTTTTGCCATCGCGCACGGCGGCCATGCTGGCACCGTTGCCGAGATGCGCGAGAATGACGCGGCCAGTCGTCGCTGCCGGATCGTCGAGACGCGTGAGTTCTTCCATCAGGAAGGCATAGGATAAACCGTGGAAACCGTAGCGTTGAACGCCCTTCGCCTCGTAGCGACGCGGGATGGGCAGCAGCTTCGCCACACGCGGCATCGTGTGGTGAAACGCCGTGTCAAAACAGGCGATCTGCGGCACTTGGGGAAACTTCGCGGCGAGGTCTTCCATCAACGCAATGGCGGACGGGAGATGGTTTGGGGCAAAGGAACTGATGCGCCGCAATTCCTCCAGCATTGCCTCATCAACGCGCTGGGGCTCGCGATAACGCGGGCCGCCATGCACGACGCGATAACCGATGGCACTGACGGCGCTGTCGCCGGCTTTTTTCTCCAGCAACTCCACCAGCAGCGGAACGCAGGCAACGTGGTTGGGCGCG
>JANNEF010000313.1:0-68527 GCA_031378375.1 Verrucomicrobiota bacterium | reverse complement strand
CCCCCACGCGGCGTCGCTCCATCAGGCTTTCGCCCATTGTGAAAAATTCTCGACTGCTGCCACCCGTAGGTGTCTGGACCGTGTCTCAGTTCCAGTGAGGCTGGTCGTCCTCTCAGACCAGCTACCCGTCTTAGCCTTGGTAAGCCGTTACCTTACCAACTAGCTGATAGGCCGCGGGCTTATCGTAAAGCGTCAGGCCTTGCGACCCAACTTCAAAGTTTAGAAGATGCCTTCCAAACGTCACATCCGGTATTAGCTCGCCTTTCAGCAAGTTATCCCAGACTTTACGGCAAATTACCCACGTGTTACGCACCCTTGCGCCACTCCGACTTCAGAATATTGCTACCCTGAAATCAGCGTTCGACTTGCATGTCTTATCCACGCCGCCAGCGTTCGTTCTGAGCCAGAATCAAACTCTCCGTTAAAAACGTTAGCTTGAAACTTGTCCGGTGGTTAACCGGACGATTTACAATCTTAAAACTCTCCAAAATACGCCCAACTAACCGGGCGATTTTGAAGGGGCTCTAACTTATCGCACAATTCAATTTTCAATGAGCACTGAGTGCCAAGCACCCTAAATCGAACGCCCCGTTTTAGGGGAAAAAAAATCTCAGGGCCGATTTACCCATGTTACTTCGGCATCTGAGTTATCAGTTCCGTGTGGAGAAAAAATACCCTTTTTCTCAAAAGACTGTCAACAGGTTTTGTTACTTGTCTTTAACATTCGCGTGCTGTCACTGCGAACGACGCCGAAAATAGCGGAACCCAGAATCGGTGCAAGTACTTTTTTGACTTTTTTTTGATTCTTTCTCACGCCCATCAACTGGGTCGCGCGCTTTCCCAAATATGGAAGCGTCAATACTTCCGCTGGCGCCAGCAATTCTTGCAAAGTTAAGAGGTTCGTTTCCGCAGAATCGTCAGGTAGCCGCTCGTCTGACAAAACGACCGTAAACCCGCCATGCGCGACACTCTCCAGGGCCTTAACGGTGAGTAGGGTGTGGTTAAGCGTGCCCAACCGGTTGCGAGCGACTACAAGCACCCCACAGCGCAGCTCCCTTATGATGTCCAGTGCCGTGTAATGTTCACCGAGTGGCGCGAGCAAACCGCCAGCACCCTCCACCAGCAGATAATCGCATTCTTCACTAATGCTGCTGATGCGTTCGAGAACGTCGGCGATAAGAATTCTTTTCCGATGCTTCCTGGATGCGACGAGTGGAGCGAGCGATTCAGGAAAGTAAAACGGGTTCACCACTTCGTCCGGAACTTCCGAATTCTGGATATTCTGAATCAGTCGAACGTCCGAGCGCGGCCCCGAACAAAATGGCTTCATTGCCAACGCCTTCACTCCACTTTGGCGCAGATGAAGAAGCAACGAGGCGGTCAGCAGCGTCTTGCCAGCGCCCGTGTCAGTTCCCGTGACAAAAACAATTTTTCCCAAGTGAGCGAGTGGGATTATTTCCAGCTCAGATTCAGGATCTGAATATCGCGCGGGCTATTGCGGCGCACTAACGCCACAAACTGACGGCGGCTGCCGTTAATATTCGCATCAACACGAACCTCGAAGACAAGGCTTTGCGTGGTGAAAAACTGTTGTAGAAACTGTGGCGGCACCTGTTGGAGTTCAGGGACTCGCGCCATTTCGCCCACGCTATGAAAGGGCATGTCATCCTCATCGCCGTCTGTACCATTCGGGCCGGCGCGACCAGCTGGCCCTGAAATAATCGCTGCTGCTATGTTCTCCTCAATGAACGGCAATACCTGTAAATCCGTGAGCGAAGCCGTGTTGGCGTTGATTTTCCCACTCGAAATCGTCGTAAATAATTCCACGAATCCGACCAGATAGGCCGGCTCCTCGCTCGGCGTTCGCCGACCGAGTACGGGGCGATTCATCACCTGAACACGGGCGCCACCGCCAGAAGAACCCCAATACATCGCCGGCGTCACCCCGTTGATAAGCAGCAATTCCGAAAGGTCGTCAATCGGCCCGTTCTTGGCAAAATACGGCGGGGTCGAATGCTGGTAAGTATCACTCTCCGTTCCATTGGGTTCGGTGCTGTCATTCGGATCGCACCAGTCCAAAATGGAATCCACAATCGTCGGAACCGCCGCTGCGTCCACGCCGACGAGTGTGAGCGCACGCCGCAGCACCTCCGGTTGGCGCTGGCGCGGGTTGGCGGCCACGTTGATGTTGAACTTGCGGTCCATGTCCACCATTTTCAGCGAGAACCAGCCGTTGCCCAGTTGGTAATGGTCCATGGGGATTTCGGCCAGCACGCCGTTCGTATCGCCTGGGCCACCCGCCCATCGGTCTCGCAATGAATCGTAACGCCCGTCGCGTTTTTGAAACTCCTGCGCGAGGATGTATTTCGCCAGTTCAATTCCCGACCGCCCCATCCATTCCAACTCCGAGTCATTCGACGCATTACGCGCCAGCTTCGTCTCCACCTTCATCGAATAAGCGAAGCCGCCCGCCAGAATCGCCAGCACCATCACCACGATCATCACCATGATGAGCGCGATGCCGGAGGAAGTTGAATGCGGTTTTATCTTCATGCCCGGGACCACCCTTAGAAGGGATTCTTGGGGTTCTTGAACTGGTTCCCGCCCGGCTGCGTGCCGCCGCCGCCGCCTTGCCGCAGCCTGTCGTTCCCCATTCGCGAATCCTGGCCCAGCCGGTTTGTGTTCAAACCGCCCGTGGCCGGCACAGCTCCCTGGAGATCCGGCCCCACCGCGGTTGCCGGCAAGGCCACAATCTTCGCTACCACATCCTGCGCTTTCGAGTTCGACCCGGGCAGCTTGCCCAATCCAAGAATGACCCGTACCATCTTCGGCAGTTGGTTGGTGGTGATGATCCAATCTTCGCTCCACTTCTTTTTTTGAGCGTCATAATACTCCAATGAGAACTCGCTCACATCGCGCGCCAGTGTGATTGTGTAGGCCTCGACCGTTCCAGTTGTGTCCAGCAGCATGGGATGCTGCGACATGACCAGTTCGTCCATCCCGTCTTTTCCGGCCTGGGTGTAAAAGCTCACCCGTCGCACCACCTGATCGCCGTAGCGGCCAACGCCTGGAAAAGTCGCCGGCAGCCGAGCCAACATGCTCACACTGTTGGCCTCGCCGACGAAGGAATACTCGTTGACGTTCGCGCTGTACATCGTCGTTGTCAGCAGCGCGTCTTCGATGGAACGGATGGCGATGCGCGACCGTTGCACTCCTGCGGCGGCGGCCATGGCAGTCTTCGATCCTTTCAGAATCGAAATCCAAATGGTATAAATCGCCGTCAGTACCATCGCGAAAATCGAGATGGCGATCATGATTTCCAGGATGGTAAACGCAGCGCGACTGCGACTGCGCCGGGCGGCGAGGATCGAACCGTTCCATTTGAACGCGACGGGCATCATCTTCCTCCCAATCCTCCCATCGCCTTCGAGGCGCTGCCAGGCGGCGAACCGGGCATGAACATCAGAACTTGCATGCGGGTTTCGGAAACGCCCTTCTTGCCTTGCGCGCGGGCCACGACGTAATCCACCTGAAACAAACCGTTGCTCCCGATTTCCACCGAATCGAAACCCCAGGAGTAGCCCGGATACAGGCCGGGATACAAATCCTCGAAATCCCCCTGCCGGCTTTCCTCCACCATGATGTTCGTCTGGATGTCCACGGATGCAATCATCCCCGCGTCCGGCTCGCGTTGTTGCAACGCTCGCGCGGCTGCCAGTCCGCCCGTCACCAGTGATAAAATCGAGAATACTGCCATGAAGAAAATCGCGCACGCCACGATGACTTCCAGCAGGGTGAACGCGCTGGTGCGCGCGCCGTGGCGCGTGGCGTGTGAATCGTGAGTGAAAATCAAAAGGTTCACGCGTTCACCTGAATTTTAGCGGATCCGACTCCAGATCCGCGAGCCCCGTCGTCACTTCCAGAAAAATCTGCCGTCGCTCCGCCTTGTCCGAAACGAAAAAAATGCTGAACTCATCCGCCGTTCCATTCGGATAAAAACGCACGCGCACCTCCTCGTCCTCCGTCCAGTCCTCCAAGTTCAACCGGATCCCTTCGATCATGATGTTCTCGGCCACGCGGAAGGAAAAACCCTCCCCACCGCCTCCTGATTTCGGCGATGGCGGTGCGTCTCCTCCGCCATATGGCGAATCATCCGCCGTGGCACTGCCGGTGGCGTGGACGCTGATTTGCCGGTCGTAGGGACGGACGACCAGTTCGGTGATCACGCCGCCCAAAATCGCGTTCGCCCGCGCGTGGCTGCACGCCTCCATCATGTCCGAGACGGCTTTCTGCATGGATTCAGGGTGCAGCTTCCGCCACATGGACGGGATGGCCATCGTCATCACCACGCCCATGATGGCAACGACAACCATGATTTCGACGAGCGTGAAGGCGCAGCCAGTCCGTAGTCCGCAGTCCGTAGTCCGCAGCCCACGCCTGCGCAGGCCCTGACTACTGACGACTGACCACTGACTACGAACTCTCATAATCTCACCGGTTGATGCTGCTCGTGATGGCGAACATGGCTGAAAGCACGCTGAACAGCAGGAAGCCCACGCCCACGGCCATGCAGATGATCATGATCGGCTCGATCAAATTGGTCATCACGCGCAACTGGATGCTCAGTTCACTCTCGTAAGTCTCGGCGATGTTCTGCAACGCGCCCGGGACATCGCCGGTTTCCTCGCCAATCTTCAGCAGGTCAATCATGAGTTGCGGGAACAGTTTGCTCTTGGCCAGCGGCTGGGCGATGGTTTTACCGTCAGTCACACCTTCGCGCGTTTGGGCGATGGCTTCCTTCAGAATGCGGTTGGGCACGATTTGCTCGGTGATTTTGAGCGCCGTGAGCACGGGCACGCCGTTGATGAGCAACGTCGAAAGGGTGCGCGCGAACTGACCGAACAGATTCAACTTTACCGCTTTGCCCAAAATGGGCGCGCGCATCTTCCACCCGTCAATCTTGCGCTTGCCTTCCTCCGTGGCCGAAAACCGTTTCCAGATCACCGAAGCGACGATGAGCACCGCCAGCATCAACCACCAATAATAGGTGAAAAAGTCCGACGCCCCCATCAGCATCCGGGTCGCCCACGGCAACGGAACCTTCAATCCCTGAAAGATCGTCATGAACTTCGGCAGCATGAAGGTCATGAAGAAAATGATGATGACGATGCCCACCGTCGCCACGATCGCCGGGTAAATCAGCGCGGAGGTGAACTTGGACTGCACCTCCGCGAACCGTTCGAAGTGAGTGGCCAGACGCCTGAGCACCTCGACCAGCGCGCCCGCCTGCTCGCCGGCTTTGACCATGTTCACGTAGAGGTCGGAGAAGATGTCGGGCTTCTTGGCCATCGCGTCGGACAGGCTTTTGCCCTCCATGACGTCCTGCTTGAGATCCTTGCTCACGTCCGAGGGGATGCCCTTGGACTCCAGGTGTGACATGCTTTGCAGCGCCACCGTCAGCGGCATGCCGCACTTGAGCAGGTTGGCCAACTGCTGGGTGAACGTCGCCAGTTCCTGCAACTTCGGCTTGCGCTTGCGCCCCATGGCCTCGCGCATCGCCACCGGCATCAACGAGGACGATTTGCCCGGCTTGCGTTCGGCTTCTTTTTCAGCGGCAGCGACCGCGCCCTTGGCGGCGTCCACCATTACGGGGAACAAGCCCTGCCGTTCGATCTGCACGAGCGCCGCCGAACGGTCCGCCACGTCGAGAACCCCCTGCACGACCTCGCCCGAACGCCGCCGGGCCTTGTAAGCAAATTGTGGCATAGACTAGACTCTGTATTGATAACCTGTTGCGCGCTAAAGTTTCACCCGCGACCGCCGTGCTGCGCTACGGACGGGCACCGCTGATGGCGGTCGGTTCATTGAGGCTCCCCCGCCGATACCCCTGCAAATCCAGCGTCACATGCGCGTAGCCAAGCTGGCGCAGCGCGGCGGCGATCTGGGCGGGAGCCTCGCCGCCGAGCAGCTTCGTGATTTCAACCGGCCCGATCTCGATGCGCGCGAGTCGTCCGTGCGGCAACTCGTGATGCCGGACCCGCACATCGTAAAATCCCAGATCGCGGAGAACATTCTCCGCCGCCTCGATGATCGCCAGCTTTTCCGGCGTCACCGCTTCGCCATAGGGAATGCGCGAACTCAAACAAGCCATCTGCGGCTTCTCAGCAGTTGGCAAGCCGAGTTGCGCCGACCACGCGCGAATCTCCGCCTTGGTCAACTCCGCCTCCTTGAGCGGTGCGCGCACCTGAAACTCCGCCGCCGCCGCCGCGCCCGGCCGGAAATCTCCAATGTCGCTCGCGTTTTCGCCGTAGGCGATCACCGCGTAGCCGCCCGCCCGGGCGATGGGCGTGAGTTCCTCGAACAGTTCGTGTTTGCAGAAATAACAGCGGTTGGCGGGATTGGCCAGGTAGTCAGGGTTGGCAAATTCGGCCGTCTTCACCACTTGAACGGGCAGGCTGAACCGCTCCGCGATCGCCAGCGCCTCGGCCAGTTCGCGGCGCGGCAGGCTGGGCGAATCAGCGATGACCGCCAGCGCGTGATCGCCCAATTCCTCGTGCGCCACGCGCGCCAGCAACACCGAATCCACCCCGCCCGAATACGCCACGAGGCAGGAGCCGTATGACCGCAGCAACCCGCGCAATTTTTCCTGCTTGCTCACTGACACCCGGCCACCGTGCCACCAAACCCCCACGGGGCAAAGGTCAAAGTTCGCGCGCGCCTGACTTCGCACCTGCACTTGAAGCCACGAATCCATCCCTGAGACGCTGCCACCTTGGCGATAGTCCTTGAACCAAATGCGCTGCTCTGTTTGCCTGCTCTCAATGACTGACGTGAGCGAGGCGAAAGAGATCCCGACACGTCGCCTGGCATCTCCTCGTGCCGCGGGCGCGACGCACTAACCTTTGGGGCCAACCTTTACGCGCGCATGGACAACACGCAACTCGCCTTGATCGCCGCGGCCATCGGCCTCGTGGCGTTTCTCTACTCCTCGGTGGGGCATGCGGGCGCCTCGGGCTACATCGCCACCCTGACGTTGTGCGGATTTGCCCCCGCCATGATCAAACCAACCGCGCTGGTGCTCAACATCCTCGTGGCGAGCATCGGCACATTCCAATTCTGGCGGGCCGGGCATTTCTCCTGGCAGTTGTTCTGGCCATTTGCGGCCCTGGCCGTGCCCGCCGCCTTTCTCGGCGGCTACCTGCATCTGCCCGTTGCCATCTTCAAGCCGTTGGTCGGCGTCGTACTTTTATTCTCCGCCGTCCGGCTGTGCTTTCGCCGGGGCGACCCGGCAGAGGTTTCGCCGCCGGCCTTGCCCACGGCCATGGGGATTGGTGCCGGCATCGGATTCTTGTCGGGCCTCACCGGCACCGGCGGCGGCATTTTTCTCACGCCGTTGTTGCTGTTCTGCCGGTGGGCACGCACGCGACCGGCGGCGGCGGTTTCCGCCCTGTTCATCCTGGTCAACTCGGTGGCGGGGCTGGCGGGGCATTGCAGCAGCGGCCAACCCGTGCCGTCATTTGCCTGGACGCTGGCGGTGGCGGCCGTGATGGGCGGCACGCTCGGATCGCACCTGGGCAGCCGGCGTTTTCCAGTGCGCACCGTCTGCCTGTTGCTGGCCGCCGTGCTCCTCATCGCCGGCTCGAAGTTAATCTTCACCAAATGAGCAACCGGCCGGACCAGCGCGCCGCAGCACCCGGGGCGGGGCGGCGATGGGGACGCACCTTGCATGAACGATTCTGCTCGCCAGCGATCGTCGCCGACCTTCACCGTCGGCGGCGTCACATGCTGCAATCAAAGATTGTTCAATGCCTCAAAAGTGCGGCGGCGGTGCTGCTCCTCTTAATGAGTGGCTGCATCCTCACGGTCGCGCCGCGGTCCGGGCCGGATCACATTTTTTCCGTCGAGCCAGCGCCGCCTTTTCTGACCGAGGAACTGGCCCTTTCCAAAGCCCGTCAAACAATGAACATGGAGAGTAGCGCCGTGAACCTGTGGCAACCCACGCGCGTGGATCAGCCTCCCAGCAAAGCTCCGGACGGAACGCCCGACAAATATTTCGTCCGCTGGAGTTTCAACCCCAATGAAGGAACCGTGTCCTTCGTAAACGGAAGGAAATACCGCAGATACATCGTGGGACTGCATGGCAATCGTGTGATTTGCCGGCGCTCGGACGGAATTTGAGGTGGACATGAAAAACTTTCTGATCAACCCGTCGCCGGAGTCTTCGCACCGGTCGCGTCGCGACTCGACAGCCGCCTATTCACACAGCCAATTGCACGTATGACCACTCGCACCCGGTCTCGAATCGCGATGACTCTCGCGGCAATGTCCATGCTGTTTACGCTCGGCGTGTGGGCTTGGATTCTCACCCGGCCGGCGGGCACATTTCACGATCAAGGCGGGATGCTCATCACCTTCTTCTATTTCCCCGCGACATTTGGCGGATGGATGCTGTTTGGGTTGCCGTCCAGTTTCCTTGCGCGCCGAAAAACGGGCGACGAGTCGGACGGCGACAGTGCGGGCGTCCTGACAACACACCGGATTGTTTCCGGCCTGGTCGCCTTGGGTCTGCTGCTGTCGTTTGTCACGTTGTTCATCGCATGACGCTGCCGCGCCACAAACCAGAGGGCAACCAGTCGGCCCGATCTTCCGATTAACTAACTTCATCACAACATCACGAAACATGTCATCCACCATCACCAAAACCATCGTCGGAATCGGTGTCCTCGGCGCCATCGTCCTGCTCGTGCAAACATTGCGTCCCCGCCACGCGGAACCGCCCGGCTCGCCCGCCGAACCGCCAGTCGAGACCCGCACCGTGGAGGCCCTGGCAACGCCCGCGCCCGAACGCAGCGCGGAGGTGTCGAAACTCAAAGGGCGGCTGGCCGAGGAACAGCGCGCCCGCCAGGTCGCCGAAGCCGAGGCCGCCGCGCTCCGCGAGCAGGTGGCGCCGTTGGAAACCAATGTGGTGGTCTCGCTGGGCAAGGTGGAGGACATCGGCAAGCGCGCGGGCGTCTTCCTGCCGGCGATGGGCGAGTTGTCGGCGCTGGCGGGCCGCGACCGCAACACGCTTTCCCCGGAGGAGAAGCGCCGGCTCCTGGAGCTGCAACGCGATCACGCCAAGTTGCTGGGCGCGCTGCCGCAAATCACCGCCTTCCAGGACAACCCGGACGAGTACGGGCGTTTCTTCAGCAGCATGCTCCAGCAGGCGGCCGGCCTGACGGACCCGCAGGCGGCGCAGGTCCAGGAATTCATGCGCCAGCGCGGCATCGTGATGAATCAACAGGAACTCAACTCCGCCGAGGAGCCGACCGACCCGAAGCTCGAAGAAGCCTGGGAGCACCGGCGCGACGCCTTCAACGAGCAAACCGCCAACGGCTTGAAGGGCATCCTTCCACCCGGCGCCGCCGAGAAGGCGGGACTTGGCCCCGAGTTGATGGAATTCCTCGAGATGGACTTCGACAAGCTGAACTTGGGCACGCCTGAGCAGAAGGCGCCTTGAAGCGGCGACACGCGCCGCAGCGGGTCGGCTGAATAATTTCCCGCCGCCCTTTTTACTTGCGCCCGCGCGGGGGCTTCATACCCTCGCCACATGGCATTGGTCGTCACACTCTTGGTCGCGGGCGTCGTGCTGCTGCTCCTGGAGACAGTCCTGCCGGGAATGATTGCGGGCATAGTGGGTTTCGGCTGCCTGGTGGCCGGGGTCGCGTTCGGTTACGTGGAGTTCGGCCTGCGCACGGGCAACTGGATCTTGTTCGCCGTGATTGCGGGGCTGACTGGCGGGTTCTGCGCGTGGATCAAATTCTTCCCCGACAGCCCGATGGGCCGCGTGCTGGTATCGCAACGGGAGGTCGGGAGCATCGGGACGGACCAGCCGGAATTGCTGCACCAAACGGGCGTGGCGCACTCGAACTTGCGCCCGTCAGGCACGGCGATCATCGGCGGCAAACGGGTGGACGTGGTGACGGAGGGCGGCCTGATCGAGCGCGGCACGGCGATCAAAGTCGTCGGCATCGAGGGCTTGCGCGTCGTGGTGCGGACGCAGACGGAGGGAGCGGCAAACTTGCGGGAACCAAACAATCAAAACAAAACATGAACTCATTCGACACGTTATTCGCACAGGCGACAACCAGCGGCAACCTCATCACACTCATCCTCTGGGGGGCGCTGGCACTGGGGGCGTTCATCTTCGCGATCATCTTCCTGAACTTCGGCATGATCTGGGTACGCGCGCTCACGTCGGGCGCGCGCGTGAAGTTCACCGAACTGGTCGCGCTGCGTTTGCAGCGCATCCCGGTGGCGCTCATCGTGGACAGCCGCATCACGGGCGTGAAGTCCGGCCTGCGCGTGAAGGACCAGACGTCGCAACAGTTGCGGCTGATCACCATTGATGATTTGTCCGCGCATTACATGGCCGGCGGCAACGTCGAGATGGTGGTCATGTCGCTCATCAACGCGCAGAAGGCGAGCATTCACCTGGACTTCGACCGCGCGTGCGCGATTGACCTCGCGACCAAGGGCACGGGCAAGACGGTCATCGAAGCCGTGCGCACCTCCGTCAACCCCAAGGTCATTGACTGCCCGAATCCCGCGTCGGGCAAGATCACCATAGACGCCGTGGCCAAGGACGGCATCGTCATCAAGGCCAAGGCGCGCGTCACCGTGCGCACGAACCTCGACCGCTTCGTCGGCGGCGCGACGGAGGAGACGATCATCGCGCGCGTGGGCGAGGGCATCGTCACCACATCGGCTCGGCGAACAGTTACAAGGACGTGCTGGAAAACCCCGACCGCATTTCCAAGACGGTGCTCGACAAGGCGCTCGACTCGAACACCGCGTTTGAAATTCTTTCCATAGACATCGCCGACGTGGACGTGGGCGAAAACGTGGGCGCGAAGTTGCAGGCCGAGCAGGCCGAGGCGAACAAGCTCATCGCGCAGGCGCACGCGGAAGTGCGGCGCGCGGCGGCGGTGGCCGTCGAACAGGAAATGCTCGCGCGCGTGCAGGAGATGCGCGCGCGCGTGGTGGAAGCGGAGGCGCAGGTGCCGATGGCGATGGCCGAGGCGTTCCGCTCCGGCAACCTGGGCATCATGGATTACTATCGCATGAAGAACATGCAGGCCGACACCGGCATGAGGGACAGCATCGCCGGCGGCGGCACGGGCGGCGCGGGTGGAACCGCCGGCGGAGCTGCGGGCAAGCCGCCTGCGAGTTAGGAGCCGACACATGACACTGTTCTTCGCCGCCGCGGGTTGGGAATCAATCGTCACGCTGCTGGTTTTCCTCGGCATCGGCGTGATCTCCAACTGGCTGAAGAACCGTCAGCAACCCGACGAGACCGGCGCCGATCCCGCGCCGCCGCTGGACCAGAAGCCGCGCCCCACCAAGGCGGCGAAGTGGGAGGAGGAATTGCGACGCATCCTCGAAGGTGGCGAAACCGAGTCCGCGCCCCGGCCACCGCCCGTGATCGTTCAGGAGAAGCCCCGGCCCGCCCCATCACCGCGCGCCGTCGCGCCGCCGCCGCCGGTTCCCCGCCCGTCGCGCGTGACCGTTCCGGAAGTGAACGAGGAGGATGAGGGATTGCCCGTCCACATGCCGACGTTGACGGAATCCGCCCAGGCATACTTGCGCGGCAGCACGATTGACGACCGGGTGGCGGAGCGGATGCGCGCCCGCGGCGCGATGGCGGAAGCCGCCGCCGCCCACCACCGCGCCAGCCAGATTGATGAGCAGGCGGCCGAACACCTGGGCCATCGGACCGGGATGGTCACTCATTGCTCCCCGCAGTCGCGAGCAATCGCGAACCGTCCGCAAATCGCCCAGGCCCGCGCGCTCGTGCGCCAGCGACAATCCCTTCAGTCGGCCATCATCGCGTCGGTCATTCTCGGCCCGCCCAAGGCGCTGGAGAACTGACCCGTCCCCTGCCCTGCCCGCCGTGAAACTCATTGACCTCTCACAGCCGCTTTACCACGACTGCCCGAACTGCCCGGCGCATCCGCCCGTCAAATCGGAAATCATCGCCGACCATCCGAAGGACGGCTGGCGCGTTGAGTTGCTCACGCTCGCCAGCCACACCGGCAGCCATGTGGACGCGCCGTATCACAAGCTGGCCGGCGGCGCGAACCTCGATCAAATCCCGCTGGAAAAGTTCGCCGGCCCCGCCGTCCTCGCCGACTTCCGCGACGCGCGCCCCGACCAGCCGCTCACGTCCACGATCTTGAGCCAGCGGTTGCGCGACCGACCGCTGGAGGACCACATCGTCCTGCTCGCCACCGGCTGGGGCAACAAGCGCGCGAAGTCCGACGAGTGGCTTTACCATCCGCCCTATCTTTCGCCCGACGGCGCGGAGTGGTTCGTCGAACAGAAAATCCGCGCGGTCGGAATTGACCACTACTCCATCGCCGGCTCGCGCGACCCGATGAATTCGCTCACGCACGAGGTGCTGTTGAAAGCCGGCGTGTGGATCGTCGAGGAACTGTTTTTCCCGGAGGAAGTTTTCGCGCTGCCGCAGCCGTTTCAATTCTGGAGCCTGCCCATCAACTTGAAAGGCCACACCGGCGCGTTCTGCCGCCCGGTCATCGTCCTGCCCTGAACCACGCCATGATTCAATCCGCCGTCACCATTTCCCTCGTGCCCGAAGCGCGCGGTGGGCCGTTCGTCTTCTGGGACGACCTCGCCGCCGGCTGCGCGCAGGCCGCCGCGCTCGGATTTGACGCGGTGGAAGTGTTTCCCCGCGCCGTCGAAACATTTGACGCGCCCCAACTGAAAGCTTTGCTCGCGCAACACCGCCTCAAGCTCGCCGCGATGGGCACGGGCGCGGGCTGGGTCGTCCACAAGTTACGCCTCACCGATGCCGATGCGGCGGTGCGCCGCGCCGCGCGGGAATTCATCGGCAGCGTCATTGATCTGGCCGGCGGCTTCGGCGCTCCCGCGATCATCGGCTCCATGCAGGGGCGCTTCGAGGGCGGCGTCTCCCGCGAGCAGGCGCTGGACTGGTTGCGCGAAGCGTTGGAACTGCTGGCCCCGCGCGCGCAGGCTCACGGCGTGGCGTTGCTGTACGAGCCGTTGAACCGCTTTGAAACCAACCTGCTCAACGTCACCGCCGATGCCGTCGCCTTCCTCGGCACGCTCCAGACGAAAAACGTGAAGCTCCTGAGCGACCTGTTCCACATGAACATCGAGGAGGCGTCCGTGGCCGACGCCCTGCGCGCCGGCGGCCCGCACATCGGCCACATCCATTTCGTGGACAGCAACCGGCGCGCGATCGGCTTCGGCCACACGGATGTCGCCGCCGTGGCACGGGCGTTGCGCGACATCGGCTACGCCGGCTTCCTCTCGGCGGAGGCGCTGCCGCTGCCCGACTCCGCAACGGCGGCAAAGCAAACCATCGAGAGCTTCCGCAAATTCTTCCCCCGCCCGTGACGACTGACAACTGGTTCACTGATTACTGACCCACTGATTACTCCGGCACATGCTCAAGCACGAACTCCTTCACCCGCAGATCAACGAAATCCTCGGCCGCGCCGGGCATCACGCGAAGATTCTCATCGCCGACGGCAACTACCCCGCCTCGACCAAGAAAGGTCCGAACGCGCAACTCGTCTGCCTGAACCTCGCGCCCGGCATCGTGACCGTGGCGCAAGTGCTGCGCGCCGTGTTGAGCGCCGCGCCGGTGGACGCCGTAAACACGATGGGCATCCCCGCCGACGATCCTTACGCGCGCGAAGGCGAGCCGCCGGTGTGGCACGAATACCGCCAGGTGATCAAGCAGGCGCGGCTAAAACTCAAACTGGAGCCGATCCAGAAGTGGGATTTCTACGAAGCCGTCGCCTCGCCCGATCATGTGTTGACGATCCAGACCGCCGACCAGTCGCTCTGGGCCAACGTGCTGCTCACGATGGGCTGCCGGCAAAGTTGAGCGAACGTCATGAAAGCGCGACCGAAGATCGGCACGGCGGGCGAGTTGAAATTCATCGTCGGCCCGGAGCATGTGATTGATTTCGCCACGGACGGAATGCCCGCCGTGTTGAGCACGCCCCGGCTCATCGGCCTGTTGGAGCGGACGGCGCGCGAGGCGTTGCTGCCGTTCCTCGAAGCCGGCGAGCGCACCGTGGGCGCGGAGATAGACCTGCGCCACCTCGCGCCGACGCCACTTGGCCAGACCGTGACCTGCACCGCGCGAGTCGTCCACGCGGAGGGCGCGCAAATCACCTTCCACGTCGAGGCGCGCGACGAGCACGAGATCATCGCGCGCGGCCAACACAAGCGCGCCGTCATCCGCGTGGAGAGTTTCGCCCGCCGCGTGGCGCGCAAGTCCGCTTCCTGACCAGTGGCGCTGGCGCCCCCGCCAGCGATAGTCCTGCGGGCGCCTCGCCCGCAGAACGCACGGCGGGCGAGGCGCCCGCTCCGGTGCACAATTCAAACAGGCGCTTAAACCAAAACTCCGAAGTTGGCGGCAGGACGGGAGCAGGCGCGCGGCCTTCAGGCCGCCTCGACGTCCCCAACTCGGTGGCCGAATCATGAGCTTTTCCGCTCGCATGTTGAGGCGGCGTGAACGCCGCGCTCCGGGCGCACCGGCGCGGTTTCGCTCACTGGCTGTTTCGGAATTCAGGTTAAAACTAGCCACGTTCCGCGCACTGCCTTAGCTTCACCGCATGATTTCGCTGCCCAAGCCCGATGTAATCCTCACCCACGAGAGCGATCTCGACGGGCTGGTGTCCGGCGTTCTGTTGCGCCGGTTGGCGCGGAAACTCTACGACGTGGACGTGCGGCTCGAAGCGCACCATTACCACACCTGGCGTCAGCGCGAGCCGCGCGAAGCCGCCGCGTGGGTGTGCGACCTCAGCTTCGAGGCGCGGCTGGACCGGCCGAACTGGCTGGTGATTGACCATCACGCGACCGAGGTGCAACCGAAGAAGGCGCAGTTCATCCACGATTTGACCAAGTCCGCCGGCCGGCTGTGTTACGACGTGTGCCGCGACCACGAGCTGACCTCCCCGGAGCTGGACCGGCTGGTGCATCTGAACAACGTCTCCGACCTGTTCCTCGAAGACGACCCGGAGTTCACGCTGGCGAATGATTACGCGAACCTCGTGAAAGTTTATGGCTTCTGGAATCTGCATTCGCTCCTGAACGGGCAGATCGAAAAACTGCTCGACCATCCGCTGCTCGAAGTGATGGCCGTCAAACGGCGCGTGGAAGACCCGCTGGGGTTCGAGTGGAGCCGGAAGAACGTCGTCGCCCTCAGTCCGACCATCGGCTTCGTGGACACCATCCTGGGCAACAACAATCTGATTGTTCATCAACTGCTCGAGAAGCAGGCCACGCCCTACCCGGTGTTGCTCACGCTGTTTCGGCGCGCCAACGGCGTGGTCATCGCCAGCCTGCGCAGCCGCAACGGCGAGGCGCTCAAGGTGGCCGAGAAACTCCAGGGCGGCGGCCACGCCAACGCCTGCGGCGCGACCATGCCCAAGTCCATCCGCGGCATCCCGGAGGCGATTGATTACCTGCGCCAGACGCTCAACCCCGGCCCCCGCCGGGACGCGCCGCTGAACAACCTGGAGAGTTTGTTCGATTCGATTGAGGCCGGGCAGAAGTGAACGCGGGCCTTTGAGCCTACCTCCCGCTGACTCCACGGCGTAGCCGCGATCAAGAAGGCGGAGCGCGCGGCTGGAAACTACCCTAGCCGTAATGCTTCGATAAGAGCGCGACCGGTCTCCGGTCGCAGCGCCTGGATACAGCTTGGCGAGATGATGTGAACACGAGTTTTTGTGGCCGGTCGTGGCACTCTACGAATGCCACGCAACGGAACGTGACGCACTCAGGTCCGAATCACGCCCGGCGCGCTTCCTATCTCGCCAGCGCCACCAGATAACGCTGGAGCCGCGTCGCCTCCTCGATCATTTCGAGGCGCGAGTAGGTTTGATGCAGGTTGGAGCACATGCGGAGCAACATCCGGCGGGGCGTCACCGGCGCGAGGTAGCCTTCCTGCAGGCCGTAGTTGTTTTGCTGAAGGTATTTCACGCAATCGGCCTTGGTCCAGAAGCGGCCCCGGTTGAAGGCGTCAATGTAGATCTCCCGGGTGGCGGATTGATAGCGGCACAGGAAATGGCCCGGCAGGCCGATGCCGGTGATGGGGAGACACAGCCGCCGGCTGAGGAACAGGTAGATGGCGCACAGGCTGATCGGGTTGCCAACGCGGCGGTCCACCACCCGGTTGAGATACGAGCTTTCGGGGTTATAGACGAACTGTTCAGTGCCCGCGAAACCCAGTTCGCCAAAAAGATACTGGTTGATGGCGGCCAGGTTTTTCTCCGCGCCGGCCGACACATCCATGCGCTCCCGCAGATCGGCGGCCCAGACATCGTAGAGCGCCTGGTAGGCCTCGGTTTGGATGTCGGGATACTGCGTTTGGGACAGCAGTCCCACGGCGCACTCCAGGTCAAGTTCCTCGCCGTGGTTCAGGCAGTACTCCAGAAAATCCCCGTCGCTGGCCGCGCGCGAAAGGTGGTGGACGATTTCCAGCGCCCGGCGCCGCATCAACGGGTCGTTGCTCAACATGTGGGGGCGGAGCCATTCGCAGGCGGCCTGGCCGTAAGCGAGCAGGCGACGCCGCACCATCTGGTAAATCGCCGGGTCCTCGTCCACCAGGAGGCTGATCAAGGCCAACCGTTGGTTGTCCGGCAGAGTTGCGCCCGCAGTTTTGACAATGGTCTGCATACTCCTGAGATGGCGGCAGCCTGACAGGGCGGCGGAAAGAAATCAATTCAAATCGTGAGGTAACACCGGAAAAATCGCGTGCCGGTGCGGCGGATCAATGCTCCGACGGATCGCTTTCGCGCCGGGCGGACGCGGTGGTTTCGTCCAACGTCCGGCGAATCAACTCCCGGTGTTGTTCCTGCGCCCGCCGGCGCAGGGTGCGCAAGTCCAGCATGGCGACGAAAATGGCCGCGAAGGTGAAGGTGAAGCATCCCAGCCAGTAGCACACAAACCCCACGCCGGTCAGATGGGGCTGCAACACCGTCCGGCCCCAAATCAACATGCCGGCTGCCATCGCCAGACAAAACATCCCCAGCCAGCGGCGCAAGGCATCGGCGGAGTTTGGCATACGCGCGAACAGTAGCACGGAACCGCGACCCTCCAAAGCGCAAAGATTTCGGCGCGGGCACGTGGCTTGACCGGGGCTGGCGTCAGTGGTGTCATCGGCGGGCCCGTTGCACTGACTCGCTATGCCCGACACCTTCAAACTTACGCGGATTCCGTCGCTCAAGACCGTGGCGGATTTTCGCCAGCATGTCGCCGGCCTGGGACTGGACTTGCCGTGCGACGATCAGATTGTCGCCGGCGCCAGTTCTCCGCTGGCGCAGCCGGTTCCCGGTGTGACGATCAACGGAAAGACCATTGGCAACCGTTGCGCGATCCATCCGATGGAAGGATGGGACGCCACCACGACAGGCGGCGTCACCGACGAAGTCCGGCGGCGCTGGCAGCGATTTGGCGAAAGCGGCGCGAAGCTGATTTACGGCGGCGAAGCGATGGCCGTGCGGCCGGACGGACGCGCGAACCCCAATCAACTCATCATCAACGACACGAACCTGGCAGGGCTGGCCGGGCTGCGCGAGACGCTCGTGCGGGCGCACCGCGAGCGGTTTGGCGGGGCCGACGATCTGGTGATTGGATTTCAACTGACGCACTCGGGCCGGTTCTGCAAGCCCACCGACAAGAAGCGCATGGAGCCGCGTGTCGCCTACCGGCATCCGATCCTTGACCGGAAATTCAACGTGACGAGCGACGCGCAGGTCTTCTCGGACGGCGAGATCGAGCGACTCGTCGAGTGTTACGTCGCGGCGGCGAAGGTTGCATGGGACGCCGGCGCGGACTTCGTGGACATCAAGCACTGCCACGGCTACCTGCTGCACGAGTTCCTGAGCGCCTTCACTCGGCCCGGCAAATACGGCGGCTCCTTCGAGAATCGGACGCGCATCCTGCGCGAGATCGTTTCCGGCATTCGCGCGAGCGGCAACCGGATCGAACTGGGCGTGCGGTTGAGCGCGTTTGACTTCGTCCCGTTCAAGCCGGACCCGGCACTCTCGCAGCCCGGCAAGCCGGGGCCGGGCGTGCCGGAGGATTTTTCACAATGCCTGCCGTATCGCTTCGCCTTCGGGGTGAACCAAAACCATCCGGTCGAGCCGGACCTTGCCGAGACCTTCCAGTTCGTGGAATTGTGCGCGCGGCTCGGCGTCAAGCTTCTGAATGTCAGCGCCGGTTCGCCTTACTATAATCCCCACCTCCAGCGGCCGGCGGCGTACCCGCCGAGCGACGGCTACCAGCCCGCGCACGATCCGCTCATTGACGTGGCGCGGCAGATCAACGTCGTGCGCCAACTCAAGGCCAAGGCACCGCCGGGCCTCGCGCTGATCGGCACGGCTTACAGTTATTTGCAGGAGTATCTGCCGCACGTCGCGCAATCCGTCCTGCGCTCCGGCTGGACGGACCTGGTCGGTCTCGGTCGGATGGTGCTGTCGTATCCGGACCTGTTTGCGGACGCGGTGGCAGATGGCGCAGTCACTCCGAAGCTGATTTGCCGCACGTTCAGCGATTGCACCACTGCGCCCCGCAACGGATTGATCAGCGGCTGCTATCCGCTCGACAAGTATTACAGCGCGAAACCGGAATTCCAGCAGTTGAAGGAAATCAAGAAGCCAACGGGCGCTTGAGTCCGGCGTCAGCAGACCGTGCGCTCACGGCAGCACGCGGATGCGGTAGAAGCGGGAGAGGTGGCCGGCGGCACCGGTGTCGAGTAACTCAACGGTGGTTTTTTGACTGACGCGAAAATCCACCATGCCCGACCAGGCGGCGCCAGCCATGCCATCCAAGCGCTCCAGGCGGTAGCGTTTCCCCGCCACAGCGTCGAAGGCGATCTCCACGTCGGCACCGCTGCGTTGGATGCGGACAATGCGCAGCACACTCGCGGCATCAACCGGGCTGGTGCCAGCCACGTACTCTTCCCAGTTCAACGCGCCGTCGTTGTCGCCGTCCCACGCGGCGTCGGCGGAATCCATGGCGTTCAATCCGTAGAGCCATTCCCAGTCGTTGGGCAATCCGTCGCCATCGCAGTCGGTGCAGACGGTGACGAGCGTCGCGGCGGCATTGTTGCCGGGAGCGGAGTCCGGCTCCACGGCGGTGATGGCGACGAAGTTCGAGAGCGTGCCGGATGCCGCCGGTTGGACGGCGAAGGAAACCGTGGCGCCGCCACCGTTGGTCAGGCTGCCCAGATCGCAGCTAATCCACCCGTTGCCATTGGTGCAACCGCCCTGACTGAATTGGACGGAAAGCAATGCCGCGCCGACGGGCAGTTGGTTGGACAGAATCACGCTCGAAGCATCGTGTGGCCCGCGATTGGTGATCGTCACAGCGAACGTCACGTTGCTCGTGAACGGGGCCGGGCTGGGGGCCGCAACAACCGCGAGCGAAAGATCCGCGTCTGATCCAGAGACGGCGTCGAAAGGATTGCTGAGGCCCGTGTGTTGCGCCGCGTCCGTGGCCTGTAACTGCAGGTTGGTTGCGACCTGTTCCACCGCGATGACGCCGGTCCAGACGCCCGCCACAAAATTGGCCGACACCGTCGGCAACACCGGCACGGGCACCGAAGGCGAGCCGACCAACCCGGACAGCGAAACCGTTCCGGTGAAATTGCTGATCGTCGTCTCGGAAACGTCCTTCGCCGTCACCGTGATCGCGAACGGCGTGTAGGCCGGCTGGGGCGACGCGATCGGGTCAAAGACGAAATGGTCCAGCACGCCGATGCCGTCATCGGCGAGAATCGTACAGACACCCTGCGTGTTCATGAGCGTGGCGTTGGTCGCGCCGAGCAGGATTAGGTAGAAGACCTCGTTCGGCTCAACCACCGTGTCGCCCAGCACCGAGATGGTCAGTGTCTGCGTCAGCGTGGCGGTGTTTGGCGTGAAGTTGAGCACGCCGCTGCGCGCGATGTAATCGCTGCCGGCCACGGCGGTGCCGTTGGCGGTGGCGTAGGGCACCTGGATGCCCACGCCGGAGGTGGCGGACAAGCCCACGCGGAACACCGCGTTATTGGTCCCCGAATTGCCTTCCGTGATCGTCACGTCCGTCACGCTGACGGTCGGCGGTTGGTCGTCGTTCAGTATCAGGCCGATGCCCTGACTGTTGTTGGTCGTGGCGTTAACAGGGTTACTCAGGTTGACGAAAAACGTTTCGTTGGTTTCGTACGTGGTGTCACCGCGGATGCCGACGCTGATGGTCTTGTTGGTTTCGCCCGCGAGGAAGGTCAATTGCCCGGAAGTGGAAACGTAGTCGGCATTGGCACCCGCTGAGAGCGCCGTGCCGTTGGCGGTGGCATAATTGACGATGACGGTGTTCGCCGAAGCGGGATCCAAACTCACGGTGAACATCAGGTCATTGGTCCCGCTGTTGCCTTCAGCCAAGGTCGCCCCACTGATGGCCAGCGCGGGCAAAACGACGGTGACCGGCACCGCGTCGAAGGGATTGCTGAGGCCCGTGTGCTGCGCCGCGTCCGTCGCCCTTAACTGCATGTTGGTCCTGGCCTGCTCCACCGCGATGACGCCGGTCCAGACGCCGTCCACAAAATTGCCTGACATAGTTGGCGACACCGGCACCGGCGCCGGCGGCGCGCCTGTTTCGTAAACCAAATCCACCAGGAAAAGAGCGCCCGGTTCTTGGGTGGGAAAGGTGTCGCCGGAATTGAAAAGGTTTCTCCCAAGCAAGCCGTGGTTGAAATTGGTCGTCGGATTGGTTTCGAAGAAATAACTGCCGCTGCCGCCACCCGTATAGGCCGCCACGACGTAAGTGCTGCCCGCCGGCAGCAGCAGCGGTTCAGTCAGTGGTGTCTCTACCCAGGTGCCCGGCGTGCTGGTCACGTTCCGGCTGGCCAGCAGCGCACCCCCGCTGGTCCAGATGGAAACTTTTGTGCCGGAATAGTGCCGCACATGCGTTACGCGCAGGTCATTCGTCGGCGTGAACGCGAAACCGAGAGTGTAGTCGCCCGTGCCAGTGTTGGTCGCCGCCAGGTCGCCCACGATCCGGTCCTGCACCGGCGGCGTACCGAACAGACCGGAGAGCGTGACCGTCCCGGTGAAATTGCTGATGGTCGTCTCAAACACATCCTTCGCCGTCACCGTGACCGTGAATGGCTCGTTGGTGCGCTGCGGCGACGCGACCGGGTCAAAGACAAAATGTTCCACCACGCCGATGCCGTCATCGGCGAGAATCGTGCAGACACCCTGCGTGTTCATGAGCGTGGCATTGGTCGCGCCCAGCAGGTTCAGGTAAAAAACCTCGTTCGGCTCAACCACCGTGTCGCCCAGCACCGAGATGGTCAGCGTCTGCGTCAGCGTGGCGGTGTTCGGCGTGAAGTTCAGCACACCGCTGCGCGCGATATAATCGGTGACAGACCGGGCGGTGCCGTTGGCGGTGGAGTAAGGCACCTGGATGCCCACGCCGGAGGTGGCGGACAGCCCCACGCGGAACACGGCGTTGTTCGTGCCCGAGTTACCTTCCGTGATCGTCACATCCGTCACGCTGACGGTCGGCGGTTGGTCGTCGTTCAGAATCAGGCCGTTGGCCTGGTTGTTGTTGGTCGTGGCGTTGACGGGATTGCTCAGGTTGACGAAGAACGTTTCGTTGGTTTCGAACGTGGTGTCGCCGCGGATGCTGACGCTGATGGTTTTGTTGGTTTCGCCCGCGAGGAAAGTCAGTTGCCCGGAGATGGAAACGTAGTCGGCGTTGGCACCGGCTGAAATGGCGGTGCCGTTGGCGGTGGCATAATTGACGGTGACAGTGTTGGTCGCGGCGGGATCCAAACTCACAGTAAACAGCAGGGCATTGGTCCCGCTATTACCTTCGGCGACGGTCGCGCCACTGACGAACAACGCGGGCAACGTGACCGTGGTGACATTGGTCGCGGCGTTGTTGGCCGCGTTGGGATCGCTTTCGCCGCGCCCGATGGCCACGCGGTTGGTGATGAGGCCTGGCGCGGGCGGGACGACGACAATGGTGACGGTGGCACCGGTCGCGACGGAGCCAAGCGCGCAGCGGATGACGTTCCCGTTGGTGGTGCAACTGCCTTGCGTGGTGGCGACGGAAACAAGGGTGACCGTGGGTGGCAGCGTGTTCGTGATCGTCACGGCCGTGGCGGTGGTGGGGCCGATATTCGTGACGGTGACAACGTAGGTGAGGTTGGAGCCGAGCAGAACCGGGTCCGGCGCATCCGTGACGCTGACGACGAGATCGTTCAGCGGGCTGACGGAGAACGGCGCGCTGGCACCGAGGTTGCCGTTACGGTCGTCGGCGCGCAGCGTCATGCCAGGCGAACCGACCGAGACGGTGACAGGGCCGGTGGCGACACCGTTGGTGAGGGTGACGGAGGCGGGTGAAATCGAGACCAGGGCGCCACTGGTGATGTGCCGACCGGTCAGAAACGCGGTGCCCGTGTAGTTGCTGGCGAGCGTTCCACCGGTCGTCCGCGCGGTCAGGGTCACCGTGAAGGGAACATTGACGACCTGGAGGGCGTTAATCGGAGCGAAGTCAAAGTGATCGATGTTCTGACCGGAGTTGATGGTGAAAGTCGCCGGAGCGTAGCCGAGGAGGTTGTTGTCGTTATTGTTGTTGCCAAACTGCGATGCGAGCAGGTGATGAAAGTACCAACGGCCGCGCGCGATGGAAGCGCCCAGGGCGTTCATGTACGGGGAAAGGTTCAAGAAATTAGTGACCGTGGTAATCGTCCCCGTGGCCACGCTGCGACGGACGATGGTGGTACTGTTTTGCGCATAAACGAGATGCACGACGCCACCGAAGTGCTCGGCGATGCCGCCATACGCCCAGCCGAACGAAAACGGATGCGTCGGCGAACTCAGCGGTCCAAAATCCGACACCGTACCGGACGGCAGCGCGATGTTGTACACGCGCGAGCCGTTGTGGATGACAATCCGATCATAGCCGGAATAGATGCCGACCTGGCCGCCGGATTCCGTGGCCGGAATGGAGGAGGACAGGGTGACGCTCCGGTTCGTGAGGGCACCGGTGAGTCCGTTCAACTCCAGCAGCGTGGTGACGGTGCCACCGCCTTCGCCGATGACATTGGTGCCGTTACCCAGCGCATAAACATTTTCGGTGCGCAGGTTGGCGCAGAGGCCGCCGTAGTATCGCCCGACGGAAGCGAGTCCGGTGAGGGTTTCGGCGTTGGCCCGGGCGGAGAAGGTGGGACCCGAGAAAAAAACATTGCTCGCTGAAACGGCAATGGGACCGCGCTCGTAGTTCCCGCCCAGGATTGGACCGGTGAGGGCCGTGCGCGGGTTGTTGGTCTGCAGGCTGGCAATGCGGAAGACCGAGCCGTCGTCCTCGAAAAAGATGACCGTCAGCAGTGCGCTGGAACTGATCACCGCGCCGAACTGGTTGGTCACGCGCACGCTGTAGAGGCCCGCCTGGTTGGTCTGGATATTGTTCAGATTGAGCGTGGCGCTGGTGGCGTTGGTGACGATGTTGCCGTTGAGCAGCCATTGGAAACGCAAGGGCGTCGCGCCCGACACAGAGACCGAGAAGGACGTGCTCTGTCCGGGAAACACCGACTGGCTCGCCGGCTGCGTGAGAATTTCCGGCGCACCCAGCACCGTCAGCACGGCAACCGCGCTGGTGGTCGCTCCATAAATGTTGGTGACGCGCACGCCATAGAGTCCGGCCAGGGCGGGGGTCACATTGGTCAGCAGCAGCGTGTCGTTGGTAGCACCCGCGATTGTGGCGTTGTTGAAGAACCATTGATAGCGCAGCGGTGGAGCGCCGTCGGCGAGCACGGAAAACGTCGCGGCAGCGCCTTGCGCCACCGTCTGCCCCTGCGGATCGATCAGAACGAACGGAACCGTAATCACGTCCAGCGTCGCATCCGCACTGGTGGCGCTGCCGTAAGTGTTGCTCACGCGCACGCTGTAGTTACCGGCACTCGCGGGCGCGATGTTTGAGAGGGACAGCGTGTCGTTGGTGGCACCGTTAATACTGGTACCGTTGTAGCGCCATTGATAGCTGAGCGGCGGCGCACCGACAACCGACACACTGAACGAGGCGCTGCCTCCCGGATACGTGGCCTGGCCCGAAGGGTCCGCCACGATGGTGGGCACGGTGAACACCTGCAACACCGCCTCCAGGCTTGTGACGGCACCGAAGGCGTTGCTGACTTCGACGTCGTAATTGCCTGCGTCGCCGGGCTGAATGTTAGTGAGCATGAGTGTCGGGCCGTTGACGCCGGCGATGGCTTGGCCGTTGACCCGCCACTGATAAGTCAACGGCTCGCCGCCGGTGGCGAGGACCGTGAACGTGACGGTGCCGCCGGGAAAAGAGGATTGGCCCTGCGGTTCACGGAGAATGGCCGGGTAGCCGGGGTTGGTCGTGTAGAACGCCTTGGCGGAACCGATGGTTTCGTCGGCGGAGTTGAACTGAGAAGTGCCTTCGTGGTGGAAAAACCAGCGGCTGAAAGCGACGGAGAAGGAAATTGCCGCCATGTCGGAAAGGTTTTCGAAACTCGCGGCCACGCTGGTGGCCCCGTCTGTCACGCGTGTGCGCACGATACTTTGGTTGTCGCGCACGTAAACGAGGTGAATCGCGCCGCCGATGTATTCGGCCAGACCCCAGTAGGCCCAGTTTTCGGTGTTGGCGTGCTGCGGAATGAACACCTCGCCCAGGTCCGTCACCACTCCTGAAGGCAACGCGACGTCATAGGCGCGCGTCCCATCGTGGAGCACAATTCGCCCGAACCCGGCGAAGATACCGATGTTCTGGTTGTTATTCAGCGCGATGCTGGCGGAGAGGTCGATCCGATTGCCCGTGAGCGCCCCGGTCGCGCCGTTGTGTTCCAGCAGCGAATTCGCGGTGCCACCCGGCGAGGTGAGCGCCGTGGTGCCGTTGGCCAGCGAATAGACGGTGGCGGTCCGGAGGTCACTCACCAACGCATCGAAGCGCGTCGAGAGTGTGGTGCCGCCGTTCAGATACTCGATGTTCCACCGCGCCGTGCTGTTGTCGCCGGTGTAAAAAACCTGCGTGCCGGAGACGGCGATGCCGCCGCGGTCGTCGCCAGTGAGTCCACTGTGTTCAAACGCGATGAAGCCGTTCGTGGCGAGGCCGGTGACTTTGAACGTCAGGTGCGCATCAATCGTCAGAACCGCCACCTGACTGGTGACCGCGCCGGAATTGTCGCGGACTTCCACGGCGTAGGCGCCGGCGTCACGGACTTGGACACTTGTCAGCGAGAGGATGGCGTTGGTCGCCTGCGGGAGGTTCGCGTCATTATGCCGCCACTGGTAAGTCAAGCTGGAGCCGTTGGCGGCCACGGTGAAGCTCGCACTTGCTCCGGAGGTCACAGACTGGTTGGTGGGCTGCGTCGAGATGGCGGGGATGGCGAACGCGGCTTGTCCCGGCGCGAGGAGCGGCCAAAGGAGCACCAGCAACCGCACAGCTTGCATTGGCGACCAGACAGCAATGATCTTCATGAGGGTAGGTCTCGGATGTTTAGACAGGCAAAGCCAAATCAGTTAAGTCGTGTGAGGGCATGAACCTTGAAAGAATCCACTTTCCCCGATATATTTCAAGACTTTTCACCCGGAAAGTTTGTCCCCAAATGCAAAACACGGCGGCGCATGGCGTTTGCGACGCTTCACCGTCGCAACCGTACCGGCCAGCGTTTTATCCGAGCCAGTTCGGTTGCTGCAGCGGCTTGCAGGCGCGCGCCGGGGCAAGTCGCAGGATATACACTGAGTCGTGAAAGCTCCGAGAAAGTTTTTGACAAATTATCGGCGACTTTCTACCGTCAGGCGCAAGTTGGCTGGGGTCTTAGCTCAGTTGGTAGAGCACCACAATGGCATTGTGGGGGTCAAGGGTTCGAATCCCTTAGGCTCCACCAGTCTGGGCGCAACTTTTCATCTTGGTTGGGATCGGGGGGTTCCAGAGATCTTCCCAGTGGCCGTTGTGCCTGGCTTCCTGAAGACGAGCCGCTTCCCCTCCCCAACCCTATCCACGGTGTCCCAGAGTCAACTCGCAGGCACTTGATAATATGATAACGGTTTGACTTGGTTTGGCGCGGACCGTAGCTTTGCCGGCATGTTGGCAACCGAAACCAGTGCGGTCGCTGCTCCTGAATCAATTGCGCTGTCTCCGAAAAACCTGTTGGCGTGGAAGCGGATCGTAGGCTCGGCGGATCCGTTCCTCTTGGCCGTCAGCCGCCGTTTAGCCGAACAGGTTGACACTTTTGACCCGGACATCGCCGCGTACGCAGAGTATGCGCTGACGGGGCAAGGGAAGCAGTTGCGCCCGACGCTCGTCGCGTTGAGCGCGGGAGCCACCGGCAGGCTGAATGATTCGCATGTGCTCGTCGCCGTCATCATTGAAATGGTGCATCTGGCCACGCTGGTGCATGACGACGTGATGGATGAGGCGCAAATTCGTCGAGGCCGGCCGACGCTCGCGGCCAATTGGGGGAATGAGCTTTCCGTGCTGCTGGGTGACTGCCTCTTCGCCCACGCTTTGAGACTGGCAGCCAGTTTCCCAACCACGGAAATCTGCCGGGCAGTGGCGGCGGCCACCAACACGGTCTGTTCGGGGGAAATTTTACAGACCCAGCGCCGGAAAACTTTTGAACTTTCCCGCTCGGATTATTTCAAAGTGTTACAGATGAAAACCGGTGAACTGTTCGCTCTGTCCTGCGATCTGGGCGCATACCTGAGTGGGGCGGACGCGATCCGGCGCACAGCCTTGCGCCAATTCGGCCTGGCCGTCGGCACGGCCTATCAAGTTTATGACGACTGCCTGGACCTGTTCGGCTCTGAAACCGCCGCCGGCAAGTCACTGGGCACGGACTTGGCAAAGGGGAAATTGACGCTGCCAATACTGTTGCTCTTGGAGCAAGCAGGAACGAGTGAACGATCCCGGATTCAAGCCCTGTTACGGGAGTGGGAACCAGGTAGCTTTCCGCAACTGCTGGAATTGTTGTGTCATTACCGCACCCTCGAACAGTCGCGGCAGGTAGTTCGGGAATACCTGCGTTCGGCCCGGGACAGGTTGGGTAACTTACCAGAATCAGAAAGCCGAAATGGTTTGTTGGGTTTGGCTGAGTATTTGGAGCAGCAAACCGAGGTGTTGGGCCAAACCAACTGAAAACTTTGACGATGAACAAACCAGTCTCCCACAAAGCGACGATAGCCTCGCTGGCGATGGATCCGCCGGAGGTCACGCCCGTCGTCGTGGAAGAAAACGATTTGGTTCTCGTGCAACGCGCCCAGCGAGGTGACATGGCGGCGTACGATGACCTGATCCGACGCTATCAGGAGCGGGTGTATGCCACGGTATACCACATGACCTCCAACCACGAAGATGCCAATGATCTGGCCCAGGAGACGTTCATCAAGGGTTACCAGGCGTTACAGTCGTTCAAAGGTGATTCGAGTTTTTACACCTGGGTTTACCGGATCGCCGTGAACAAGACGATCAACTTCCTCAAACAACGGAAGAATCGCACGCACATGAGCCTCAACGATTTGGACGTTCATGCGGAAAACGACCCGGACTTGGTGTCGCTGATCTCGGACAAGACACCCCGCCGGGACGCAGCCCTGGCGGAACTGCAGGAGAAATTGAACGCAGCGATGATGAAACTGTCAGAAGTTCACAGATTAGTCGTCACTCTGCATGATGTGCAGGGACTGTCGCATGAAGAAATAGGAAAAGTCATGGATTCCAATGTGGGCACTGTCCGGTCGCGCCTTTTTTACGCCCGGCAGCAGTTGCAAGGGCATCTCTCAGACTATTTGAAGTAAACGTATGAATACCGAACCGGAAAATTTTAACTCATTGCAAAAGTTGCTGACCTTGAAACGACATGAACAGCCACCGCCCCGGTATTTTAATGACTTCTCAGAGAAGGTCATCGCCCGGCTCCGCGCCGACCACCAACAGGGATGGGCCGCTTGGTTTCAGCGTCTGGGCTTCGGTTACGACCCCAAGCCGGCCATGGTCTGCGCGTTGGGAGTAATCGTCTGCGGTTTGTTGCTGACGGGTATAATCGCCGCTACGCAGTTAAGTCCGTCGGCATTGGCGTCGGGTAAATCTGGCCGCGATGGGAATGTGTCGGCATACCCAAGCACAACAGCGATGACCGCCGGCACCACTTCGAGGTCGATCTTGCGACCGGAGGAAATCCCCGGCAGCACAACTCCGGTTATGACCACATCATCGCCATTCAACCAGTTCAACATGCACGCGCAAAAAGCTGGATTCACGATTGGAGTCGGAGGCAACTGACTGCCCTTTGTCGTTGTCCGTCGGTTGGAAACACGCCGGAGGCTTTGATTCGGTTGACAGATCGTTTCCTCTGCGGGGTTCCCTACCCCCACCTCCTTGGCGTCTGCGCCAGAATCTTTTCGGCCCGAGTATCCGTTTCGGAAGGGCGGCCAGCGTGAAATCAGGATTGTAAATCGTGAATTCAGCCGCCAAAATATCTGCGTCAGGTTTGAATTTAGCAGCCACGTTCAAACGCCGACAGCCAGTTTAGCTCAGTGGTAGAGCAACGGTTTTGTAAACCGTCGGTCGTCGGTTCAATCCCGACAACTGGCTCCACACTTGTCCGGCCAATTTCGCCACCACGCTTGACCCCGTCTTCAGTCAGGCTCAAAGTTTTTGACAGGCAAGGCATAACCGCCTGCATTTCCAATTCAGAATCCTATGGCCGTCCGGTTCAAAGATTATTACGAAGTAATCGGCGCACCTCGTTCTGCGAGCGCCGACGAGATTCGCAAAGCGTTCCGAAAACTGGCGCGCGAATACCACCCCGATGTGGCCAAAAACAAGGCCCAGGCCGAGGAGAAGTTCAAGGAGATCAACGAAGCTTACGAAGTCCTGAGCGATGCGGAGAAGCGCAAGAAATACGACGCCTTGGGCGCGCATTGGAAACAGGGCGCTGACTTTCGCCCGCCCTCGGGGTGGGAATCAACGGGTAGATCAACTGCGGGGCGCGAAGAGCGTTCTGAATTTCATTTTGGCGGAACCGGGTTCAGTGATTTTTTTGAGCAACTGTTTGGAACTCGGGGACGTGGACACGGTTTTGCCGGAGCCACCGGATTCACGACCGAAGAAACCACCGAGCGTGGCGATGACGTGGAAGCCGACCTGCTGGTCACGCTGGAAGAAGCGTTGCAGGGCTCCGTTCGCGCCATCTCCCTGCGCCGGTCGGTTGTGTGCAAAGAGTGTCGCGGCACCGGCGCGGTGCGCAACCGTGTCTGTCCGGCGTGCGGCGGTACCGGGCAATCCACCCACACCGAGTCCTACAAAGTCAAAATCCCCGCTGGGGTAAGCGAAGGCCAGCGTTTGCGCGTGGGCGGCAAGGGCGAAGCGGGCGCCAGCGGAGGCCAAGCCGGCGATTTGTTGCTGCGTGTGCGTTTGGCCAGGCACCCTGACTTCCGGGTGGAAGACGGCTGCCTTTACTTGGACATCGATCTGGCACCTTGGGAAGCAGTGTTGGGTGCAAGCGTCTCGGTGCCGACTCTGGAAGGGCGGGTAAACATCAAGATCCCGCCGGGAACTCAAAACAACGCGCGCCTGCGCGTGCGTGGACGCGGTCTGGGCAAGGGCGGGGCGCGCGGTGACCTGCTCGTCGTGGCGCGCATTCGGCTGCCGGAAAACATCACCGACTCCGAACGCAAATTGTGGGATCAACTTGCGCGCGAGTCTCCGTTTCGCCCACGCGAGTGAAGTGCGCTTTCTTGGTCGGCAAGTCGCGGCCAGAGAAAATATTTTTGCAACCGGGGATGTTCTCCGCGTGTCCTTCGAGCAGATGCAAACGCCGTCACACAGGCTCTTCAAATTGAAGTCGCGAGGCGGCAGATTGAGAAAGACATTTCTATGATCATGGCTGATGTGTTGAAGTTCGTGTTCCTCATCCTGGGCGTGGTGCTCGTGTACATCAGTTACTGGCTGGCCGCGACGGCACTCTTTCCGGCGCTGGTGGAGCGCGCCAGCCAGCAATACCAGGCGCACCCGGTCAAAATCACCCTCATGGGCCTGCTCGTGCTGTTGCCGTTGGCCGGCTTGGGCGCGTTGATCGGCCAGGCCGCGCATCCGGCGGCGAAAGCCCTGAGTGTGGTCTTGTACGGCGTGCCTGCCTTGTTGGGGTTGCTCGGCTCGGCCGGCTTGAGCCAGCGTATCGGCGCCGGTTTGCCGTCGGCGATTGACGAACTGCATCCATGGCGGCGGGGATTGCGCGGCGGCGTCGTGCTGTCGCTGACGTTTCTGCTGCCGTTCATCGGTTGGTTCGTCGTGATGCCTTGGGCAATTGTCAGCGGCCTGGGTGCCGTAGTCGTTGCCATCAGGATGAAGAAGCAATCGCAAACCGAGTCCATCCCTGCGCTGGACACGGCGAAGGAACCGGCTTGATGAACATCTCGCGGCGCATTTTCCTGCAAGCCGGCGGTAGCGCCGCGCTCCTCGCCGCAACGGGCTGCGAGCAAGTTCCCCGCAATCTTCTATTCGGCTTCCAATCCAGACCCGTCCGCCGCGGCCCGTTCCATCCACCCGTCGCCGAATCCATTGACCTCATTGCGCACGCGCTTAACCGTCTCTCCTTTGGCGCGCGGCCCGGCGACTACGCGCGCATCAACCGCCTGGCGCCGACCAGCGAGGAGGCGTTCCGCGCCTACGTCGAAGAGCAACTGTCTCCGGCGAAGATTGACGACTCCTGGTGCGATTACTCATTGCGTCGCTTCACGGAAACGCTTAACCAGCCCGCCGGCGATCTGTTCGAGTATCAGGAAAAATTCCTGCTCAACGAGATGATGCGCGAGTCCGTGTTGCGCGCCGTGCTCACTGAGCGCCAGCTTCACGAGGTAATGGTCCAGTTCTGGACCGACCACTTCAACATTGATCCGTCCAAGGGCGATTGTAAGTGGCTCAAGGCCGCCGATGACCGCACGGTGATTCGCGCGCACGCGCTGGGTAAATTCCCGGCATTGCTCCGCGCCTCCGCCCTCAGTCCGGCGATGCTCTGGTATCTCGACGGGCGCGCAAATCGCAAGCAGCAGCCCGACGACAAACCGAACGAAAACTACGCGCGCGAGTTGATGGAACTGCACACGCTCGGCGTTCACGGCGGCTACACGCAGCGCGACGTGATGGAAGTCGCCCGCTGCCTGACCGGCTGGCACGTCCGCTCCAAGGAGCCGTTCTACAAAGGCAAAGTGGAGTTCAAGAAACATCTCCACGACAACGGCACCAAGGAAGTCCTCGGCCAGCGCATTCCCGCCGGCTTGGGCGAGAAAGACCTCGACCGCGTGCTGGACATCGTTGCGCTGCATCCGTCCACCGCGCGTTACCTGGCCACAAAACTGTGCCGACGTTTCATCGCGGACGAACCGCCGGCCAGTGCGGTGACGGTGGTGGCGGAAGCATTTTCAAATAGTCAGGGCGACCTCCGCGCCACACTTCGCGCGTTGTTCGGCACGCCGGAGTTTCAGGTTGCGCGAGGCGCGAAATTCAAACGCCCCTTCCACTTCATCGTCTCCGCGCTTCGCGGCGCTGATGCTGAAACCGACGCGGACCCCAAGGTCATTGACTACCTGCTGCGCATGGGCCACGCGCCCTTCGGCTACCCGACGCCGGATGGTTATCCCGAGGAAGCCTCGCCGTGGATGGGCACGCTGCTCTGGCGCTGGAATTTCGCCGTCGCGCTGAACGACAACAAAATCAAAGGCGCGCGCGTCAACCTGAAGTCGCTCAAACAAACTCTCGGTGGCGACGACGGCCTGATGGCGCATTTCCTCGGATGCCGCGCGACCGCCGCGGAAAAGCAAGGCTACCACGGCTCCGGCGCGGGGCTGGCCTTACTGCTGGCGTCGCCGGGATTTCAAAGGTGTTGACCATGGCCACAGAAACTTTCCTCTCCGGCAACGGCGATCGCCAGCAGACGTTGGTCGCTGTGTTCCTGCGTGGCGGCGCGGATGGCCTCAGCCTCGTCGCACCGATCGAAGACGACGAATATCACAAAGCGCGTCCGCGCATCGCGGTGAGCAAAGCGCAGGCAGTGCGGCTCGACGGCTTCTTCGGCTTGAATCCGCTGCTCAAGGAGATCGGGCCAATCTACCAGGACGGTTCGATGGCCATCCTTCACTGCACCGGCTCAGAGGACGACACGCGCTCGCACTTCGAAGCGCAGGATTTGATGGAACACGGCGGCCTTGTTGCCGGCGGTTGGCTCGGACGTTTTCTGCGCTTTCGTCCCCAGGCCGGACGCGGCGCGCTTTCCGCCATCGCCGTGGGCCGGGAGCTTCCCGAATGTCTTCGCGGAGCGCCCTCGGCAACAGTGATGCAGTCCATTGACGAATTTTCACTCGGCGCTTCCGGGACGCTGGCCGGGGAGTTGGAGAGGCTTTACGCGCTGGAAAGCGACGCGCTGGGCGGCGCGGCCCGCGACACGCTCGACGCGTTGCGGCGCATCGAGAAACTGCGCAACACGCCTTACCAACCCGAACACGGCGCGGAATACGCGAAGGACGGGTTCGCGCAAGGCCTCAAGCAGGTGGCGCGGCTCATCAAGGCCCGCGTCGGTCTCGAAGCCGTTTCCATTGACCTGGGCGGGTGGGATTCGCACTTCACGCAAGGCACGATGATGGATCCGCTGATGGTGAAGCTGTCCAAAGGTCTCGCCGCGTTTTACCGCGACCTGGGCCGGGCGATGGATCACACCACCGTCGTCGTGATGACGGAGTTTGGCCGGCGCGTGCGCGAGAACGCGTCCTTCGGCACCGACCACGGGCGCGGCGGCGCGATGTTTGTCATCGGCGGCGGCGTCAAAGGCGGGCGCGTGCTGGGCCGCTGGCCCGGCTTGAAAGGCGACGTGCTCGAAGGCCCCGGCGATCTGCCCGTGCTGCACAACTACCGCAACGTGCTCGCGCCGATTCTCCAGCGCCACAGCGCGGGTGCGGACCTTGGCCAGATTTTTCCGAAATTCAAAATCGAGCCGGTGGAGCTTTACACGTAGCCAGCGTTCCTGACGGGAGGAGGCTGCTACGTTTGAAGAATTTCACGGACGACATCCCCATGCACGTCCGTCAGCCGGCGGTTCGCGCCGTTATGACGGAACGTGAGCTTCTCGTGGTCAATGCCCAGCAGGTGCAGGATCGTCGCGTGGAGGTCGTAGCAATAAGTTTTGTCGCGCGCCGCTTTCCAGGACCACTCATCGCTTTCCCCGTGCGCCACGCCGCCCTTGATGCCCGCGCCTGCCAGCCATGTTACTGACGTGCCACCGTTGTGGTCGCGGCCGGTGCTGCCCTGGCTGAACGGCATCCGCCCGAACTCGGTGCTCCACACGACGAGCGTGTCCTCAAACAGGCCGCGCGCCTTCAAGTCCTTCACCAGCGCGGCCACCGGCTTGTCCGTGGCGTTGGCCATCGCGGGGAGTTCCTTGGGGATGTCGGCGTGGTTGTCCCAATTGTCCTTGGGCCCGCCCGCGCCGCTCCACACCTGCACGAAACGCACGCCGCGCTCCAGCAACCGTCGCGCGGTGAGACAGCTCTTGCCGAAGTCCGCCGTCACTTTCTCGTCGAGGCCGTAGAGTTTGTGCGTCGCCTCCGATTCACCGGCGAGGTCGAGTGCGTCGGGCGCGCTGAGTTGCATCTTCGCCGCCAGTTCGTAGGAGGCGATGCGGGCATCGAGCCGCGAGTCGCCGGCGTTTTGAGCGAGATGCTGGCTGTTTAATTTCTTCAAGAGCGCCAACCCTTCCGCCTCGCTCGACTTGGTGATGAACTTCGCCGACGGCGGCGCGAACAAATCCTCGATGGGCGTTGGGGCGTTAGCTTTGATGATGACGCCCTGATGAGTCACCGGCAGAAAGCCGGACGAAAAGTTTCCTTTCTGGTTGTAAGGCAGGCCGCGCGGGTCCGGTAGCACAACGAACGTGGGCAGGTTGTCGCTCAGGTTGCCGAGCGCGTAGGAAATCCACGCGCCCATGCACGGGAAGCCGGGCAGCGTGAAACCGGTGTTCATCATGTAGCTGCCGGGGCCGTGGACGTTGGTCTTGGACGCCATCGCCATGAGGAACGCGAGGTCGTCCACGCAGCCGGCGATGTGCGGGAAGACGCTGCTCACCCAGCGCCCGCACTGCCCGTGCTGCCGCCACTCGAACGGCGGCTTCATCAGGTTGCCCGGATCACTGGTGGCCGCTTCGACGCGCGTGCCGGGGTCGAACTTCTGCCCGCTGCGTTTGATGAGTTCGGGTTTGTAATCAAACGTGTCGCACTGGCTGGCCCCGCCGTTCATGAAAAGCTGCACGATACGGCGGACCTTGGCGCGATGGTGCAGACCGCCGTTCAAGTCAGCGCGCGGTTTGAGCGGCGCATTGTCCGCCAGCAAGTCGTGCTCGCCCAGCAGATGCGCCAGCGCGACGCCGCCCAGCCCGCCGCCAAAGCGCCAAAGAAATTCGCGGCGGGAGAAATCAAGGTGATTGGGGATGCTCATTGCCACCACTTCAGCGCGTGTTTCTTTGCCTCCGCCTCGGCCCGCGCTTGTTTGATCAACTCCAGCATCCCCGGCTTTACTTCGGGTCGGCCCCAGGCTTCGGCACTTAGCTGTTGCTCGATGGTGTAGCCCAAGGTGTCCTTCCGGTCAAAGTGCGCGTTGTGTTCCATCAAGACTTTGAATGCTCCAAGATTGCCAACGTGCGCCGCGTGAAACAAAGGCGTCCGGCCCCACCGATCACGCCGGTTGATCAACCACGGTCGCCACACGACCAGTTGCTTCAACCTCGGAACGGCGTTGTTCCTTACGCAGACAGTCAGTTCGTTGGTCGTCAGGCTCCACACCACCAGCAGCCCACACCCGATCAAAGCCAGCCAACCAGCTCTTTTCAAACGTGGGTTCATGCGCTCGTTCATGGTTCTGTGGTGACAGCTTTCGTTTCAGTTCACGAACATGAATTCGTTGCTGTTCAAAATCACGCGGCAAGTGTTGGCTAGGCCGTGTTTCGCGGCGTAGGCGACCAGTTCCTTGGCTTCGCTTTTCGTCGGCGCGCGGCCGAGGGCCAGTTGATACGCGGCGGCAATTTGCGCGTCGAGATCTTTGCCCAGCTTGCTCACTCGTGCTGCGAAATGCTCGCTTTGGCGAACGATAAAATGGTTGTTCCACAGCGCCAGTGCCTGGAGCGGCGTCACCGATTCGGTGCGCGTGGCCGCGAACTGGTCGCCCGCCGGGCAATCGAGCGAGTCCATGAGCGGGTCAGGCAGTGTGCGAAACAGGAAGCGATACACGCTGCGGCGGCGGCTCGCCGGGCTGTCCACGTCGAACTTCGCGTAGTCCACCACCGGCGTGACATGGATGCCGGGTGACTGGACGAACTGCTGCACGGACGGCCCGCCCATCGTGAGGTCGAGTTGACCGGTGATTTGCAGAACGGCGTCGCGGATGGACTCGGCGTCGAGCCGCGCGCGGTTCATGCGCCAGAGGAGGCGGTTGTCGGCGTCCACTGTAGTAGCCGACGTGAGGAGGCTCTGTTCCCTTTGGTGGCGATTGCCAGGAGTAGTGAGCCTCCTCACGTCGGCTGCTACGGGGATTTGAGATGCCTGCCGATACGTCTCGCTCGTAACGATGAGTCGGTGCAGTTCCTTGAGCGAGCCGCCGCGGTCGCGGAACCACACGGCCAGCCAGTCGAGCAATTCCGGATGCGTCGGCGTGGAACCCATGCGGCCAAAATCATTCGGCGTGTCCACCAGGCCGCGACCCAAGTGGTATTGCCATACGCGATTGACGATGGAGCGCCAGGTGAGCGGGTTTCGCGCATCGGTGATCCACTTGGCGAGCGCCGCGCGGCGCAGGCCTTCATTATCCGCGTCCGAAATCTCAAATCGTGATTTCAAATCGGCCACGCAGCCAAGCGCGCCAGGCAATGCTTCATCGCCAGGCTTGCTGAGGTCGCCGCGCTTCAACACGCGGATCGGACGCGGGCCTTTGGCCGGAACCAGCCCGCCATCCGGCACAAAGTCGCTGGCGGCGGCATAAACAAACTGCGGCGGCGGCAAGGCGGCGAGTTGTTTGTGCAGTTCGCCTTTCAAATGAAACGCGGCCAGTTCGACCCGCTGCGTTTCGCTGCGCTGGGCGGCGGGCGTGGCGAGAATTTTGGCGATGTCATCGGGGAACGGATTCGCCCGCACTGGCGGAGGCGCGGTAGTGACCGACAGGCGTGCGCGCCCGATCAAATGTCCGCCGCCGTGTTTCTGTTCGAGGACAAACGTCAGCGTCGCGCCGGCATCGAGCGAGATCGGTTCCTTCAATTCGAACACCGCAGCGTGCGGCTTGCCGACTTGTGGGTAAATGCCCCACGCGGTCTTCTCCTTGCCGTCGAGCGCGTGCGCGATGGTCCAGCCATCCTGATTGAAGTCGGCGGTGGGATTGTGCAGCGTGATCGGCTGCGATCCCGCCTTCAGGTGGAACTCGGACAAATGCAGGTTCCCGTTGTCCTGCCGGCCCGGGCCTTTGTGCGGCAGGCTGTCGTCGGTCAACACTTCGAGCCGCACCGCCGTAATGCCTTTCAAGCCGGTGTTCGCGGCGATCGTGTAAGTATCCGTCTCCGGGCGAGTGCCAGTGGCGAGCACCGAACCGTCGGCTTGTTTGGCAAGCGTCGTGCCACCAGCCGAAGTGAACTTGTCCGGATCGAGCGGCGTCCACACGACCGCGCTGGCCGCGACGGACCTTTCCCAAGCGGCAACTTCGGCCTGCGCCGCCGGTTCGAGTAGCGACGCAAGCAACGACTTGTCCTTCCGTTCCAGCGCGGCCTTCTTCTGCATCAGCGACTGGCGGAGGCGGTTGGTCTTAGCGTCGGTGTCGAAGGCGCGATTCGCCCGGTCCACGCCGGCGAACACGGCTTGCAAGCTGTAGTAATCCCGCTGGCTGATAGGATCGAACTTGTGGTCATGGCAGCGCGCACAATGAACGGTGACGCTGACGAAGGTGCTCATTGCGGTCGTCACCATGTCGTCGCGGTCGAGGTAGCGGCCGATTTGGCGGTCGGTGGTTTCCTCCTTGATGTCCCGCAGCGAACTTTCATCCCACGGCCCGGCGGCGATGAAGCCTAGCGCCACGATGCCCTGCGGATCGTCGGGAAACAATACGTCGCCGGCCAACTGCTCCTCGACGAAGCGGGCGTAGGGTCGGTCCTCATTGAAAGCGCGGATGAGATAATCGCGATACGGCCAGGCGTTGCTGCGGATGCGGTCCTGGTCGTGGCCGTGCGTCTCGGCAAAGTGGACCACGTCCATCCAATGCCGCGCCCAGCGTTCACCGTGGCGCGGGCTGGCCAAGAGGCGGTCCACGACTTTCTCGTAAGCTTGCGCCGACTTGTCGGCGAGAAAAATTTGCACCGCTTCCGGGGTGGGCGGCAGGCCGATCAAATCGAAGTAAACCCGACGCAGCAACGTGCGCCTATCCGCGGGTGGCGAGGGTTGAAGCCTCTTCTCCGCCAGTTTCGCGAGAATGAACCGGTCAATCGGATTTGTGTCCGGCAAATTAGCCTGCTGGACTCGGGCCAGATCGATTCGCTGGAGTGGTTGCAGAGACCAAAGCGGCTCCGGCTCACCAGCTCGTCCGTTCGCCAGCGCCAGCGCCACGAGAGTTAAAGCGATTGCCGATTGCGCACGCCACCAGTTATTGGTCCCTTCGATGTTCACGAAATTTGCCAGGGCAATGTTGTCTGGATCATGCGCTGCATGAGGCCAGCGGACAAGGCTTTCGTCCAGCGCTTGCTGGTGCGCAATTGACCCCATTGCAAACTCTGGCGGGCGGACGCCTGATTTCGAGGCGGTTCGACAGAATCGAAATCTCTGAAATACTGATTGCGCCGCACTTCAGTTCCGGGGATAGTCTGCGGCGCAGACGGAGCGTAGCTCAGCCTGGCTAGAGCGCGTGGTTTGGGTCCACGAAGTCGCAGGTTCGAATCCTGTCGCTCCGACCACTCCTTCACCCCACAAAAAAGGCGCCGCAGCCGGCGCCTTCATTTGAAAATCAGCTGCCGCTTACTTGATGGTGGCAAGCTGCGCGGCCAGACGGGATTTTTTCCGGTTGGCCGTCGCCCGGTGGACGACGCCGCTCTTCACCGCCTTGTCGAAAGCCGAACTCACACCGCGAAATGCCAGCGAGGCTTCATCCTTCTTGCCGTTGGTGACGGCGCTGAGATAACCACGCTCCAAGGTCTTGAGGCGGGATTTAATGCTATGGTTGTTCAGTTGCTTGCGGGCGCTGCTGCGGACCCGGCGTTTGGCGGACTTCGTGTTCGGCATATTCTTCTAGTGCAATTTTCTAAATCAGGGGCGTAACCGTATCGAAACCACCGGCCTTGTCAACGACCGCCTTTGGCTTTTTTCCTGGGCGATACCAGTGGCAGAACCACCGCCCAGACGGCAGCACTGACTTCTTCGGGTGCACCGGTCGCATCAATCACCCGCACGCGCGCCGGATCAGCGGCCGTCAAGTCGGCGTAGCCTTCGTGAACGCGCTCAAAAAAAGCCCGGTCAGCCTCTTCCATACGGTCGCGCAATGGCTCGTTGAAGGCGAGCTTGGTGCGCGGGTGAGTGGCGGTTGGCGGCACATCGATCAGTTTGGCCTGGCGCGACAGCCGGCGGGCCTCGCTGACGCTCAAAGGAATGTCGAGCAGCACTGTCAAATCCGGTCGCGTGCTTCCAACCGCAAAATCAATCACCGCTTTGACTTGGGCGAGATTCAGACGCCGCCCGTAACCTTGATACGCGGTCGTGGAATCGAAGAAGCGGTCGCAGACGACAATCTCCCCGGCGGTCAAAGCGGGGCGGATGATTTCGCGAACGAGTTGCGCGCGGCTGGCGTTCATGAGCAGCAACTCGGCCTCAGCGGTCATGGCGTGGTTGTGCTCGCTGTGTTTCAGGGTGTGGCGGATTTCCTCGCCGATGAGCGTGCCACCAGGCTCACGCAGCACACGAATGGCAAGCCCCATGGCGCGCAAGCGCTCGGCAAGAATTTGTATTTGGGTGGACTTGCCGCTGCCTTCCGTCCCCTCGAAGGTGATGAACGTGCCACTCATGGCAGTGGCAACCGGATGACTGGACCGAGGAATTTCTCCGAGGAAAAAACGCCGCCCGAACTCGGAGACAAGAACCCCGCGCCACGTGCTGCCAATCCGGCCGCTGCCACGACTATTTGTCCTTCGGGAACGGGAACACGCTGATGCTGCTGGCTGGAGGAGCAGGCTTGACGGCAGGCACAGCCACCTTGGGCGCGGCGGGCAGCACCGGAGCCGTGGCCGCAGCAGGTGGTGCCGGACGAATCAGCGCCGGGGCCGTTGCGACAGGAGAAACCGCAGGCGATGAGGGCGCAACGACCGCCGCGCGTGGAGCGATTACTGGTGTAGAAGGCGGCGTGGGCGGCGTGGGCGGCGTGGGCGGCGTAGCTGGCGGCACCGAAAAAGCCGGTGAAACCGGCTTGATGCCGGGCACGGTCCCCGTTGTGGGGCTGCCGTATTTCTGCCACAAAAGATCCGACAGTGAAGCGATCTGCTCGTCGGTCAACGGGCCGCCCTCGCTCTTGGCGAAGCCGGGCATCAACGAACCGGGCCGACCGTACATGATCCAGGTCTTCCAATCGTAAGCCGTGCTCGGATGGCGCACCTTCAGGTCCGGCACCATCGCCGCGCGATGTTCGGCGTCGTGGCAGATGGCGCACGCGGCGGTGTAAAGCTCCGCACCCATCTTGCCCTTGGCCGGCTCGACGTGGCACGAGGCGCAATCGCCTTTGAACACCGCCTGCCGGTCCGCCAGTGCCGCCTGCAGATTGTTCACCCGCTTGCCGTCTTCCGGCGTGGCGGTGGCGCCCACCTCGGCGATGTTCGCCTTGACCACGAGACTCTTGATACCGCTGCTGCTCTCAACCGTGACACTCTTGCTTTGCACCCCGCGCCGGCCGCGAAGGTCCATGCTGACTTCAATCGGCCCGCTGGCACCAGGCGCGATGTGCCAGGGCTGTTCCGGCAGCTTGGCGACGGTGCAACCGCAGGAGGTGCGAACATTGTTCACGAGCACTTCGCTGGTGTGCGTGTTCGTGAGCCAGAAGGTGAAATGCGCGTTCGTGTCGCCAAACGTGGCGTTGACCTCCTTGATCTCGGCATCCCAGACAATCGCGTTGGGGGGCGTGTTCAGACCCGGTATGACCGGCTGCGGCAGCACGCGCGCAGTCGGCGCCGGGGGCAACCCATTCGCCGCCACCGGCTGCCCGGAGGCTGGGGGCGGTGCTACGGTAATCTGCCGGTTGGTCAGGTTCGGCGGGGTCAATAACGCCTGCCGATTGGTGACAATCGGCCGTAAACCCGGCAAGGGTGGGGACAACGGGGTTGGGGCCGCCGGATCGGCCGCAAACGTCTGAACCACCGGCCAAATCACCAAGGTGGCGACCGCGAGAGTGAGCGTGTTCCATCCAAAAATGTTTTTCATAAAACTGGTGAAAAAGTAGCGCAAGTGAGTGCGCTTGACGAGAAAAAATTCAGACGGCGCTGCTGAGCACTTGAGGATCCAGAGCCTTCATCAGCCATAAAGGACGAACTCACCTACAGGATGCCGACTTCACCCACGATGGGCGTGGTGACGTTAGGGCCGGGAGCAATGCCGTTCAAGAGTTTCTCGACACCGTCGTTGGCGTAGCCAGGAATGATGCGTTCCAACTGGCCTTGCGTCGCGCCCAGATGGTCGCGGATGATTTCGCCCATGACGGAACGGTAGTCAATCAGGCGCCGGAGGTAACCGACGGTGCTGTTGGCCACGAACATGGAGCCGTTCTTGCCGCCATCGCCCTTGTCCCAATTTTTTATGGTGCCAAATCGTGCCGTGGGGGTATCGCTGCAACCATGGATGCCGCCGTTGACGCTGCCGCCGGCGACATACATCACGCTGGCCTCGGCGTGGTCGGTGCCCACGGAGCCATTCTCTGCGGAGGTGCGCCCGAACTCGGACATGGTTACCACAACGACATCATCCCAAAGGGTGCCGCCTCCGGCCTTGGGGATGTTGCCAAAGAACTTCGAGAGCGCGTAGAACGCCCAGCCGATGCGCTTGAGGAGACTGCCGTGGCCACCCAAGTGAGGACTGCCCATGGTGACCTGTCCAGTGTGCGTGTCGAAGCCGCCCATCTCAGTGCCGGCGATAACGGCGTCCGTGTTGGCCAGCACCTGCGCGGCGGCCTTGATCTTATTGAAGAAATCGTAGGCGTTGTTGCTGTTGAAGCCTTTTTGATCCGAGGCCGCGTCAATGGGGAACAGATGCGTGGTGCCGTCCGTGTCTTTGAAGTCGTTGGTGGCGAAGGTCGGGCTTTGGAAGATGTCCAGCGTGTCGCGGAAGGCCGTGCCGAGACCGGAGACGAGGTCGCGGTTATCCTTCACGGGCATCGCGCGGAGGTTGGCGGCATCAATGGCGTTGAGCAGTTTAATCCGGTCGGTGTTGGTGGAGCCGGACGGGCTGGCGACGCCGAGGAGATTGTAACGATTGATGGAACTGAGATTGGTCATCGGTTGCTGTCCGCGCAGACACTGCGGCATGTTCGACTGGATGGAGACGCCGGACAGGGCGTGGTTTTGATTCCAGCCGGACTCGACCATGGCGCGATAGAACATGCCGTCGCTGATGGTGCTGTACTCCGCGCGGCTGCCGCTGGAGCCTTTCTCCCAATAAACTTCGGAATCGAAGTGCGAGCGGGACTGGCTGCGGTAGCCGACCCGGTGCAGCAGCGCGAGTTTGCCAGTGTTGTAGAGCGGCGCCAGGTCGTAAAGGTTCGGGTTGAGCGCGGCGAAGCCATTGCCCAAGTTGATGCCATAGGGATAGCCGGCACCCGGTGTGTCGCAAACGCCGGTCGCCACGCCGTAGTTCACGGCACCGTCTTTCGGCAGCGCGATCGCCAGGCGGTTCGGGGCGTAGCTCGGATCCTGGATGGGGATGAGGTTGTTGATGCCGTCATTGCCGCCGCGCAGGAAGATGAAGAGCAGCTTCTTGCCGCTGATGCCAATGTTGCCTTCGGCCAGCGCGCGCTGGAGGAAGGGCGGGATATGCATCACGGAGGCCAGGCTGGCGGCCAGAGTGGCCTGAAAGCTGGTCTGGAGAAACGAGCGTCGAGTGATGAGATTTGCCATAACAGTAATCGTTTGGGTTTTATTGTTCCTGGAAGCGGGGAAAACACATCAGCATCGCCACCATGCCGCGCAGCCGGGTGTCGTGGCTCGCCAAAATGAAGGTGGAGGTGTTGCCTGCGTCGTCGGTGTTCAGGAAATTGATGGCGGCCTGCCGGTCCAGGTCGAGGTTGGCGCGGCCTTCTCCCGGGTAAAGGACTCCGAGGAAATAATCCGCGACCGCGCCGGCGTTGTTCCAACTGGCGGCGGGGAGTTTCGCCCGGACCAACGCCGCCGGATTGGAGGTGTTCTTTGTGCCGCCGCTTCCATAATCGGAAGACTTGGTGCTGCTGGTCGTGGGCATCAGCAGGTGCTGCACGAAGCGCATGCGCTCGCACAGGTTGGCCGTGTTAAGCCAGAGGCGGCCGAATTCAGAGTAGCCGTCCGGCTCGGCCTTGTTGAACAGGCTCATGTTGCCCATGCGCACGAGCGGGCTGGAACTGCCGCTGCTGTAAGCGATGCCGTAGCCATCGGTGTCCCCCGTGCTGCTGACCCAGCCGTTGATGTCCGTGCTGTTCAAACGCAGGGCACGGACGGCGCTCACAGCCAGTTCGAGCGGGGTCTTGACCTTCTGCGCCGAGGCCGCATGGCCGCGGAAGAGATCGGAGTTGAGAATCACGTTGAGAATGGAACGGATGTTGCCGCGCCGTCCGTCGGCGGCCGGAGTGTCCCACGCGGTGATGCACGCTTTGACCAGTTGCACTTCCAGCGAGGGATTCGGAGCGGTGTAGTCATAGGTGTCGATTTCGAAGTGCTCGTGGACGAAGAGTCGGCAGAGTTTCACGCTCAGGAACTCGGCGGTGTATGGCGACTTGGCCAGATGATCTATGACCGCGTAGCCTTCGGCCAGCCCGTTGGTGCCGGTGTAGTTGGAGAGGATGAGCGAGTAGGGCTGGCCGCCGTATGGCGGGCCGAAGCGCGGGGCAACCACCACGTTGGTGAACATCCGCTTGGTGGCGTAGCTGTGATCGTTGGTGACGAAGTTCAGCGTCCACACGCCGACGTCGTTGGTGCGGTCGAGGACGGCTGGGGCGAAGGGGTTGTTCGCATCGGCGGGAGCCTTTTTGTCCACCGACCAGCCGGTCCAGACCTTGGCCAGATCCACGATGTCCTGCTGCACGTAACCGTTGTCGGCGCCGAAGGTGTGGAGCTCGAGGATTTCGCGCCCGTAGTTCTCGTTGGCAGCGGACTTCTTGTTCAGCACCGTGTCGAGGTAGATGATCATCGCCGGACTCTCAATGCTGATCTTGAGCAGATCGTAAAAATTGCAGTTGGTGTTCATCAGGGCCGCGCGCCACTTGGCGTGCTCGCGCCAATCCATCTCGGTGGCCAGCCGCGCGCGGACGGTTTCGTTGGTCACGTACTGCTCCTTCTCGTTGTCGAACCATTCCTTCGTTTTGGAATACTGAGTGCAGAAGTGGTTGTCGAAGAATTGCACGAGGATTTCGTAAAGCTGGCGCTGGCTGCGGACGGCGTGGAGAACGTGCCAGGAGCGCAGGTCTTCGATCTGCGCCAGCGTGTTCGTCAGCTTCTCATACGCGGGGGAAACGGCCGGCGGCGGCGTGGGCGGCGTGGGCGGCGTGGGCGGCGTGGGCGGAGGGTTGGGCAACGGCACGGTCGAGGTGGCAGCGGTGCCGGACGTGCGTACGATGAGGTAGACGTTGCTGACAGTCTGGCGCACGGGCAGGTAGGAGAAACTCAATGTAAACCGCTGGCTCGTTGGCGGGTTCGCGTTGGTGAAAGGCTGATACAACCCGGCGGAGAGCGTCGAATTGTTGTTGCCGACCAGCAGCACACAATTGGTGCCGGAGGCGGCGAGGCCGTCCACAGTCGGGCTGTTCGTGATCATCGTGCCGGTGGTGATGCTGCTTCCGCGAATCCAGCCGTTCGTCAACTCCGGGTCTTCAAAATCCGCATTCGCGAGGAGGTTTGAACCCACGTCCGCGTTCGTGCCGTAAACCAACCTCACGTCGTCAACATAGACCCGCCCCGATCCACCGCTGAGATACATTCCAAAATTGAGACCAGAGGAGGTGCCGGTAACCGCGACGCGTATCCAGTTCGTCAGCGGCGGCGGCGGTGGTGGTGGCAGCACGATTATGGGCGCATTCGTGATGGGTGGGTCCGTGTCAATCGTCTCCGCGATTTGCTCCCAAGCCAATTGCTCCTCCAGAAACCGTTGCGGCCCGATGGTGGCGATGCGCTCGACGGAATCCGGCGACGGCCCGTACGTGATCCGGTTGAGCAGCGTCGCGGCAAAAAGGGCGTTGGAGGAAAGCGGCGTGACCTGCAGCCGGTGAAATCCCACCGGAGCCGTCGAGTTTTGGATCCAAGTGTTACCGGACAACACGCCCGCCAAATCCTCAATGAATGGGGCCAGCAGGTTTGAAGTCGTGAGAATCCGGTATTGGTCGGCGGCGGGATAGGGCGTCCAACTAAACACCCGCTGGCCGTTGGTCACGACTCCGCCGGTGAAGACTGGTGGCTGGGGCGTGGCCTCTGCGGCGGAGAGGCGGGGCGCAGCAACCGCGCAGAGAAGCAAAGACGACAACCATCCGAAGACACGACAAATTTTCATAAGCTGTTACGTCAATTTAGGAACTCGCCCGCAAACTTGCAAGAAATACTTCCATATTCAGGGGCACAATATTGCAACCATTCCGGCCATCGCAACCGCGAGTCACCGACTCAACTTTGCTTCGCGGTGGGCGGAACAATCGAACCAATTCACACGAATCCGGCGCCTATCTGGATTTGCGCCGCGACCAAACCGCCGCCACTCCTAATCCCAGGCACCAGAGCACCAGTGAACCAGGCTCCGGCACGACGGTGAAGGTAACCACCAGTTGCGGCGGAAACTCGCTTTCACGCGAAGCAAGGCCTCGGGCTGTGCCCCAGACCTCCTCCGACTGACTCATGAGCAGCCAGCCGAAGTTGGCGGCAGGCTGATTTGCCCAGTGTTGCAAGTCGGCCACCAGCTCGGGCGTGGAGGAAAAAACCACGGGCGATCCATCGCTCCCCGCCGTCGCACTGATCAGACCGGAAAAATCAACCCCCGCCATCCCGCCCGGCGCGCTCCAGCCGCCGTTGAAAGCAAAACGATCGTTCCATGTCGCCTCGTTCGGCGAGGCGGGCAGCCCCAGGCCGGGGCTGATCGGCTCGTCCAGGGTTCCCTCGAAAATCTTGTCACCCTCGGCCCAGGCGCGCAGCACGCGGTGCAGCGCGAACGAAGACGATACCGCGCCGATGATGGGGCGTCGCACCGGTTCCAGCACCAGATCGGCCGAGGTGATGATCGCGCCGGCGGGAAGGATCTCGGTGAGGTCGAAACGGATCAGCGCGCGATTGCGCCAGCCCGTGCGCGTGGTGCCGGCATTGAAAAACGGCGCGCCTCCGTGGTTGCGGTCCGGTTCGATTTGAATGAGGCTCGTGTCGGCAATGGGCGTAAAGGTGTGGCTGAATTCCTCCGCGTTCGCCCCTGGCGATCCCATCAACGCCACCAACAGGATGGCGTGTTGAAAAAGCCAAGGTTTTTTCATACGCGGCTAGGAAAGCTCGGAAGGGTCCGCCGGGACATTGCGGCGGCGGCGGCGTGCGAGCCAACTGGCACCGGCCAAACCCAGACCCCACAACGCCAGCGACCCCGGTTCCGGCACCACTTCGAACTCCACCGTGAGCAGCGGCGGGAATCCGCCGTTGCGGGAGCCGAACTGGCGGGCGGTGAAATTGCTGTCTTCAGCCTGAGCCAGCAGCATCCAGCCAAAGTTGGACTCCGGATGAGCGCGCCAGAATTCCACATCTGCAACCGTGTCGGCGGTGGATCCGAAAAGGTAGGGGGACCCGCCGACGCCTTCGACGAATGCGGTGCTGCCCGGCTCGATGAAGAAATCCACGCCGGGCAAGCCGCCCGGAGCAGCCCACGCGGCACCCCCAAGGAAGCGGTGACTCCAAGTCGCTTCGCCGGCGGTCGCGGGCGCGCCTTGACCGCCCCGGTTGTCGATGGCGTACTTGTCACCCTCACCCCACGGTTGCAACACCCGGTGCAGGCCGAAGATATTCGGCGCGAATCCGTCGGCGGGCTGGCGGAGGACATCAAGGGACAGGAAGACGTTGAGAACCACGGCTTGGGCCGGCAGACCGGCAGCGACGTCGAATCGTAGGAGAGCGCGATTACGCTCGAAGTTTTGCGTGGTGCCCGCGATAAACCACGCCTCGCCGCCGTTGTTTCGATCCGGCCTGAATTCAATCAGGGTCGTATCGGCCACGGGGTTGAATGTCATCACCTCCGCCCACGCTTGGGGAACAAACAGACATGTTGCTGCCGAAAAAATCGCCGCGCAAACCGGTACAACTCGCCGCACTTTCACAAGCCCTGTTTCAACGTTGGGCTGATGCTTAGACGACGTCCAGTTCGCCCCGGATCTGCGTGTTGTAGTTGGTTCTCTCGATTGGAGGCACCACTGTGCCGCCGTTCTTTAGATGGTGATTCGCCTCATCCGCGTAGCCGGGAATGATCCGATCCAATTGTGCCTGGGTCGCGCCAAGGTGCTCCCGGATGATTTCGCCCATGACCGATCTGTAATCCGCCGTTCGCTTGAGATAAGATCCTTCGACGGCAAGCATGGACGAACTCGACCCAGTGCCCGGTATCCACGGAATGGGATCGCGCGTAGGTTCAGCCGTGCCATGGCAGCCAATAACGCCGGAGCGAACAGGCGGGTTGGCACCGGCGCCAGGGACAAACCCTTTGACCGCGCCGCCAGCAACCCACATTACGCCTGCTTCGCCGTGGTCGGTGCCGAAGTCCGAGTTGACGCGCGTGGTGCGGCCGAATTCCGAGAGCGTCACCACCACCAGATTGTCCCACGTCACTTGGTCTGAGTGGGCCATGAAATACTTCCGCAGCGCGTAGAGCGACCAGCCAAGGCGTCGGTTAAGATCGGAATGGGCACCAGTCACTCCTCCCTGGGCGGAATGGGTGTCGAACCCGCCGTATTCGGTACCGGCGATGGTGGCCTCGGTCTTGTTCAACACAAGCGCCGCCGCCTTGAGCTTGGTGAAGAAAGAATAGGAGTCGGTGGGCACGACATACTTGGCGGCTTCCGGAGGGGCACCGCCTCCGCGCACGTAGCCGCCGTTGGTATTATTGGAGGTCGGGAAGAGGTTGTAAGGATAATCCCCATCGGTGGCTTCATCATCAAGCACCGGGGTGGCGAGATCCGCCGCAATATCCTTGAACAAGGGCAGCGTGTTCATCAGGTTTTGATATTGCCCCTGAAGCAGTTCGCGCTGCGCCTTCTCCGGGAACGGATACGCATTGGCACCCGTCAACGCCATGTCCGCCTTGGTCACCAGATTCGTGTTCAGCGAATTGGGAACGTTCAACAAATCGTAACGAGTGACATCGGAGAGATTGGTCATGGCCGCGTCTTTGCCGCGCAGCAGCAACGGCAGCGTGGTTTGAATGGAAACTCCCGTCAGCGCACGACTGGCCACGGTGGGCGAGGCCTGAATGGCTTCGTAGATCGTCCGATAAAGAATGCCGTCCTTGGAGACGTTGTTTCGCGGATTGCCGTTCTCCCAGTAAATTTGGGAATCGAAATGGGAGCGCGACTGGTTCGCATAGCCAACGCGATGGATGATGGAGAGGTCGCCGGCGTTATAAACGGGCGCGAGGAACTTCAGCGAGGGATGCAAGCCCGCGTAGCCGTTGCCCAATCGGATGGCATTGGCGTAGCCGAATGTTGGCCCCGTGCCGGCCACCGGGAAGTCACAAGCCCCACGGTCCGTGTAGGTGGTGCCGGGATCCTTGGGAATGCCGATGTTCGCAGGCGATCCACCCGTCGCGACCGGGCGCATGGTGAGATAACCGGGATCCTCGACCGGGATTACGGAGTTTAGCGAGTCGTTGCCAAACCGCAGCCAGATGAAGAGCAGTTTCTTGCCATTGAGGCCGATGTTGCCTTCGGCCAGCGCGCGCTTGAGGACGAAGGGCACGTCCACCATCGTGGACAGGGTGACGCCCAGCCCAATTTTCATGCTGCGGTCCAAAAAACCGCGCCGTGTGATGAGATTGATGTGTTGCATATTTTTTTATTGCTCCTGGAAGCGTTGGAAAGTCATCAGCATGGCCACCATGCCGCGCACGCGCGTGTCATAAGTGCTTCCAGCGGTGGCGCTGACCGTCAGGCCGCTGAATAGCGATGCTGTGACGCCGTCATCCGCCGTGTTGAGGAAGTTCATTGCTGACTGACGGTAGAGGTTCAAGTTGGCCGCGCCTTCGGCGGGATAGAGGATGCCCAGGAAGAAGTCTGCGACCGCGCCTGCATTCCGCCACTGGGCCGAATCGGTGATCTTGCGCTGCAAGAGCGCGACCGGGTCGGTCGTGCTGCTGCCGGCGTCGGAGGGGCGACCGCTGCTGGAATGCAACAGCGACTGCACGTAGCGCAAGCGCTCGGCCAGGCTGCCGGCATTAATCCAAAACGGCGCGGTTTCGGGGTAACCATCGGGCGCGTCGCGATCAAAAAGCAACATGGTCCCCATGCGGTTCATTGGATCCTGGAATGAACTGGTGCCACCGGAGGTGGTTGCAGTGTAGGTGCCGTCGGCCTTGACTGCGCGCATGGAGCGGATGGAACTCGCCACAAACTCAAATGGCGTCTTGATCTTTTGCAGCGACCCGGCATGCATGCGAAAGAGTTCTGAATCGAAGATGGTCTTGAGCACCTGCCGAATCTGGCCTTTGGGACTGCCCGCGTTCCAGGTCAACATGCACTGCTTGATCAACTTGCCTTCATCCGAGAGATTCGGGCTGTTGTAGTCGTACACATTGTGCTCGAAGTCGTCATGCACGAACAGCCGGCACAACTTCACGCTGATGTATTCCTGCGTGAACGGGAGGTCTGCCAGGTAATCAATGACCTGATAGCCGTCCTGAATGCCGTTGGTGCCCGTGCGGGCGGGGATATTTAGTTGATAGGTCTGCCCGGCCAGGGGCGAGGCGGTCGCAAAGCGCATCGGCACGACGTGGTTCGTGGCGGGAAAGAGGACTTTGGCGCCGGTGTAATGGTCGGCCTGCTTGTAGTTGAAGGTCCAGACACCTGCCAGATTGGAGTTGACCGTCGAACCGGGCACAATCGGCAGGGTCGTCTTCGGTGCGAAGGGATTGTTGATGTTCGCCTCGTCCACAATCTGCCCCGACCAGCCGGTCCAACAGCGGGACAACTGGATGATGTCCTGTTGATCGTAGCCGTTGTCCACGCCGTTGCAAAACAGTTCGAGTAACTCACGCGCGTAGTTTTCGTTGGCAATGTTGCTGCCGTTACCCTTGCTGCCAACCGTGTCGAGGTAGATGATCATGGCCAGGCTTTCGGCGCTGATGAGCGACAAATCCCGGAACGTGCAGAGCGGGTCGAGCAGCTTCTGCCGCCACTTCTTCATCTCGCGGTATTCCAAGTCCGCCGCCAGGATCCCGGCTCGCGGCGTGTTGTTGTTGTTGTTGGCCATGTATTCCTGGAGCTTCGAATACTGGGTGACAAAATGGTTTTCCAGGAACTGGGACAAGACCTCCAGGAGCTGTCGTTTGGATTCCACCGCATTGCGGCAAAACCATCCGCGCAAGTCCGAAAGGCTGCCATCACGGGTTTCCAAGTTTACAATTGGTGCCGTGCTAACGCGGTTGATGCCGCTGCCGCCCAGCCGGGCGGTGAAATCATCCGAGTCGAGCAACGCTCCTTCGGGGGTCAACAGGTACCAGAAACTCAGTGTGTAAATGGAGTTGACCGTCAATGGCAGATTGGTCTGGTAGATGGAACTTTCCAGCGTGCTCCCGGCGCTGGTGGAAACCAGGTGCAAACTGCTGACGCCTGAGCGCGAGATGTTCGTCGTGATTTCGGAGCCTGACAGGTTCGACGAAACCGTCCAGCCAGTGGTCAGCGGCTGCTCAAAACTACCGTTTACAAGCAGGTTCGCTCCCGCCTCCGGCACGGTGCCCGCGACGAGTTTCATGTCATCCACCCATCCCTCTCGGATGCCCGCTTGGCTCAGGTAAAGATAAATCGTGGGTGTCGGGGAGGATCCAGACGTCGTGCCTGGACCGGTCATCGTGAAATAAACCCACGTCGCCGGCTTCGGCGGGGCCAGCGGCCCGCCCGTGCTTGATACTCCGTTGCCGGAAAGCCGGAGCGTCACGCTCGCGTAATTGCTGGCGGGCAAGTACCTGTAGCTCAATGTGCATACCTGGCCGTTGGTCAGTTCGGCGGGTGCGCCGTTGCTGATGGCGATGGGGAAGAATTGAGAGATGGACGAACTGAGCGTCGAGCCGGCGGCATTGGCCCGCATGTGCAGGCTGTTCGTGCCCGAGCAGGCAGGGTTGTTGGTTACTTCCGAAGCGATGTGGTTGGCCGCCACAGCCCATCCGTTGGAGAGCGGCAACTCGAAATCGCCGTTCACCAGGAAATTTGGCCCCACGCCGGCCTCCGTGCCCGCCACCAGCCGCACGTCGTCAATGTAACCTTCTCCGGCGGCCAGCAGGTACATGTAAAGCCGGTTGCTGGACAAGGTGCCGATGTTCGTCACAAACACCCAACCGTTCGTCGGCGTAAACACCGGTGCAAAAGGATTCGCATTCGTGACCACCGAGGCGAACACGCTGTCGCCCGGCTCCGGCAGGTTCTCCGGCGCCAGTTGCTCGGCGATGTAGGCGTCCGGCCCCATCGCCAGCACGCGTTCCAGTTCGTCCGGCGTCGGACCGTACGCCATGCGGTTCAGCATTTGCGCCGTCACCAGCTTGTTGCTGTCCACCGGCACGGTCTGCAACCGGTAATATTCACGCGGGCGCGAATTGGTTCCCGTCCACGAGTAGCCGGAGTTGGCGCCCGGCAACGCCGGTCCGTAAGGCCCGGCCACATTCGTCGCGCTCAACAGATTATACTGTTGCGCGTGCGGATAGGGCGTCCACGACACTTTCCTTTGGGTGTTGCTCACGGTGATGGTTGTGACGAGGGGTGCCGGGGGCGGATCCACCGCGAGCAGCGAAGATTGACCCAACGCGCCAAGAAGAACAGTCGCCAACAGAAATCGAGTTTGCATAACGTAAATTCCGGATCTGTGAGAACCATGCTGTGAGCCGGCGAAACTGGCAAGTGAAATCTGTGTTACGGGCAAATCTATTTTCACGGACCAGAATAAATTCGCGCGCGTGAAGCGGGAACACGGCTGCAGGCGGACCCGTCCTCCCATGCCTTCGGAAGTATTCGGTTGAACCACCCCGTCCCTGCCCTCCTCTTTCACGGAATCAGGAGCACCCGGTAAAACCGCCGGACCTGCCCGCTGGCGGTGACATCCGCCTTCCCGGCCGTCGTGCCGCTGGCGATGACGGTCCCGGCCAACTCGCTCCAATCCGCCGCGCCCAGGTCATCTTTGAACTGCACGCGATAACTCCGCCCCGGCACCGCGCTCCAGAGGACGGTTGTGCTGCCGCTGCCCGGCGCAGTGACCGTCAGCACGCGCAGGATCGATCCGCTGTTCGTGGGGTCGGTGCCGGCGAGGAATTCCTGCGAATCCATTTCGCCGTCACTGTCGAAGTCGCCGGTTCCGTCGCGGGCCAGGTTGCCGAAGTAAGCCACCTCCCAGTCATCATCCAGACCATCGCTGTCACTGTCCCCGCCGCCGAGGCGCAGCACAAAGACGTCGCGCGAGTCGTTGTAATCGCCCGCCACCAGGTCGCTGGCGAAACTGTGGAACAACACCGTGCGCCCATCGGCGCTCATCACCGGACGCGCGGACGCGCCGTTGCCCGACGCCGTGCCTGCCGCATCACGGCCCATTCGGGCTATCAACCATCAACTCTCCCCACCGATCAACTTCCGCCTGCGGCTGCGGACGCGGTAGAACTTCTGCGGCTTCCCGGAGAGCTTCACGTCGAAGTCCACGTAGTCGAAGGGCATGGTGGAGACGTTGGTGGTCAGGAGCGGCGACCAGGGGATGGGAACGCTCAGGCTGGTGGCGGTTTCGAGGGTGAACAGTTCGTTAGTGTTGGCTTCCACCCGCCGTAGTCATAGCCCCCCATGCGCACGCGGTAGAAATTCAGCGCGTTCGTCGCGCTCGTATCGGGGAAGGGGACGAGCGTGTTCGTGTCGCCGAAGGGTCCGGGCGGGTCCGCCACGCGCCCGGGGCCGAAGGCGGCACGGCGTTGCACGTGATAGATGGGCACGGGGGACCGCGGGGGCACCCTTGTCGTCATCTTCGCTCGCAGGCACGCAGGTGCCTTATTGCAACACGGCACGGTAAAAGCGTTGGCTGGTATTGGTAGCGGATGAATCTAGAAATTGCAACGTTCCAGTCATTGGAAGATTCGTAAGCATCGGTCTCCACGTCATCAAGTTCTCGGAGCTATAGACTACCACCGTATGCTCGGCGTCCGTTCCATCAAGTTGCAACCAAAGGCCATTGGTCGTAAATCGAAAGCTGCTTGGGAAGATATTGAATCTAAATGGAGAAACTACATTTACGGTCACTACGCCAATCGCAGGCGGCACAATCCCAAACAATTCGGCAATTGTGTACGTGAATGTGTCCGTACCTTCGAAACCCATTGGGGGAGTATAGGTAATCTGAGCGTTCGGAGAGAACTTCACGGTAGCATAATCACTTTCACCTGGGGATTGACTGGTTCCAGTTACATAGACGTTGCCGGTGTCGTCCACCGCAATCGCGGAAAGGCTGTCGTGTAAATCGCCAGGGCCGTTGTAGTCATCCTCCCACAGACTGACTCCATTGCTGGCGAATTTCACCACCACGTAATCCTTCCCACCCCCAGGGCCGGGTCTGGATCCACCCACATAAAGATCGCCCTGTTTGTCCACGGCCAGCGCCTCGCTGGAGTCCATTGCACCAAAAAAATTATTCCAAAGAGGCGTTCCGTCACTAGCATACTTCACCGTCGCGCTTGCAAGCAAGCCTGCTGATCCGAACGAATATCCGGTAACATAGACGCTTCCTGCATGGTCCACAATTAACGCCCGGTTGATATCGTCCGCGCTGTCCGGGCTGTTGTAGCGATTAGTCCAGAGTGCTGTTCCGTCACTGGAGTACTTCAGCGTCACGTAGTCGTAGCCAGTACCGAGGCCGGCTGAAGAACAGGCAACATACAGATTATCCGCGCCGTCGAGGGCCAGCCTCGCGTTAGAATCGCCCTGGCTCGTCGGTCTCTCGTAACGGTTGGTCCAGATGGGGGTTCCGTCACCTGCGTACTTCAACGTCGTCAAATGACCGCCGGAGATACCATTGACATAAACACTGCCCGACCCACCTACCACAAGCGAGTGAGCATAGTCATCTGTGCCACCCAGCCCTTCGTAGCGGCTGACCCAAAGCTCATTTCCATCACTGGAATACTTGATGGTCGCATAGTCGTAATTATTGGAAACGCCTGTCCCTGCGGAATACCCCGTAACATAAACATTACCCAAGTTATCGACCGCCAACGCCATGGCATTATCATGTGCTTGTTGAGCCGGACCGTTATAGCGGTTTGTCCAAATAGGTGTTCCATCGTTTGCATACTTTAATGTTGCATAATCGTGCTTGGGGTTGCTTGGTCGATACGGATTCACGCCCTGTGAATACCCGGTGACATAGACATTGCCAAGCCCATCAAGGGCCAGTGCCGTGGAAATATAAAAATCACCCGGGCCTTTGTAGCGATTGGTCCAGATCGGCGTTCCGTTGCTAGAGTATTTGATGGTGGAGGAGTCTTGGGTATATTCAGTACTTACAATGCCAGTGACATACACATTACCGGCACCATCCGCTGCCAAAGCCGTACTGTAATTGTAGAATTGACCGCCGTGGTGAGCAACCCAAAGTTGATCCTTTGCCAGCGACACGGTCCCTCCTTGCGCGCTGACAGGGCTGACACCGGTGACGGATGCGCTCAATTGCACCTGGAAAGGAAAATCAGGGGGAAGGATGGCCGACGCAAGAGTGTCGTTGGTGAGCAGGTTGGCGGCTAAAATCAAGAGGGGAGTATCCTGCGATGTTCTGTAGCTATCGGGCTGTGAGATGGAAAACGTCAGCACCAGCAAGCCGGCGCTATCGCTGGTTACCGACCCGGCAGAATTGCTGATTGTTACTGAATAGTTGCCCGCGTTGTTCGTTGCGAGGTTGTTCAATGGCAGCGTGTCGTTTGTCGCCAAGGCCAGTGCCGACCCGTTGAAGAACCACTGGTAGTAGAGGGGTGTTGAACCGGTGGCAGCGACCGAAAACGTAACATTCGAGCCAACCCAACTGAATTGAAAACCAGGTTGTGCGACAATAACCGGTGGGGCGGCCTGGGCAGATGCCATCAGTCTGCAAGACACGACAATAAGCATGAACATTGACGCCGTCAAAGATCGTATCGTCTTCAATGTAAGTAATACAGCAGTAGGGAAAGCAGGGGCATGGAGGTCGCGGCAGCGTCGTGGAGTGCGCCGGCAAGTCGGACGCGACGGCGCTTTCGCACGGGCTGAGGTGTCGGAGATTTCGAGAAGCGTCGCACGATTCCAAAGCGGTGTCGCGTCGGACTTGCCACCGCAGTCCAAGACCTCGCGGCGGTGCGGACGGGGCTTGCGCAATTCCACGCCTTTCCCATCCGTGCCATCCGCGTCATCCGTGGTTTTCATTTTCAAGTTCATATTTATATCAGTGCGTGCGTTGGTTCAGGGAGTTGGTGGCGGGGGCGGCGTAGGTGTCGTTCCGCCGGTGGCTCCGCCGGCACCGGCGGGGGCGCCGGGGTCGGGTGTTTCGTTCGGCTCGTAGATGTACACCACGCCCCAACGCATCGCTTTCACCCGGCGGCTGCTGGCGTCCGGGTCTTTGCGGTAGAAAAATTCCACGGTGTCGCAGATGTCCACCGCCAGCGCCTGCGCATCGGGGTAGAGGGCGCTGGCTTCTTCCTGTTCGCGGTCGGTCCGCACTTCGGCGGCCTGGGCCTGGCTGCGCAAAGTGTGGAATTGCGCGTCGAGCAGGGCGACTTCGCTGGCGTTGGGCAGTTGCATCGGCACGTAGGCGGCGCCTTCGGCGATGCCGCGCGCGGTTTCGCCGGCGGTGAGCCGGTCGGCGGCTTCTTGCACGGCGTCGTAGTCGGAGAGGTCGGGGATGGTGGTGGCGTGGATGTCGCGTCCATAATAGCCACGCGCCCCGGCGGCAAACGTGCCGCGCAAGATGCCCAGGTCGAGCACTTGATGAAAGTGGGAGACGAACATCGTCAGGCGCGCGGCGGTCTGGGCCAGCGCGGTGGTGAGCGGGGCCTGGGCGGCTTGGGCGAGGTCCACGTCGCTGGCTTCTTTGATGAGGCGGTTGAGCAGGCTGGCGGGGAGCGCGTCGTCGAGCAGGGCAAATTGCGCGGCGCTGATGGCGCGGTCGGCGGCGACGGGGGTGTTTTTGTAGGTGTCGCGCGCGGCTTTGAGGGTGCGCAGCACGGCGGGCATGGAGTTGGGGAGGCGGCGGTAGGGCATTTTTAGTTGGGAGTTAAGGGTTGGAGTGGGAAGTAATCAGTAGGTCAGTAATCAGTGAGTCAGTCGGTCAGTGGGGAGGGGAAGTTTCTGGTTTCTAGTTTCTGGTTTCAAGTTGGGATGGGAAAAGTGGCGTTTTTTGAGCATTTTCACTTACATCGAAAGTGCGAAAACCATGGTTTTTGCGTAAGGTGCTGATTTTCATGGCCGAAGGTGGCAGACTGGCGTGGCGGAATGGCATTTTCGGTTCTGTAAGTGGCGTTCCGGTGAAGCGGAATGGCATTTTCGGGTCCGAAAGTGGCGTCCGGTCCAGGGGGAATGAGGCTTTCGGGTCTGAAAGAGGCATTCTGACCTGGCGGAACTGGCTTTCGGTACCGAATGAGGTGGTCCTGTTCAGCCGGATGGGGCTTTCGGGTCCGAAAGTGGCAGTCCGTCCGGGCAGGATGGGGTTGGCAGAACCGAAAGCATCGGTCTGGCTGGGTGGTTCGCCGTTTGTAGTCCCGCCTTCAGGCGGAATCACGGCCCTCCAACCGCCTAAAGGTGGGACTACAAACATCCGGCGGTTCAGGGCGCGAAGGCCGGGAGTGTGCGGGCGTGTCGGTGGCGCTGCGCCAAACCTCGGTTGAGGTTGGATGGCGTTGGGAGATTGAAAACTTGAATCGTTCATCTGCCGCACCCTTGCCCGCTGCGCAAGACCTTTTCACCTGCGCAAAACCATTATGGAGAACGTGGCGAGTATGGCGAAGCGGGGATTGATTGCAAGCGCGTTTTCCGGGAATTTTGCGGCGTGGAATTGACACCGGGGGCGTCGGTCGCTGGCTGTTTCCGTTCAACCCCGCCCCGACTGTGGCAGCGTGAAATAGAAGGTCGCGCCGTGGCCCGGTTCGCTCTTCACCCACACTTCGCCGCCGTGCGCCTGGACGATGTGCTTGACGATGGCCAACCCCAGCCCCGTGCCGCCGGTTTCGCGCGAGCGGGCGCGGTCCACGCGATAGAACCGCTCGAAGATGCGCTCGCGCGCCTCCTCCGGGATGCCCGGCCCGTCATCGCGCACCCACAACTCGACGCCGCCCTCCGCCCGCGCACGCGCGCCGAGTTGCACCCGGCCCGCGGGCGCGCCGTACTTGAGGGCGTTCTCGACGAGGTTGAACAACACCTGTTCGAGCCGGTCCGCATCGGCGCGGGCGGACAGGCCGGCGGGCAGCAGGTTCTCCAGCGTGATGTGTTTCTCCGCCGCGCGTGCCTGGAGATCATCGAGCACGCGCTGGGCTTCCGCGCGCAACTCGACGGGTTGCAGGTTCAACACGATGCGACCGCTCTCCAGCCGGGAGATGGTCAGCAAATCCTCGATGAGATACGTCAGGCGGTCGGCGTGCTTCTCGATGGTTTGCAGGAAGCGCGTGGCGGTGGCGGGGTCGTCCTTCGCGCCGTCGAGCAGCGTTTCCACGAAGCCTTTGATGAGCGAGAGCGGCGTGCGCAGTTCGTGGCTGACGTTGGCGACGAATTCCCGCCGCGTGTTCTCCAGTTGCTTGAGGCGCGTCAGATCGTGGAACACCAGGATCGCGCCCTGATGCGCGCCGGCGCGGTCGAGCACGGCGGCGGCGTTGACCTCCAGCCAGCGTTCGTCCACGCCCGGCAGTTCAAGTTCACAACCGCTGACCATGCGTTCCTGTTGGAGGCGGGCCGCGAGTTCGGCCAGTTCGCGCAGGCGGAAGGCTTCGAGGATGGTGCGGCCCCGCACGTCCGACGTGAGGCGGAAGAGCCGTTCGAGCGATTGGTTGACCAGCAGGATGCGCCCGGCGGCGTCGAGTACGAGAACGCCTTCGGCCATGCTGTTGAAAAGCGCCTGCTGTTGCGCCTGGATTTGCGCGGTGGCCTGCTCGTGCTGGTCGCGCAACGCGGCCAGTTCCGCGCGCAACCGCTCGCACTCCGATTGGTTCGCGTCACGCATCGGTTGGTCTCCGGCCCTCACTCCTCGACGAAGCGGTAGCCCACGCCGCGCACCGTATCCAGGTATTTGGCCGCCGGTCCGATCTTCTCGCGCAAGCGCCGCATGTGCGTGTCCACCGTGCGCGTGTCCATCACGTTCTCGTAATCCCACACGTCGCGGAGCAACTGATCGCGCGACTGCACGCGCCCGCGCCGCTGCACCAGCACGGTCAGCAGCTTGAACTCCGTGACCGTCAGATCCACCGGCTTGCCTTTCACCGTGACCAGATGTTTGGGAACATCCACGGTCAATTCCTTCCAGACGATGTGGTCGCGGACCGCCTCGGCCGGTTGCGCGCCGCGCAACAACCGCTTCGCGCGCAGCACCAGCTCGCGCGGGCTGAACGGCTTCGTCACATAATCATCCGCGCCCAGTTCCAGCCCCAGCACCCGGTCAATCTCCGCCACCTTCGCCGTGAGCATCAGGATCGGGATCGCCGAAGTCTGCGGATCGCGCCGGAGGATCTTGCACACCTCCAACCCGTCCACCTCCGGCAACATCAGGTCCAGGATGATGAGGTCGGGCAGGACCGCGCGCGCCTTCTTCAACGCGACCGCCCCGTCGTCGGCCGTCACCACGTCATAACCGGCGGCCTTCAGGTTGAACGCGATGAGTTCGACCGCATCCGGCTCATCATCCACCACGAGGATTTTTTGTTTCATAACAGGAGCTTCAAGTCGTGGCGGGCGTGGCGGCCTTGGCCTTCTTGCCGCCATGGCGGATGTCGCGCCCTTCGCACAGGTAAACCACTTCCTCGGCGATGTTCGTGGCGTGGTCGGCGATGCGCTCCACGCTCTTGGAAATCACCATCAAGTCCAGGCACCGCCCGATGGTCGCGGGCTGCGCGGCCATGCACGCCGCCAGCTCGCGGCGCATCTGCTTGTTCAACGCGTCCACCGCCTCGTCACGCGGGATCACCGCGCGCGCCCGGGCCGGGTCGCGGTGGACGAAAGCATCCAGCGCGTCCTTCAACATCTGCACCGCCAGCGCCGCCATGCGCGGGATGCTGGCGGCCTGCTTGAGCTGCGGCTCGCGGCTCAAGGCCAGGCAACGCCGCGAAATCGTCGTCGCCTCGTCGCCCACGCGCTCCAGGTCGTGCGCGATCTTCATCGTCATCGTGATGAGCCGCACGTCCGTCGCCGCCGGCTGATGGCTCAACAAGGCGATGGCCGCCTCGTCAATCTCGATCTCCAGCCGGTCAATCACGCTGTCCTCCTCCTTGGTCTGCCGGGCGAGATCGTCATCGCGTTTGATGAGCGCCTTGACGGCGCGATTGACCGCCGCCTCGGCATGGCTGGCCATGACGATCAAGTTTTCCTTCAACGCAGCAAGTTCAGTTTCCAGATGAGCGGGCACAGCGATAAAAATTCGTTGCCCCAAGGAAAACCCAAAGCGGCGCGAAAGGAAATTGCAAAGTTCCCGCCCGCCGGGCGAACGCGCGGCCCAGATCAGTAATCAGTAGGTCAGTAACCAGTGAACCAGTGGGGACGGCGGTGCGACGGGTGCCGGCGCGGGTTCACTGACCTACTGACCTACTGACTACTGACTACTGACTACTGACTACTGACTACTGACTACTGACTACTGACTACTGACTACTGACTACTGACTACTGACTACTGACTACTGACTACTGACTACTGACTACTGACTACTGGTTCCCTGCCCCGCCTCACGCTCCGATTCTACCGTTGACTCCGCCGAACCCACCGGGGATTTTTGCGCCTCAATTTTTTATGGCAAAGATTCAACGCGCGCTCCTTTCTGTTTTCGACAAGACCGGCCTGCTGCCCTTCGCCCAGACGCTGGCCGCGGCGGGCGTTGAACTCATCTCGACCGGCGGAACCGCGAAGGCGCTGCGCGACGGCGGATTGACCGTCACGGATTTGAGCGCGCACACCGGCTTTCCCGAAATGCTCGATGGCCGCGTGAAGACGCTGCACCCGAAGATTCACGGCGGACTGCTTTACATTCGCGGCAACGCGACGCACGAGGCCGCCGTCAAAGCGCACGGCATCGCGCCCATTGATCTCGTGGTGGTGAACCTCTATCCCTTCGAGCAAACCGTCGCCCGGCCCGGCGTCACGCTGGAGGAAGCGATTGAGAACATTGACATTGGCGGCCCTTCCATGCTGCGCAGCGCGGCCAAGAACCACGAGAGCGTCACCGTCATCGTGGACCCGGCGGACTACGCCGAAGTCGCCGCGCAGGTCCAGGCCGCAGGCGGCACCACGCTCCAACTGCGCCGGCAACTGGCCGCGCGCGTCTTCGCCCGCACGTCCGCTTACGACGCCGGCATTGCCGCGTATCTGGGCAAAATTTTTGGCGCCCCCTCCCCTGCCCTGGCGTCGGCGGCAACCGAACTACCCGCGTCGCTCGCCGTCCAGGCGTCGCGCGTTCAGCCGTTGCGGTACGGGGAAAATCCGCACCAGCGCGCCGCGCTCTACGGGCGCTTCCACGAGTTCTTCCGGCAGCTTCACGGCAAGGAGCTTTCGTATAACAACATTCTGGACCTCACGGCGGCGGCGCAACTCATCGCCGAATTCGTCAACGACCGCCCGACGCTCGCCATCCTCAAGCACACCAACCCGTGCGGCGTCGGGCAGGGCGACACCTTGCGCGAGGCGTGGGAGCGCGCGTTCGCCACGGACAAGCAGGCGCCCTTTGGCGGCATCATCGCCGTGAACCGCACGCTCGACCTGCCGGTGGCCGAGGCCATCGCGGAGATTTTCAGCGAGGTCATCGTCGCGCCGGACTTCACGCCGGACGCGGCGGCGTTGTTGCAGAAGAAGAAGAACCTGCGCCTGCTGAAGATTCTCCAAAGCCCGCTCAACGCGTCGCCGCTGGAAGTGCGCAGCGTCGGCGCGGAATCCTTTCTGATGCAGGAGCGCGATTTGAAGAGCGTCGGCGTGGCGGACCTCAAGGTGGTGAGCAAGCGCCCGCCCACGCCCGCCGAGATGCAGGCGATGCTCTTCGGCTGGCGCGTGGTGAAGCACATCAAATCCAACGCCATCGTCTATGCCGGCCCCGACCGCACGCTCGGTATCGGCGCGGGGCAGATGAGCCGCGTGGACTCCAGCCGCATCGCCGTGTGGAAGGCGGGCGAGGCCGGCCTTTCGCTGGCGGGCAGCGTGGTGTGCAGCGACGCCTTCTTCCCGTTTCCCGACGGGCTGATCGCCGCCGCCAAAGCCGGCGCGACCGCCGCGATTCAACCGGGCGGCTCGATGCGCGACGCCGAGGTGATCGCCGCTGCGGACGAGCACGGCGTGGCGATGGTGTTCACCGGCGTGCGGCATTTCCGGCATTGAGGTCGAACATGAAGTTTGCACCTTCCCGCGTCGGAAGTTTGTGGCTCGCCACGCTGCTCATCCCCCTCGCGCTCTGCGCCGCGCCGCGCGTCATCATCCTCACGCCGCATGTGGACGCCATCCGGCACGAGTTCGGCGGCGGCTTCGCGCGGTGGCATCTGGCGCAGTTCGGCGTAGCGGCGGAGGTCGAGTGGCGCGACACCGGCGGCACGGCGGACGCGCTGCGCTTCGTGCAGTCGGAGTTCACCAGCAAGCCCGATGGCATCGGCATTGACTGCTTCTTCGGCGGCGGCCAGGAGCCGTTCCTGTTGCTCGCGGACAAGAAACTTTCGCAGCGTTACGACCCGCCCGCTGAGTTGCTCGCAGGCATTCCGCTGACGGCGAACGGCGTGGAAGTTTATGATCCGAACCACACCTGGTTCGGCGCGGCGCTGTCGAGCTTCGGCATTTTGCAGAACACGCGCGTGCAGCGCATCGTCGGCCTGCCGCTGGTGCAGCGCTGGGAGGAACTGGCGCAGCCGCAACTCTTCAACTGGGTCGGCGCGGGCGACCCGCGCAACAGCGGCACGATGAACGTGATGTTCGAGGCGTTCCTCCAGTTCTATGGCTGGGAGCGCGCCTGGCAGGTGCTCGCGCAAATCGGCGGCAACGTGCGCAAGTTCGACCGCGTCTCCAGCAGCACCGCCAAGGATGTGACCCTCGGTGAAACGGCCTACGCCTTTGCGATTGATTTCTACGGCTTCACGCAGGTCGCCGTGGCGGGGCGCACGAACATGACCTTCGCGCTGCCGCAGGATTTCACGGCGGTGAACCCCGACGGCATCGCCATCCTCAAGGGCGCTCCGAACCTCGCCACAGCGCGGCGCTTCGTGGACTACGTGCTTTCCGAGGACGGGCAGAAGCTGTGGTTCCTGCCGCGCGGCCATCCCGACGGGCCGCGCCGGCATTCCATCGAGCGCATGTCCGTGCGGCCCGATTTCTACGAGCGGTTTCGCGGCGTGAGCAACATCGAGTTCTCGCCCTTCGAGTTGAAAACCACCTTCCGCTACGACGCCAAACTCAGCCGCGCGCGGCGCGAAGTCGTCGCCGCGCTCGTCGGCGCGCTGCTGGTGGACACGCACGCCGAGTTGCAGTCGGCCTGGCGGAACATCATCGCCCGCGGCCTGCCGCCCGCCGATCTGGCGGAACTGGGTCGCATGCCACTCACCGAGACGGAGGCGCTCGCGCTGGCCGCCGGCGCGTGGAAGGACCCCGCCGCGCGCAACCTGAAGAAGATCGAATGGCAAAGCTGGGCGCAGGCCAAATACCGCCGGCTGGCGGCCCGGCGGGGAACGTGAAATGCGGCAGCCGTCCTTTCGCGTGGCGATTGTCAGCGACGTGCATTACGCCGGCGCGGCGGAGCGGCTGCGGGGGGATTACACGCTGGCGGGCATGCAGCGCCCCCTGGCGCGCGCGCTCCTGCGGGCGTACCGGCGCTTCATCTGGCTGCGCGATCCCTTCGCGCACAACCATCTGCTCGACCAGTTCCTGGAGCAGACGCCCGCGCCGGATTTCGTCGTGGCCAACGGCGATTACTCATGCGACTCCGCGTTCGTGGGCGTGAGCGACGACGCGGCGTGCGCGAGCGCGGCGGAATGCCTGGCGAAACTGCGCGGGAAATTCAGCCCGAACTTCCAGGCCAGCTTCGGCGATCACGAGTTGGGCAAGATGAAACTGGGCGCGGAACTGGGCGGCCCCCGGCTTTCCAGCTATCACCGCGCGGTGAGGGAACTGGGCCTGCCACCGTTCTGGCAGGTGACGCTTGGCAACTATGTTTTGATCGGCCTGGTCTCGACGGTGGTGGCGCTGCCGGTTTACGAACCGGAGACGCTGCCGGAGGAGCGCGCGGAATGGCGGTGCTTGCGCGAGGAGCACCTTGCGGAGGTGGCGCGGGCGTTTGACGCTTTGCGGCCGGAGCAGCGCGTGCTGCTTTTCTGTCACGACCCGACGGCGCTGCCGTTCCTGCTGCGCGAAGAGGCGGTGCGCCGCAAATTGCCGCAGGTGGAGCAAACGATCATCGGGCACCTGCACACGCCGCTGCTATTGTGGAAGAGCCGCCTGCTGGCGGGGATGCCGCGGCTCGAACGGCTAGGTCCGACGGCGCGGCGGTTGACGGCGGCGCTGAACGAAGCACGGCACTGGAAGCCATTCAACGTGCGGCTCTGCCCGTCACTCACGGGGATCGAACTGCTCAAGGACGGCGGCTTCTACACGGTGGAACTGGACGCGGCGGCGCGGGAACCGGCGCGGTTTGAGTTGCACCGCGTGCAATGGAAATCGCGGAACGCCGGCATCAGCCAATGACGCACGCGAAATCGCGCAGAAGTCGCACCGCGATTTCAGATTGTCAAAGGCTGCGGGAAATTTGTTTTGCGCCGGGCCGGCGCGGCGGTGAGACTTTCCGCCGTCCCGCATGAATTCCGAAGAGCAACTCAAGACGACATTCGCCGAGGGCCGGGTGTGCATCCGGCGCTATCTCCCGGACGACGCGCCATTGTTATTTGCGGCCGTGCGTGAATCGGTCGGCGACCTGTCGTGCTGGCTGCCATGGTGTCATCCGGATTATTCGATGGCGGACAGTTCGGCCTTCGTGCAATCGCGCGACGCGGACTGGGAGAAGGGCGAGCACTATTGCTTCGTAATTACGGAGCAGTCGGGCGGGGAGTTCATCGGTGGCGTCGGTCTGAATTTTATCAACCGCGTGCATAACCTCGCCAACGTCGGCTACTGGGTGAGAAGCAGCCGCACCAGGCGCGGGTTCGCCAGCGCGGCGACACGGCTGGCGGCGCGGTTTGGAATGAAGGAACTGGGCTTCACCCGGTTGGAAATCGTGGCGGCGGTGGAAAACCTCGCCAGCCAGCGCGTGGCGGAAAAGGCCGGGGCGAAACGCGAAGGCGTGCTGCGAAACGGCATCCGCCAACACGGCCAGCTTCATGACGCGGTGATGTTTTCTTTGATCCCGGGAGACGTGGAATTATGAACGAAGCATTCATGCGCGAGGCCATCCGCCTCTCCGTCGAAAAAATGCGCGCGGGCCAGGGCGGACCGTTTGGCGCGGTGGTGGTGCGGGCCGGCGAAATCATCGGGCGCGGCTGGAATCAGGTGACCTCGACGAACGATCCCACCGCACACGCCGAGATCGTCGCGCTGCGCGAGGCGTGCCGCCGGCTGGGCAACTTCCAACTGGCGGAGTGCGAACTCTACTCCAGTTGTGAGCCGTGCCCGATGTGCCTGAGCGCGATCTACTGGGCGCGCGTCGGCAAGCTGTTTTACGCAGCCACACGACAGGACGCGGCGGCGGCGGGGTTTGATGATGAATTGATTTACCGGGAGATTCCGTTGCCGCCCCGCGAACGCCGGCTGCCCAGCGAACAACTCCTGCGCGATCCGGCGGTGGCGGCTTTCGACGAATGGCGGCGCAAGCAGGACAAGATTCCATATTGAGACGCTTGCCGAACCGCATCCGAAAGTCAGCGAGATGGCGTGAAATTTCCTTCCTTTGCGGCCGGCCCTTTGGTATCCAGAACGCATGATTCGTCTGCTGGCAATGGTCCTGTTCATCACCGCCATGGCCGCGCTACCTGCGGCGGGCGCGACGGTGGAAACCTACCAGTTGCTCGACGGCGGCGTGTTGACGGGCGAACCCGTCGCCTTCTCCAAGGATGGGCTCGCCGTGAAAAAGGCCGACGGCAACTTCTCGCTCAAAGTGCCGTGGACGAACTTCACCCAATCGGCGATCAAAAAGCTCGTCACCCTGCCCAAGGCCAGACCCTTCGTTCAGGAGATGCTCGACATCGAGGAAGAGGAGGAAATTGCGAAGAAAGCGGCGCAGGAAATCCACCCCAAGCCCGTGCCGCGCCTGCCACGCCCCGACCCCAAGGCCGGCTACGGCATGATGTTCGCCTCGCCGGTGGTCGTAACTCTGTTCATCCTGCTCTTCGTGGCCAACCTCTACGCGGGCTACGAAATCGCGGCGTTCCGCAATTATCCGATCGCCCTCGTTTGCGGCGTGTCCTTCGTCGCGCCCGTGATTGGGCCGATTGCTTTCCTCTGCCTGCCCACGCACGAGGCGACTCAACCCGAAGAGGAAATTGCGCCAGAGACGGCTACGCCTGAAACCGCCCACGCCACGGCCGCCGTTCCGGCGACTCACGCCCCCGCCGCTTCCGCCCCCACCGCCTCCGCTGCGTCGCCAGCCGCGCCGCAGGTTTTTCAACGCGGGCAGACGACCTTCAACCGGCGTTTCTTCGAGACCAAGCTCTCCGGTTTCCTGCGGGTGGTGCCGGGCGAGGCGGAGAAGGACATGGTGCTGTTCATCAAGTCCGCGCGCGGCGAACACTCGGGCAGCCGCATCGTCCGCGTCATGCCCAACGACCTCTCGCTACTCACCACCAAGAACGGCGCCTCGGCGGAAGTCATCATCCCGTTCGCCGAAATCAACGAGTTGCAAATCCGCCACAAAGACGCTTGACCATGGTCCGCTTAAAGCTCCCCACCAGACTCGCATGAAATATCGCACCATCCTTCTATTCGGCGCGCCCGGCGCGGGCAAAGGCACCCAGGGGAAAATCCTCGGCACCATCCCAGGGCTGTTTCACTTCGCCTGTGGCGACGCCTTTCGCAATCTGCGAATTGACGACCCGTTGGGCCGCGTGTTTATCGAACACTCCAGCAAGGGCGACCTGGTGCCGGACGGGCCGACCATCGAGTTGTGGGGGAAAAACATCCGCGCCTGCACGCAGAACGGCGTGTTCCATCCCGAGCGCGACACGCTCGTGCTGGACGGCATCCCGCGTAATCCCAGCCAGGCCCGTCTGTTGAGCGACACGCTCGAAGTGAAGGCCGTGTTCAACCTCACCTGCCCCGACATGGCGAAGATGGTCGAGCGCCTCCAGCGCCGTGCGCTGCGCGAAAACCGCCTCGACGACGCCAACCTCGAAGTCATCCGCAAACGGCTGGAGACCTACGAACTGGAAACCAAACCCGTGCTCGAATACTACGGCCCCAAGCTCGTCCACGCGATTGACTCGTTGCAAACGCCGCTGAACGTGCTGCTGCAAATCCTGAACGTCCTCGCCAGCCTGGAACCATGAGCCAGCAATTCGGTGACTTCATCGCCAGCGAACTTTTCTGCCCCAAGTGCCAACGCGCGCAACCCGTGCGCGAACGCCTGCTCCTGATCCTGCCCTCCGGTGAATTGCACGAATACGTCTGCACCCGCTGCGCCACCTCCCTCGGGCAGCGCACGGTGACACAACGGTCTCCCGCACCCGTGGCACCCGTGGCACCCACGCGCGCACCAGCCAGACGCCCCCGCCGCCTGCTCCGCTAACACCGGGCCGCACAAACCCATGGCTGCGCTGCGCATCATCTTCATGGGCACTGCGGAACTGGCCTGCGCCAGCCTCGCCGCGCTCTGCCGGAACCCGGACTTCTCCGTGGCCGCCGTCGTCACCCAGCCGGATCGCCCCAAGGGGCGCGATCTGAAATTGCAGCCCTCGCCGGTGAAGGCGCTGGCGATTCGAGAAAACCTGCCCGTGCTGCAACCGGAGCGCGCGCGCGACGAAGCCTTCATTGCCCAACTGAAAAATTTCCAGCCCGACCTCGCCATCGTCGTCGCCTACGGCCAGATTCTCCCGCCGGCAATCTTGGAAACGCCGCGCTTCGGCTGCCTGAACGTCCACACCTCGCTGCTCCCAAAATATCGCGGCGCCGCGCCCATCCAGTGGGCCATCCTCAACGACGAGGCGGAAACGGGCGTCACGATCATGCAGATGGACGCCGGCCTCGACACCGGCGGCATCCTCGCGCAAACCGCGACGCCCATCACGCCCGCCGACAACGCACAGACGTTGCACGACCGGCTCGCCACGCTCGGCGCGGAACTGCTCGTGCAAACCGCACCCGATTACGTCGCCGGCAAAATCACCCCGCGCCCGCAGCCCGCCGAAGGCGGTGGCTACGCGCGCAAGATCACGAAGGAAGACGGCCATCTGGACTGGACGCAACCCGCGCGCGTGTTGTGGAACCGCGTGCGCGCCTTCACGCCGTGGCCGGGCGCGTTCACCTTCCTGCCCGGTGAACCGAAGCCGTGCCGGTTGAAAATCCGCGCGGCGGATGTGACGGAGAGTTTCACCGGACGACCGGGAGAAATTCTACGCGCGGACAAAGCAGGCATCGTGGTGGGTTGCGGAGCGCAGGCGCTGCGCATTCTGAGTCTGCAACAGGAAGGCGGACGTCCACTCACGGCGGCGGAATTTCTCGCCGGCCACCCGTTGCCAGTTGGCCGGCAACTGGTGTGAGACGGGCAATCACTCCACTCCGAGACTTACTTCACGCGCCTGGATGAACCAGCGGGGGGCGCTGCTCGCGCCCCGGCCTCCACCACAAACAAAATCGGGGCGGCCTTCATCACGAAGACCGCCCCGACTGAACACTGACAACTGCGTCACTGGCTCACGCTGCTGCCGCGAGCGCCGGCACCGTGGTCGGCAACTCATCGCTCGGCACCGCCGGGCCGGAAGCGTTGCGCGCAATGACGCGCAACTTCACTTGCGCGCCCGGCGTCAGACTCACGTCCGCCGTCGTGTCCCGCACCGTCGCCACGTTGCGAAACGTCTCCTCCGGGCCGGCAACCTGCGCCTGCACCACGTAAGATTCCGCCCGCGCCGCCGCCGTCCAGCGCAGGGTGAGGTGGCCGGGCAAACCCGCCTGACACTGCACGCCCTCCACGCCTTCGGGCCGGCTCAAGTCGCCCGGCACATCCGCGCGGAAATCCAGCCAGCGCGCGTCATTCTCCGGCAAAACCGCCGCCAGCACCTTGCGTGCGGTCGCCAGCTTCTCCGCCAATGCCGTGTCCGCTTCCTCGCGCGCATCGCGGTTCGCGCGCTGCTCACGCTTGCAGCGTGTCACCGTCGAGACCGCCAGTTCCAAATTCTCCCGGTGCTGCTTGGCGAACGCCCCCGTCAGAAACAAATCCGCCTTCTGGTGCGTCGGGTTGGCGGGAAAATACCGTTCCAACGAATCCAATGCCCCCACGATGCGCGGCACTGACTTCGGCACCGCCAGACTGCGGTTGATGAACCCCGCCTGCGCCCACGACTCCGACCAGTCCGAGCCGAGATACGGCACCAGTGCGTCGCGCGATTTTTCGATGAAACTCACGCCGGCCTGCCGGGTGTCCCGTTGCGCGATGAAGGCGTCGCGCTTGCCGTCGCGCGTTTGTTGGAACGCCTGCTGCCGCGCGCGGCTGGCGCTATAAAGCTGGTTGAGCGCCGCGGCCGTGCATACGGCGGCGACGGCAGCCAACTCTTCTTCGTAGAGGGCGAGGCCCGCGATGAACTGGCGGGTGTCAGCATAGAATACCGGACGATTGGTGATGATCATGATGTTTACCTTTCTGTTTTTTAGTTTCTTTGTCGTGGTCTTGTGACCATGCCACTCCATTTGCAAACGG
>JANNEF010000300.1:0-6112 GCA_031378375.1 Verrucomicrobiota bacterium | reverse complement strand
GCCTCAGCCGCACGACCGAGGAGGGCGGCGCGCAGGCCAGGGAGTATCTGGCCAAGTACGCCGCCGACCGCGTGCGCACAACCAGCGCGGTATGGATGGCCGGCACGATGGGTTGCGCCGAATGTCACGACCACAAATTCGATCCGTTTACCGCGCGGGATTTTTATTCGCTCGGCGCGTTCTTCGCGGACATCAAGGAGCAAGGCGTGGCCAAGCCGGAACCGGTGATGGTGCCGACCGAGACGGACGAAACGGAGTTGAAGCGGCTGGAGCGCGTTATCGCGGGACTGGAGAAGTCCCTCGAAACGCCCACGGCGGAACTCGCGGCGGCACAGGCGAAATGGGAAGCGAGCTTGCGTGCCGACATCGCGGCGGGGCGGCTCGGCTGGACGGCGGCGAAGCCGGACAAAGCCGCTTCGAAGAACGGCTCGACGCTCACGGTGCAGGAGGATTTTTCAGTGCTGGCCAGTGGCGAGAATCCGACCAACGACAATTACACCGTCACGCTCCGCGCCGACCGCAATCACATCACGGCGATCCGGCTAGAGGCGCTCACCCATCCCAGCCTGGCGAATGGCAGCCTGTCGCGCGCGAATGGCAATTTCGTGCTGACGACCTTTGAAGTGGAGACGGCCACGCCCGACGGAACGAATCAGCCGGTGAAGATTGCGAAAGCCCTCGCCGACTTTTCACAAAACGATCACCCGGTCGCCAACGCCATTGACGGAAAGCCGGAGACGGGGTGGGCGGTGAACGGACACGTCACCGCGACGAATCGCGCGGCGGCGTTCATCTTCGAGAAGCCGCTCGCGGGCGGGCCGGGCACGGTCTTGACGGTGAAGCTCAAGCATCAGTCGCAATTCGCGCAGCACAACATCGGGCGCTTCCGCCTGTCACTCATCTCGCTCGGCCAGCCGACGGTCGCGGAACACGGACTGCCGGACGAGGTGTTTGCCGCTCTGAGAGTGGCCGGGGAAAAGCGCGACGAACCCCAAGCCGCCGCGCTCGCCAGATATTACCGCGCGATTGCCCCGGAACTCGACCCCGTGCGCGAACAACTCGCCGCGACGAAGAAGCAAAGGGAGGATTTCACCAAGGCAGTCCCCACGACACTGGTGACCGTCGCCGTGGAACCGCGCGTGATGCGCGTTTTGCCGCGCGGCAACTGGCTGAGTGACGCGGGCGAAATCGTCGCGCCCGCCGTGCCGCACTTCATGGCCGGCGCGGAGACCAAGGACCGCCGCGCCACGCGGCTCGACCTGGCGCAATGGATCGTTTCCCGCGACAATCCGCTCACCGCCCGGGTGTTCATCAACCGGCTGTGGAAAATTTTCTTCGGCACGGGCCTCTCGCGCACGCTCGACGATCTTGGCTCACAAGGCGAATGGCCCACCCACCCGGAGTTGCTCGACTGCCTCGCGGTGGAATTTATGGACCACGGCTGGGACATGAAACACGTCGTCCGCCTGCTGGTGATGTCGGACACCTACCGGCAATCTTCCGAGTGCGACGCGCGGTTGCGCGAGCGCGACCCGTTCAACCGCCTGCTCGCCCGGCAGTCCCGCTTCCGCCTCGACGCCGAAATGGTGCGGGACAACGCGCTGGCGATCAGCGGCCTGCTGTCCGGCAAAATCGGCGGACCCAGCGTGAAGCCCTACCAACCCGCCGGCTACTGGGACCAGTTGAACTTTCCCAAGCGCAAATGGGAGCACGACGAGGGCGAAGCCATCTACCGGCGCGGGCTGTACACCTTCTGGTGCCGCACTTTTACCCATCCGAGCCTCGTCGCGTTTGACGCACCGAGCCGCGAGGAGTGTACCGCCGAACGCGTAACCTCCAATACGCCCCTCCAGGCGCTCGCGTTGCTCAACGACCCCACCTATGTCGAAGCCGCGCGCGTCTTCGGGGAAAAAATCGTCCGCCACGGCGGCGCGAACACGGGCGAGCGGTTGGACTGGACCTTCGCCCGCGCGCTCAACCGCCGCCCCACGCGCGAGGAAGCGCGCGAACTGACCATGCTCCTCCGCCAGCAGCGCGTGCGCTACGACGCGGACAAGGAATCCGCCGCCCAAGTCCTCGCCAACGGCGACTGGCCCGCGCCGAACGACCTCGACCCGGTGGAAGTGGCCGCCTGGACCTCCGTCGCGCGCGTCGTGTTGAACCTGCACGAGACCATCGCGCGCTATTGATCACCCCGTCACGGTCAATGCCGCCGCCGGCGGATGCGTCAACACATGCCGCAGGTAGAGATACATCAGCGGCGCGTTGAACAGCAGGCTGTCCAGCAAATCCAGAATCCCCCCGATGCCGGGAAAGAAGTTCCCCGAATCCTTCACGCCCGCCTCCCGTTTGAAGATTGACTCGATCAGGTCCCCCACCACCGCCGCCGTGCTCAACACCACCCCCAACACCACCGCGTGGCCCCACGTCATCCCGGCCAGCCGCGTGCCGGCCAGATGCGCGAAGAGCAGACTCGCCCCCGTGGACACCACCACCGCGCCGCCGAACCCCTCCCACGTCTTTCCCGGGCTGACCCGTGGAATCATCTTGTGCCGCCCGATGAGTGACCCCACCGCGTACGCGCCCGTGTCGCTGAACTTCGTCACCACGATAAAGTACAGCACGTAAAACTTCCCGTCCCCGCCAAGGCCGGGGAAGAAATTGATCTTTTGGATGAAGTTCAGCAGCCAGGGCACATACATCAGTCCGAACAACGTCGTCGCAATCGCCAATATCCCCTTCGTGTTGCTCTGCGAGCAGAACTGCCGCAGACACAGCCCCAGCACGAACACGATGAGGAACACCACCTCGAAATCATTCACCCGCGCCGGCGTGTCGTGCAGTCCCAGCAGCCCCTGCAAGTGCAGGAACGTCCCCACCATCAGCAGCAACCCGCCGCCGATGCCCCACCGCTTGAAGCACACCATCCCCTCCCGCTCGACCAGCCCGTAAAACTCCGCCAGGCCCACCCCCGCCAGCACGCCCATGATCCCCAGGAACACATAATCCGACACCAGCTTGTTCCCGGAGAACATCGCCCCGAGGATGACCGCCCATAACACCACGGTGCTCAACAGCCGGCGCAGGAAAACCTTCCCCTTCCCCGGCGGTAACGGGGCGGGGACATTGGAAACAGCGGGCGCGGCATCAGACATCGGCGCGAAAAGTAGCCAGAGCGGCGCGGGCGCGTCGAGACAGAAGTCCACTGGCGCGGAACGGGGCGGCAACTCAGGGCAGGGCTAAGGTCCGGCGCCAAGTGTGGATGGAAATGAAATCCGAAATCCGAAACCCGAAGTCCGAAAGAAGCCCGAAACCCGAATTCCGAAGGGCAACGGCGGAAATTCTCAGAACAAACGATTCGGGCCTCGGCCTTCGGATTTCTTTCGGATTTCGGGTTTCGGATTTCGGATTTGCACCTCACCACTTTCGCCCATGAATAGCGTCTCGCTGGCCGCCACCTTCCGGCCACCGTCTCGCGTTTGCCATTTTCGCCATTCGCTGGCATCCTTCACCCGTGTCGTTCTCTGAACCAGGCTCGCCCGACTCGGTGCCCGCTGATGAAGAGGCGCGGTTTCGCGCCGCACTGGCCGACGCCAAGGCCCAGTTTGGCCCGGAGCATTTCCGCGTGGCCATTTGCCTCAATCACCTCGCCCGATTCCTGGCCGGCACGCCGCGGTGGGCGGAAGCCGAGCCACTCTATCGCCGCGCGCTGGCGATGGATGAGGCCTATTTTGGCCCGCAGCATTGCAATGTCGCCATTCGTCTTCGCCATCTCGCGCAATTCCTGCGTGCCAAGGACCGGCACGCCGAAGCCGGGCCGCTGTTGCGCCGCGTCGCGGAAATCTTTGAACACCACCACGGCCCATCTCATTCCCGCGTCGTCGCGGCGCTCCATGAACTGACCGAATGCGCCCGCGCCTGCCATCAACTGCCAGCCGTCAAGCCGCTGATGCGCGACCAACTGCGCGAACTCTTTCAGCTCACCGCGAAGCTCGGCCACCCCCCGCCGCAACTGGTGCCCGCGCTGCGCGTGTATGCGGCCCAGTGCCAAAAAAACCAACTCCCCCAGGGCGACATGTGGCGTCGCCTGCTCGAGTTGATGCTTGAAGCGGGGCTGACGCGCACCAAATGCGCGCAAATTCTCGACCGCGCTTTTGAATCACAGTGACGCCACTTTCGGTGACGGCGTCACCGGTGGAAAAAATGCCGCCGCCACCAGGGCGGCGCTATACATCGGCGGAAGTCGTGGGGTGCAAATCCGAAATCCGAAAGAAATCCGAAGGCCGAGGCTCGAATCGTTTGTTCTGAGAATTTCCGCCGTTGCCCTTCGGAATTCGGGTTTCGGGCTTCTTTCGGAAAGCGGATTTCGGATTTCGGATTTCAATGCCATCAACGCATTGCGCCCGACTTTAACGATGTTCTGCCCCGCCGCTTTTTCCATTCACTTTGCAGTTGTAAAAACGCCGCCAGGCATTATCCTTCGCGCATGTCCCTCAACGAAACCGGCACCGTGGAACCGCTGCAATTTGACGCTGAGGCACCGTTGCGCCGTGACCTCGCCGAGGCGGAACGCCAGCATGGCCCGCATCACTTTCAGCTCGCCCTGCCCGCCGAACGACTCGCGCAATTCCTGGTAAACAACAACCGGTTGGGCGAGGCCGAGACTTACCATCGCCTCGCGCTGGCTCTGATGACCGCCGAGCATGGTCCCAACCACCCCAACCTCATCGCCATTCTTGATCAACTCGCGCTGGTGGTGCTGGCCAATGACAATGTGTTTGAAGCCGAGCAGATGCTGCGGCAGGCCATGAAAATTTCCCAGGCCCATCCCGCCCCTTCCGTGCCCGCCATGCACGTCTTGCTCCACCATCTCGCGCGGGTCCTGTGCGCCACGCAACGAAACACCGAGGCCGAGCCAATCTTGTATCGCGCGCTATCCCTGGCCGAACAACAACTGGGTCTGGACCACCCCCAAGTCGCCGTCATCCTCGCCAGCCTCACCCGCGTGATCCATCACCTTGGCAGATGGAATGAAGCCGATCTGGTTTTCCGCCGCGCGCTGGACATCACGCGCACCCGTGAGGCCGTGGACCCGGCTGCGACGCTGCTATGCCTCAATGATCTGGCGGGATGGCTGGTGGAAGATCCCCGGTTGGCCGAGGCCGAGTCGCTGTATCGCCGCATGCTCACCATGAAAACCGCCAGCCTTGGCCCGCACCATCCCCAAGTGGCCGAAACGCTCCTGCAACTGGCGCTGGTGCTGCAAGCCAACCACGCGATGGAAGAAGCCGGGGATCTGATGCTGGATGCGTTGCTCATTTACCTGCGGCTGCTTTCGGTAAACCCCCATAATCATCCGCACCTGCGGCCCGCGCTGCTCAACTATGCGCAACGGCAGCGCGTGTTGCGCACTCCGCAGAATGTCATCGAGCAACAACTCCGCGAACTCTGCCAGCAGGCGCAACTGGAACCACAAAAAGTGGAAGAAATCCTTGACTTGGCGGATGGAAGGTAATACAAGCGTCTTATGAAACGGATTGAGCTTGAGGCGAAATGCCCTCAGCAGTTCGAAAATTCAAACGCCCAGCGCGTGTTTTCACTTTGGCGTGGTAAAAAACCTGACAGTTTGCCAGTAACTTGGGTTCGTGACCGCAAATTCTCGGATTTGGTGATTCTTTTCCGAAGTGGTGTCAGGCCTGCCACGCCATTTTCCTTTCTTCCCGTTTCATTTTCTCTGCTGCCGAAGTCATTTGACGCGCCGCTGACGCCATTTTCTACGCTGTCGGCGTTATTTTCCGGACTGTCGGAGCCGTTTTTTGAACTGTCCGCGCCATTTTATGTCCTGTCGAAGTCATTTTTTCCACCCGGTGGCCGTCGCCGTGAGGAGGTTCCGGTCAAAAATCTGCGGTTGAGGGCAAAAAAGGGATTCAAACTTCCTTTACTCCAGCAACTGCGGATAGGAATTGAGATCGGAGCCTCCTTACGCCGACGGCCGCGGGCGGTCTTCGCACGGATGCGGTGCCATTCCAGCCTCCGAGGGGCGCAACTCAGTCCTTTTCAGCCCCGGCGCGCGGGCCTCCGGCCCGCTTACGAACAGCCGCAGCGATGGCAG
>JANNEF010000125.1:0-25949 GCA_031378375.1 Verrucomicrobiota bacterium | reverse complement strand
GGGTTGCCCATAAGGTCATCAACCTTTCACGCCCGTGGAAACGCGTGAAATACAAAGACCTCGTCAAAGAAAAAGCCGGCGCGGACTGGTTTGATTTCTCGTCCGCCGAACGCCGCCAGCGCGCGCACGATCTCGGCGCGGAGATTGGCAAGGAATACGAAGACTTCGAAGTCACCGGCGCCGTCTTTGAGAAGCTCATCGAGCCGACGCTGATTCAGCCGACGTTCGTCACCCATCTGCCGAAGGAACTCGTGCCGCTGGCCAAGCTCTCGCCGGACGACCCGACCACGGTGGAAGTCTTCGAGTGCTGCATCAACGGCCAGGAGATTGCGCCCGGCTACACCGAGCAGAACGACCCCATTGCGCAGCGCAACACGCTGGAGCACCAAGCCGGCGGCGAGCAGCAGAAGCTCGACGAAGATTTCCTCGTCGCTCTCGAACACGGCATGCCTCCGGCGGGCGGCATCGGCATCGGCATAGACCGCTTGTGCATGATGCTCCTCGGCCAGGAGAGCATCCGCGACGTGATCCTCTTCCCGCAGTTGAAGCCGAAGTGAACATCACCCGGCTTGTCAGGTTGGCGCGCTCTGGTAGGTTTTGAGCCATGCAAGCGAAAGCGATCGTCGGCGGCAAACTGGTGAAGTTCAAACTCTCGCCCGAACTCGCGCGCGCGCATCTTGCCAACGCGGGCCGCACCATGACCGATGCGGAAGCGGTGGCGTGCGTGGAGAAGAAGCGCCGCGCCCTGGCCCTGCGTCGCGCCAAGCCCTACCTTGAAAACCGTTCTTGATACTTGCGTCCTCAAGCTGGCCACGCTGCCGAATCCAGAAAATCCAGCGGCCTTGATTCTGGAACTTTGTCTGGCTGAAAAAATCCACGCATGGGCTTCGCCCGCCATGCTGGAGGAATATCAGGAAGTTCTCTCAGAGCATCCCGGACTGCTGCGACGCATCGTGTCCGTGATCGAGGTTTGTTATCCCCTGACGGAACTGGCTGTCATCCGGCACAAACCGGACAATCGTTTCCTCGAATGCGCGCTGGCCGTGCCGGTGGATTGCCTGATCATAGTCAACACGGCGCGCGGACATTTCGACCGGCCGGATTATCAAGGCGTGAAGGTGCTGACTCCCGGCGCGTTTGTGAACTTGCCCGCCGTGCAGAAGATCGTGCTCAAATACCTCGGCGGAGCATGAGATTGAAGTAGGCGGCGCGGCTACGCCGCCAGTTCGACAAAGTTCTTCAGCAGCGTCAGCCCCACGGCCTGGCTTTTCTCCGGGTGGAACTGCGTGGCGAAGACGTTGTCCCGCCACACGGCGGAGGCGAAGGCTTCGCCGTAAGCGGTGCGCGCGGCGATGATGGATTCGTCGAGCGGCTTGGGGAAGAAGCTATGGACGAAATAGACATGACTGCCGTCGGCGATGCCGCGAAAGAGCGGGCAGTCGGGGCGCGCGAATTCAATCTGGTTCCAGCCGATCTGCGGAATCTTCAGGCCGGGCCGCACGGGGAAGCGGACGACCTTGCCCGGGAAGATGCCCAACCCGGCGGCGCAACTGTTGAACTCCTCGCTCTTCTCGAACAGCGCCTGGTAGCCCACGCAGATGCCGAGGAAGGGACGGCCCGACGCGATGAAATCCTTCACGCCGCCGAGCAACTCCTGCCGCTGCATCGCCGTGATGCAATCGTCGAACGCGCCGACGCCCGGCAGCACGACGGCGCGCGCGTCCTTCATCGCTTCGGGGCGCGTGATGACGTTCACGTCCGCGCCCACCTTGCGGAGCGCCTTCTCGACGCTGCGCAGGTTGCCGGAGCCGTAGTCAAGCAGAGCAATCATGGGCGCAGTGTAAGGGAAGCGGCGGGGCGAGTTAAACCGCTAAGTGAAAGTCTAACGATACGGCCCCTTTTCGTGTTGATTTGATCGTCAGTGCTCATCGCTGGCAGCCCTTTCTGTTTGAGCCTTCTCTCGTTAGCGACTACGCTGCGTGGCGATGTCTGACGCTCACTTCATGCGCCTTGCCCTCCGCCTCGCCCGGCGTGGCCACTGCATGACGTCGCCGAATCCCATGGTCGGCGCGGTGCTGTCGCGGCGCGGAAAAATCATCGGCCAGGGCTGGCACCGGCGCGCGGGCGGGCCGCACGCGGAAGTCGAGGCGTTGCGCGACGCGAAGGCCCACGGACACAATACAAAGGGAGCGACGCTTTACGTCACGTTGGAGCCTTGTTGCACGCACGGGCGCACGCCGCCTTGCACTGAAGCGATTACGGCGGCGGGCATCCAGCTCGTCGTCGTGGGCGCGACGGACCCGAACCCCGCGCACGCGGGCCGGGCGTTCGGCCTGTTGCGGCGGGCGGGAATCGAGGTGGTTCACGGCGTCCTCGCGGAGGAGGCGATGCGGCTCAACGAGGCGTTCAACCATTGGATTGTCCATCGCACGCCGTTCGTCACCGTCAAAGCCGCGATGACGCTCGACGGCAAAACCGCGACGGCGTCGGGTGAATCCAAATGGATCACCGGCGAACGCGCGCGGGCCGAGGGGATGAAGCTGCGGCGGGGCGCGGACGCGATTCTCGTGGGCGTGAACACGGTGCTGGCGGATGACCCAAGCCTGACGTGGCGCGCGACGCCAAGCTCAAAGCTCAAAGTTCAAAGCTCAAAGTTGCAGCGCCTCATCCTCGACTCGCGCGCGCGCACGCCGCTGACGGCGAAGGTCGTGTGCGATGAGTTCGCGGCGCTGACCAAGGTGGTCGTCTCGCGGGACGCGCCCGCGCGGCGGGTGGCGGCGCTGGCGGCGCGCGTGACTGTGCTCCGCGCCCCCACGAGCGCTGGCCGGATAGATTTGCGGTGGCTGTTGCGGAAGCTCGGTTCGGAAGGCGTGACGAGCATCCTGGTCGAAGGTGGCGGTGAGGTGAACGCTTCGTTCCTGCTGGCGCGACTGGCGCACCGCGTCGCCTTCTTCTACGCACCGATGATTCTCGGTGGACGCGACGCCCACAAGGCCGTCGCGGGCGAAGGCGCGGCGCGGCTGGCGGAAGTCGTGACCCTGCGCGAAGTCCAGTGGCGGCGGCTGGGGCCGGACTTGATGCTGACGGCGCGGGTGGCGTAGCCTTCGCGCATGTTCACCGGCATCGTCGAAGAAACAGGCGTGGTCGCGGGTATCCGCTCCACGGCGAAGGCGATTCAACTCACCGTGCGCGCCAGGGCGTGCGCACGCGGTTTGAAGCGCGGCGACAGCGTCGCGGTCAACGGCTGCTGCCTGACGGTGGTGAAGCTGGCCGCTTGCGCGCCCGGCAAATTGCTTCAATTCGATCTGCTGCGCGAGACGTGGGAGCGGACGAATCTGCAATTCGCGAGGGCCGGTTCGCTCGTGAACCTGGAGCGTCCCTTGCGCGCCGATGGCCGCTTGGACGGCCATTTCGTCACGGGTCACATTGATGGCACCGGCCGGATCACGCGACTGGAGCGCACCGGGCAGGATCACCTGTTGGAAATTGCCGCCCCACCGGCGGTGCTTCGCTACGTGGTTTTCAAGGGTTCCATCGGCGTGGACGGCATCAGCCTCACGGTCGCGGCGGTGGGAAAGAAAAGTTTCACCGTGTGGATCATTCCGCACACCTGGAGCGTGACGGCCTTGCGCGAACGCCAAACCGGCGACGCGGTGAATCTCGAGGCGGACATTCTGGGCAAATACGTGGAGCGCTTCGCCGCGCGCGGTCGGCGGGCTTGAAGCCCTCCAGCGGCGTCACCTCGGTTCGATCGTCCGCACGCGGAACGACGGCAGCACCTGTGGCTGGCCCTGGGCGTTGGTGAAGCGGAAGGTGCCCGTGGCTTTGTCGAGTTTGGGTTTTCCCCGGGCCGTGACCGTCTGGCCGTTGCTCAACGTCATGTTGTAATGGCGCGCGCAGCCCGTGAGCGTTGCGCCGCAAACCAGAGTCAGCCAAAGGAGTTTTTTCATAGAACCGCCGGCGGAACCGTTTCCCGCCACGACCGTTGCCGGGGAAAAATTGGTGCGCTTGGCAGGACTTGAACCTGCACGGGTTACCCCACTACCACCTCAAAGTAGCGTGTCTGCCAATTCCACCACAAGCGCGCCGACGCGTAACTGAACCAGTCACCCGCGAACTCCGCAAGCGCAATTTCAGGCCGGGCGCACGCGTCCGGTTTTGGTATGGATTCTTTGAAGCCGGGCGGATAGGTTTCCGCCATGCCAGAGAAGAGCTTGAACGAAATCCAGCGCGAGTTGCGCGAACTTTACCAGAAGGGCGCCACCGCCCTGCAACGGCAGAACCTGGATTACGCCATCGCCATCTTCAACCAGATCCTCAGCCGCGAGCCGGCCTGTTTCGATTGCCGCCAGGCGTTGCGCGCCGCGCAGTTCAAGAAGGCCGGCGGCAGCACCACCTTCTTCAAGAAAATGCTCGGCGGTGCCAACCCCCAACTGGCCAAGGCCAGGATGAGTCTGCAACGTGATCCCATCGAAACCATCTCCACCCTCGAACAACTGCTCAATGGCGACCCGCACAATTCCGGCGCGCACAAGCTCATGGCCGAAGCGGCGCTCGCCGCGGACTTCCCGCGCACCGCTTGCCTGTCGCTGGAGATTCTCCTTAAGGCCTCGCCCAAGGATTACGACCTCACCATGCAGTACGGCGAGGCGCTCGCCCACGCCGGGCAGGTGGACAAGGCCGAGCAGGTTTACACCGAACTGCTCCGCGCACATCCGAGCAAGGGCGAAGTGTCGCAGGCGCTCAAGAACCTCTCCGCGCGCAAGACCATGCAGGAATCCGGCTACGAGGCGCTCGCCGACGGCTCCGGCTCCTACCGCGACATCCTCGCGAACAAATCCGAGGCCATCACGCTGGAGCAGGAGAAGCGCGAGGTCAAAACCGACGACGTGGCCGAGCGGCTCATCCAGGAATACGAGGCGCGTGTGGCCGCCGAGCCGGGCAACCTGAAACTGCTGCGCAACATCGCCGAGCTTTACGCGCAGAAGAAACAATTCGACCAGGCCCTCGCCTACTACGAGCGCATCCGCTCCACCGAAGGCGGCACCGACCCCGCGCTGGAAAAAGTCATCGCCGAGACCGCGCTGCGGAAAATCGATCACGCCATCGCGCAACTGGACGCCGCCGCGCCGGATTACGCGGAGCAACTGGCGCGGCTCCAGTCCGAAAAGACCGCCTACCAACTCGCCGAGTGCCAGAGCCGCGCCGAGAAGTATCCGACCGACTTGCAAATCCGCTTCGACCTTGGCCAGCTCTTCTTCCAGGCGGGCAAAATCAGCGAGGCGATTCAAGAGTTTCAAAAAGCGCAGTCCAACCCCCAGCGCCGGCTCTCCTCGATGGGCTACCTCGCGCAATGCTTCGCCCGGCGCGGCATGAACGACATGGCCGCGCGCAAACTCCAGGAAGCGCTCAAGGAAAAGCAGGGCTTCGATGACGAGAAGAAGGAACTCATTTACGCCCTGGGCTGCGTGCTCGAAAAGATGAACAAGCGCGAGGAAGCCATCGAACAGTTCAAAATCATCTACGAAGCCGACATCGGCTACAAAGACGTGGCCGCGAAGGTGGACGCCTACTACGCGAGCCAGTAGCTGAACCTCCGCGCGGTTCCCTCCAGCCCGCCCAGCGTTCCGAAGCCCGCCCCGATTCACCTTGCAATCCGGGGCGGTTCTGGTATCAATGCCGGGTAATACATCTGACCGCCGCGCACCCCGCAAAGGTTGGCTGCTGCGGTCAGGTGAATGGAAAACCCGGACCCGCGATACCATGAAGACGCACCACCCCCCAACGCGCTCCTTCCATTCCTGTGTCCTCCCCGCCGTCGTGGTGCCCGGCTTTAACGCAGAGGGCGCAAAGGTTCTCGCAAAAGGCCGCAGAGAACCATCCCTCCCTCCGCGCCCCTCGGCGAGAACCTCCGCGTCCTCTGCGTTAAAAACGGGGGTGGCAGAAACCTTGCGCCCCCTGACGCAGCCACCTATTTATTACCGCGCAGATCACCCGCCGACAAAAACCATCCACCTGACAACTCTATCAACGCCATGGATTCTAAAATCCACATACATGATATGTCTGTCAGCACACTGGATTCTAAAATCCACTATGCTGATAGGTCTGACATGGCACAGGATTCTAAAATCCACTATTCTGACATGTCTGTCAGGCCGCTGGATTACAAAATCCAACATGCTGACAGCTTTTACAATACACCAATTACCAGCCACTAACGCCGTTCCCGACCGATAAACCACTTAAACCCGAATAAACACCCTATGCCCACCCGCCGCATCCCCCGCACCGACGACGAACGCAGCGCCGCCATGTCCGTTTGCGCCGCCAAAGCCCAGAACACCCCGCTGGCCGACCGCCTCATCACCCCCGCCCAGGACAACACCCTTAACGGCACCCTCAGCCCGTGGCGGGCCCGCCGCGACGCCATTGGTCCCGCGCTTCAGGCCCAGACCGCCGCCACCGAGTCAGCCAACACCACCTACACCACCCTCGTTCGCGTGATCAGCCACTACATCCAGGTCATCAACTTCGCCATTGAACGCGGCGTCCTGCCCGCCAGCACCCGCAGCTATTACCAACTCCCCGTCACCCACGCCGAAGTGCCCGTCATCAACACCTGCGCCCAGGCATTGCTGTGGGCCGGCCACCTCGCCAGCGGCGAAACCGCGCGCGTCGCCGACGGCGGCCCCGCGATGGCCTGGCCCGCCATCGCCGAGGTGAACATCGCCGCCACCGCCTGCGCCGACGCGGAAAACACGCAGAGCGGAGCCAAGAGCGGCTACGACATCGCGCAGGAAGACGTGGCCGAGATGCGCCCGCAAGTGGACGTGCTGATCAAAGATTTGTGGGACACCATCGAATACAATTTGCGTGCCGACGCCCCGCCCAGCCTGCGGCGCAAAGCCCGCGAATGGGGCGTCGTCTATGACGGCGAAGAAGAAGCCCCCGCCCCGCCCGCGCCCGCGCCGCCATCACCACCGACACCGCCCACGCCGTAACCATCAACTCCGTAAACAATTCAGAATATGAACAACCAACTCCATTCCAACATCACACGCAGTGCCGCCTGGTGCGCCGCGCTGTTGCTCACCCTGGCCACCCTCCCCGCCCCCGCCGCCGATGGCGACGTGGACCCCGGCTTCAATCCCGATGCCAACGGCACCGTTGTCAGCACGGCGGTGCAACCGGACGGTAAGATTGTGATCGGGGGCAGTTTCACCACCGTCGGCGGCATGGCGCGCGCCCGGATCGCGCGGCTCAAGGCCGACGGCACGCTGGACCCCGGCTTCAATCCCGACGCTAACGGCACAGTTCTCATCGCGGTGGTGCAACCGGACGGGAAGATCGTGATCGGGGGCAGTTTCACCACCGTCGGCGGCATGGCGCGCGGCCGGATCGCGCGGCTCAATGCCGACGGCACGCTGGACCCCGGCTTTAATCCCGACGCCAACGGCACCGTTTCCATCGCGGCGGTGCAGGCGGACGGAGAGATCGTGATCGGGGGCAGTTTCACCACCGTGGGCGGCATGGCGCGTAACAGCATTGCGCGGCTCAAGACGAACGGTACGCTGGACGCGGGCTTCAATCCCGATGCGAACGACAGCGTTGGCATCGCGGCGGAGCAGGCGGACGGGAAGATCGTGATCGGGGGCAGCTTCACCACCGTGGGGGGCTCGGCGCGTAACAGGATTGCGCGGCTCAATGCCGACGGCACCCTGGACCCGGGCTTCAATCCAGATGCGAACGACAGCGTTGGCATCGCGGTGGTGCAGGCGGACGGGAAGATCATGATTGGGGGCACCTTCACCACCGTGGGCGGCACGGCGCGTAACAGGATTGCGCGGCTCAATGCCGACGGCACCCTGGACCTGGGCTTCAATCCCGATGCGAACGACAGCGTTTACAGCACGGCATTACAGGCGGACGGGAAGATCGTGATTGGGGGTGTCTTCACCACCGTGGGCGGCACGGCGCGCGGCCGGATCGCGCGGCTCAATGCCGACGGCACGCTGGACGCCGGCTTCAATCCCAACTCGGCCAACTCCGTTTTCGGCACGGCAATGCAGGCGGACGGAAAGATCCTGATCGGGGGCTTCTTCACCACCGTGGGCGGCACGCCGCGCAACCGGATCGCGCGGCTGCTCAACGGCCCGGCCACGCAAACGCTCACCGTGCCGAGCGCGGCGCGCGTGCAGTGGCTGCGCGGCGGCACCGCGCCGGAGACGACCCAGGTGACCTTCGAGTTGTCCACCGATGGGGGGACGATCTGGACGCCACTCGGCCCCGGCACGCGCATCAGCGGCGGCTGGGAACTGACCGGCCTGAGTCTGCCGGCCAAGGGCGCCATCCGCGCCCGCGCCCGCACCACGGGCGGCGAATAGAACGGCAGTTCCGGGCTGGTGGAACAAGTGGCGGCGTTTCCCGACATCGTGGTCGCCATTGACCTGGTGCCCCGGCTCCGCTTCACCGGCGTCCCCGGCTGCACTTACGACGTGCAGCGCGCCCCCACCGTCACCGGCCCCTGGACCACCATCAGTTCGATCATCGCCCCCGCCAGTGGCCTCATCGAATACGCGGATGCCAGCGCGCCCCCCGGCCAGTCCTTCTACCGCGCCGTGCTGCCGTAGCGACGAGCGTTCGCGCCGCGCGTCAGCGTGATGTGGGGCAGACATCCTGTCTGCCGGTTCTGGCAGCATCCTGCTGCCAGTTCCAAACCCGCGCGGCCCTGGGAACGCGGGGCACGGATGCCCCGCCAACCGTCAGGCTGGAAGCCTGACCCACTCACGCGCCGCCGGCCTCGTTCCCCGCGATTCCCGTTTGCCGCTGGCCCGCGCGGTCATTACCCTTCCACCATGAAATCCGCCGCCACCGCCGACCGCTTTGAGTTCGAGCGCGCGTTGTGGCGGGACGGCTTCACGCATGTCGCGGGCGTGGACGAGGCGGGGCGCGGGCCGCTGGCCGGGCCGGTGGTGGCCGCCGCCGCCGTGCTGCCGCGCGCGTGGCTGGCCGAGGGGTTGCCGGGTGAGTTGAACGGGTTGAACGATTCCAAGCAATTGACCGCCGGCCAGCGCGAGCACTTCTTCGCCGCGCTCACCACGCACGCGGAGGTTCGCTTCGCCATCGCCTGCGTGGACGCGGATTTGATCGATCAAATCAACATCCTGCGCGCCACGCACCGCGCGATGAACGACGCGCTGGCGCAGTTGCAGCCGCCGCCGGAGCACGCGCTCGTGGACGGCACACGCGTCAAGTCGCTGCGCTTCCCGCAGACGCCGCTGGTCAAGGGCGACGCGCGCAGCTACTCCATCGCCGCCGCCAGCGTGCTGGCCAAGGTGACGCGCGACCGGCTGATGCTCGACTACGACCGGCAGTGGCCCGCCTACGGCTTCGCCGGGCACAAGGGCTACGGCACGCCGCAACATCTGGCCGCGCTGGCCGCGCACGGGCCGTGCCCCATCCACCGCCGCAGCTTCGCACCGCTCAAGCCGTCGGCGCTGGAATTGTTTTGAAGGGAGCATCCTCATGACTCGCGGGCTGGCCGAAGCATGAACCTCTGGGAGCGATTCAAATCGTGGCGGGAGAAGACGGCCGGCCCGGTGCATCTGCAACGCGGGCGGCTCGGCGAACGCGCGGCGAAGAAGCATCTGCGCCGGCTGGGCTTGAAGTTTCTCACCGCGAACTTCCGCTCCGCGCGCGGGGAGATTGATCTCATCTTCCGCGACGGCGATTGCCTGGTGTTCGTGGAGGTGAAGACCCGTTCCTCCGAGGACTGGACGCGCCCCGCCGCCGCCGTGGATGCCCGCAAGCGCCGCCTGCTTTCTCAAACCGCGCTCGACTACCTCAAGCTGCTGCGCAATCCGCCGGTGAAATTCCGCTTCGACATCGTGGAGGTGCTGTTGCGCGACGGCGCGGTGAACGAGGTGCGGCACCTGCCGAACACGTTCAGCCTGTCCGCGCCCTACCGCTACGGGTGAAGCGAAGTGGGGCAGGTGCCCAGACTCGCCGTGGTATCTGCGGGCGAGGCGCCCGCAGGACTTTCGCTGGCGAAGGCGCCAGCGCCACTCTTCGGCAGCGGCTATGTTCGTCTGCCGTGCGGCGGCGGCTTGGTCGCTGCGGTCAACGCCGCTTCGATCTCCGCAGGACTCCGGCTGGCCAGCCAGGCCCAGAGCTTCTTGGCTTGCACGCGTTTGACGGCGGGAAAGTCGAACAGAAATTCGTAGAGCGGCTGGCCGGCGTTGCGGTACTCGATGAGCATTTGCACCGGCACCTGCGTCCCGGCGATGACGGGCGTGCCGTTGAGAGTCCTCGGGTCCGAAACGATCTGGCTCCTGGGCATGGGTCAGTGGCTCCGGTTGCCGGCATCAGCGGCTCGCCGGTCGTTTCGCCGGCTCGACGATCTTAAAATCATCCGCGAGTTCGGGCGCGAACAAACTCTCTTCGAGCCTGGGATTGATCCGCGCAGCGGTGAAATCGTTGCGCATCCGCGAGCCGTCGGCGAACTGGAGTTCAGTCGCGCGCAAGGTGAAGTCCGTCGTGGCGAAGAAGATTTTCAACTCCGGCATCAGGCGACGGGCGGCGGCGGATCGTGGCTGCAACGTGAGTTCGCACACTTCGTTGGATGTGGTCTGCGACACGACGCGGAAGCGATCCTCCAACTCCGCGCGGCTGCGGGGAAAGCCGGCTTCCAGCAGCGCCAGCGTGTCCTTCCACGGGCCGGGGTGTGCGTTGCCAAGTGGATATTTCTCGGCGCGCTTGAGGCGCGGGTAGATGACGAGCATCTGCTCCGGCTGGCGCACCGCGATGGTTTGCGCCGGGCTGCCAATCTCCCAGCGGAAGCGATTAGGCGCGGCGAACCACACCTGTCCAGTGGCGACGAGCGGTTGCGTGAGCGTCTTGAGCGTGCGCGTCTGTGTGACGGTGGCGGTCCAGGTGTGGAGATTGGTCTGGGCGGCGAGCCAGGCGCGGAGGGGCGCGCCGTTTTCGACGGGAGCCGCGAGGGTGGAGAAGCTCAAAAGCCAAAGCCCAAAGCTCAAGAGAAGCCTCAAACTCCAACCCCAAAATCGCGCGCCGCTTCTTTGGAGCTTTGACCTTGGGGTTTCCCTTGAGCTTTGAACTTTGAGCTTCGAGCTTCGACGAGAATCAAGATTCATCATGCGCTTTGCTGTTTCGTCTCCGGCCAGATGGGAACGAAGTGATACCACTGGTTCAGGTAAAGCCGGATTGCCGGCTCGAACGCGGACATGATCCGCCCCGTGAACTCCGTGCGTGCCGCGCGGGTGCCGAGCGCGCGGCGCTCATAAGAAATCTCCGGCAGGATGTGCGCGACGTAGCCGCGCGACGTGCGCGGCAGATACACGGGCAGCACCGCGCAACCCGAGGCCCGCGCCAGTTCCGCCGCCGAGATGGACGCACTGAATGGGCGGCCAAACAACTTCACCGTCACGGCGGTCGCGGCGGGCGGGCGGTCCATCAGCAGTGCCACCGAGTTATTCGCTTCCAGCCGCCGGATGATTTCGACGGCGGCGAACGGGTTGTCCCCCAGCGCCAGCGTCTCGATGCCCCACCGCGCCCGCGCGGCCTGGCGCAGCTCTGTCAGTTCGGCTTGCGGCTCCGGGCCGGTGATGACTTGCAGCTTCACGCCGCGCTGCGTGAGCAGCGGAGCGCCGAACTCCCAGTTGCCAAGATGGATGGTGACGAGCAGGACGCCGCGCTTCTGTTCCTGCGCCTTTTGAAAGTGTTCCCAGCCGGTGAGGTCGTGGAACAAGTTGTAGATGGACAATCCGCTTTCGTAGCGCCAGAGGTCGGCGAGCTTGAGCGCGAACTGCTGAAACAACTCGCGCGTGGCGATGCGCGCAGCAAGCCGATCGCCGTTCACCGCTGGTACGAGATTTTCCTGAACGACGCGCCGACGCGCGGGGCTGGCGAGCCAGTAGGCTTTGGCGAGAGTTCCGGCGAGCTGGCCGAGAACGAAGTGCGGAAGCCGTCGCGCCAGAAACACCGCCGCGCGCCAAAGTCCCGCACGGTAGAGCGACGACGGCTGGCCGGGCCGCGCGGCGGCGGCTCGCGGTGATGCTTCGCGCGCGACTGTCAGGGCGGCGCTGGCGGCTGCTTCGATGGCAGAGTCGGACTTCAATTCAGTGCTTCGTTCTTTTCACAACAGCCAGCCACCAGACCGGCAGCAGATACACCGCCGGCAGCAACGCCAGCGTGATGCCAAGCGCGCAGACCTGGCCGAGGCTGGCCATGCCCGCGTTCGTCGAGAACGCCAGCGAGCCGAACCCCGCCACCGTCGTCGCGCCTGCCAGCAGCAGCGCGCGGCCCACCGAGCGCCGCACGGCCAGCCGGTCGCCGTTGTGCCGGCGCAACGCAAGCTGGATGTGGATGCTGAAATCCACGCCCATGCCCAGTAGTAGCGGCAGCGCCATGAGGTTCAAAATATTCCAGTCCCAGTTCAACAAGTCCATCGCGGCCCACAGGCAGACGCTGCCGAACGCCAGCGTGACGAGACTCAGCGCGACTTCTTTGACACTGCGAAACGCCAGCCACAGTGAAACCACCACGAGCACAAAAATCGGAATCAACACGCGCGGCAATTCGCGCACGACGGTATCGAACACCGTCGAGCCGAGCAGTTCCCAGCCGGACAGGATGACGCCCTCGTGCCGCAATTCGTCCGGCCAGTCGGCGGCGAATTGCTTTGCCGCCGCCGCGTTTGTGCTTGGATGAATCAATCCCAGCGCGAGGAAGCCGTTCGTGGTCCGGGCGGCGACTTTGCCGAGAATCCATTGGCTCGCGCGATTCTCGGGCCAGAAAACATTCGTGCTGGTGGCAGCGCGTAGCCAGGCGTCGAGGATGTGATCGGTTATGAAAAACGAATTGGTTGAGAAGCCTGCGTCTGTCGCCGCGCTGCGGAGTGTTGCGCGTGCCCGCGCCAACGCGGCGGCCCCCGCTCGGTTGGCCAGTTGATTTTCCTGCTGCGGCCAGAGCGCCAGGGGCAGCGTGACTCCGGCGATCGAGTGGTTGGAAACCGCGCGACCCAACGCGTTGTTCACCTGCGCGAGACGCCGGCCCGTTTCCGCTTCGTCGCGTCCCGGCACGAGCACCCACAACGGTTCCCGCCCGCCGCCGAAGTTGGCTTTGATTTCCTCCAGCGCGGCGTTGGCAGCGCTGTTTTTGGGTTTCAGAACGTTGCTGGAGTGATTGAACTGCGGCCCGCCCTGCGACAGGACTACGGCCGACGCCGCAACCACCAGCGCTGTGATAAGCCAGATCACTTGCGGCGGCAGTAATCGTTGAGGTGCGAACAGCAGAAATTTTTCCTGCGCCGCGCCACCGGTGATTTCCAGATCCCGCGCGCGTCGCAGTCGCAAGAGTGGCGGCAGGTAGCCGTAGAGCATCATCGCCGCCGCGAGCAGAATGCCGATGGCGACGAGCGTTCCCAACTGGCCCAACCCCGGCAGCGAGCTCAAGTTCAGCACGAGGAACGCGCCGGCTGTCGTGATCGCCGACCAGAAGATTCCCGGCGCGACTTCACGACGCAGCGCACGCGCGTCCAACTCCGGGTGCGAGCGCGATTCCTGGTAAATGACGATGCCGAAGTCCTCCGCCAGCCCAAGCAGAATGGCCGCGAAGCCGAGGCTGACGACGTTCAGTTGGCCGAGGAACAAACCGCCCAGCGCGGCGGCGCCCGCCAGGATCGCCAGCAACACAAACAGCAACCAGCCCAATGGCCGCAGCCGGCGATGCGTGAGCCAGAACAGAATCCCGATGATGGCCAGCGTGCCGCCGGCTGACCCCGTCATGTCACTCTCCATGCCACCCGCGATTTCGGTGACGAACGCCGGACGGCCCGTAAACTGAACCTCCATTTCCGCCGCAAGCTGGCCGCTGCGCCGTGCGTCGCCGATGATGCGTTGCACCGCCGCCAGCCAGTCGCGACAGGCGCGGTAACTGGCGAGGTCCGGTCGCGCCTCGACGAACACCAGACGCAAAGCGCCGTCGCGGCTGGCGAACAGTTCATCGCCGCCGCTCATCGCGGGCGCGGCGGCAGACACAGACTCCGGCAGGCGCGTCAACCCGAGGGGATCGTAGCCGCGCACGGCGATTTCATCCGGCGAGAGCGAGGTGGCGAGTTGTTCACGCGCCTCGATCAGAGTGTTGGCGAGGTTCGTGCCGATCAGACGATTGGTGAGCTGCGCGAAAATTTCCGGCGGCTGGTTTAGCCAGAGAAAGGCGATCAACTCCGCCGCCTGGCCCGGGTATTCCCGCCACGCCGGCTGCCAGTTCACATCGGCGACGAGGTTCGTTTGCGCGCGCAACACCTGCGCCAGCGCGCGGGCGGCGGCCTCCGTTGAGTCTGCGTCGGGCGCGCGGACGGTGATGATCAACTCGCGAGCGTTGGCGAAATGCTGTTGGTAGAGCTTGAGTCCTTGAACTACCGGAGAATTACCCGGCAGCAGATTGAGCACTTCCACGTCGAACCGCAGGCGGAGCAGGCCGACCACAATCGGCAGCAGCAACAAAAGCCAAAGCCACTGGCGCGAAAATTTCACGGTGCCAGGTAGCCCGCCAGCGTTTCCCCCGTCGCGCGGTTTTCCAGCCGCCACGCGCCCTCGCTCAAGGTTTCAAAACGCAATGGTTCCGGTGGTTTCGATCCCGCGAGGCAAGGGGCGACGTGCAGCCACAACCAGCGCACCGGCGGTTCGCCGCGACCCGCAAAGACGCGGCGCTCGGCGATGAACTCAATCCGCCAGCCGTTCGTGGAAGTTTGCGTCACGAGCAAGGGCAGTGGCGTCTTCGTGAACTGCGCCAGCGAGCGTCCGTCTGGGTGCGTGGCGACGAGCAGTTCGCCGGCGAGTTCGGTCGCGCCCTCGCGGCTGGTCCACACGGACTGGCCGCTCCGCACTTTCCAACCCGGCTCGGCGAGGTTGACCGCCGGCAGGCGCGGTGCGGTGCGACATCCGCTGAGGGCGAGTGTCAGGCACAGTATGCCTGGCCACCGACCGAACGCGCAGATCATTCCGTCTTGAGCGAATATTTTCAAATACTGGTGTCAGTAAGCCGCAAGCTGACAGCTTGGGTCGAGATTTTACCAGCCAGCTGGCAAGCGGACGTGAGTTTCGCTTGCCTTGGCGGGACAGGTTGAGGATTCTGCGGCCCGAAATTATGGCTAAACGAGCGCTCATCACAGGCATCACCGGGCAGGATGGTTCGTATCTGGCGGAACTTTTGTTGTCCAAAGGCTACGAGGTTCATGGGCTTATCCGGCGCGCGAGCACCTTCAACACCGGGCGGTTGGAGCACATTTACTCGGACCCGCATGTGAACAAGACGGCGCTTAAATTGCATTACGGCGACTTGAGCGACGCCAGCGCCATGGCGCGGCTGATCGGGCAGGTTGGGCCGGAGGAGATTTACAACCTGGCCGCGCAGAGCCATGTGCGTGTGAGTTTCGATTGCCCGGAATACACCACGGACATCACGGCCACGGGCACCATCCGGTTGCTGGAGGCCATCCGCGAGACGGGGATCAAGCCGCGCTTTTATCAGGCGTCTTCGAGTGAAATGTACGGCAAGGTGCAGGAGGTGCCGCAGACGGAGACGACGTCGTTTTACCCGCGCAGTCCCTACGGTTGCGCGAAGGTGTATTCGTTCTGGATCACGGTGAACTACCGCGAGTCCTACGGGCTGCACGCGAGCAACGGGATTCTGTTCAACCACGAATCACCCCGGCGGGGGGAGACGTTCGTGACGCGCAAGATCACGCGCGCCGTGGCGCATATCAAGGCGGGCCTTCAAGACAAGCTGTATCTGGGCAACCTCGACGCGAAACGTGACTGGGGTTTCGCCAAGGAATACGTCGAGGCGATGTGGCTGATGGTGCAGCAGGACCAGCCGGACGATTACGTGATCGCGACCAACGAAACCCACAGTGTGCGGGAGTTCCTGGAAGCGGCGTTCGGTCACGCAGGGCTGGATTGGCGGAAGCACGTCGAGATTGATCCAAATTACTTCCGGCCGGCCGAAGTGGACTTGCTCATCGGCGATTACGCGAAAGCAAAGCGCCAGTTAGGCTGGGAGCCGAAGACGAAGTTCGTGGATTTGGTGAAGTTGATGGTGGACGCGGACATCAAGCTGCTCAAGGACCACCGCGAGGGCCGCATCAAGGTCAGCGGCTGAGGCGGGCCAACGAGCGGGGTAATTGGGCTGGCCCGCAAGCTCACCTGCCTGGTTGTCCCGCGTGTTGGAGAAAGTCCGCGTAGGCCGTCCGGATTCCTGACTCCAGATCAATCTGCGGCCGCCAGCCGAGCGCGAAGATGCGCGAGCAGTCGAGCAGCTTGCGCGGCGTGCCGTCCGGCTTGGATGTGTCCCAAAGGATTTTCCCGTCAAACCCGGTGACGCGCTGGATGGTTTCCGCGAGTTCCTTGATGCTCACATCGCTGCCGAACCCGGCGTTGATGAACGACTCGCCGCTGTAGTTGCGCATGAGGAAGACGCACGCGCGCGCCAGATCGTCCGCGTGGAGGAACTCCCGTCGGGCTGCGCCAGTGCCCCAGCAGTTGACAGTCGGGGAGTGGGCGACCTTGGCCTCGTGAAATTTTCGAAGGAGCGCCGGCAGGACGTGCGAGGTCTGGAGATCGTAGTTGTCGTTCGGCCCGTACGAGTTGGTGGGCATGGCGCTGATGAAGTCGCAGCCGTACTGGCGGCGGTAAGCCTGGCACATTTTAATGCCGGCGATTTTGGCCACGGCGTACCACTCGTTCGTCGGCTCCAGCGGGCCGGAAAGCAGGTATTCCTCCTTGAGCGGCTGCAAGGCGAGCTTCGGGTAAATGCACGAGCTGCCGAGGAACAGCAGCTTCTTTACTCCTGCCTGCCACGCGCCGTGGATGAGATGGTTTTGAATTTGCAGGTTCTCGTAGAGAAATTCCGCCGCGTAATGCTCATTGGCCCAGATGCCGCCAACGCGCGCCGCCGCCACTAAGACGTATTCGGGCTGCGTGGTTTTGTAGAAGTGACGGACAGCCTCGGCATCCAACAGATTGAGTTCCTGGCGGGTGCGGCCAATCAATTGTGCGCAGCCCTGTCGCTGCAACTCACGCCAGATGGCCCCGCCCACCAGCCCGCGATGGCCGGCAACGTAGATTCGGGAGTCTTCGTTCATGTCGCGCAAATGTTAGCCAGGACGGGTTGGCCCCGACAAGCGGTCAAACGTCAACAAGTTGGACACGGTTTCAGGACTCGTGTCCCGCTTTGAGACACCCGGCCAAAGTTCATGCCGCTGTTCCATGGTTAGAAGGTGATTCGCACCTGCTGACCTGGTGGGAAACTGCGGGAATTCATCATGTTTCCTGTAGTTTCCGGAAACATTCATGGCGAAAGCAGGGCTGGCATCCTCATTGCTAAGTTACTAATTGCGGTCGGCGAACGGCAATTCGTGAACGAGCACAGTAATAATATTAACCAGCCGTTCGTCTTCGTTCACGCCGCAAAAAAGAAAGGTAAATAGTAACAAATGAAAATCAAAAACAACCTAAAAGCCGGCTTCACGCTGGTGGAAATCATGATCGTAGTCGCCATCATTGGCTTGCTGGCCGCGATCGCCATCCCTAACTTCGTGAAGGCCCGCACCGCCAGCCAAAAGAGCGCGTGCATTGCCAACCTGAAGCAGATTGATGGTGCCAAGGCGACTTGGGCGCTGGAAAACAAGAAGGTCAGCACGGACACCCCGGCTGATTCTCACCTGTTCGGCTCGGATCTCTACATCCGCCAGAAGCCGGAGTGCCCGGGCGGTGGGACGTACACGGTCGCGGTCGTGGACACCAAGCCGTCGTGCAGTCTGGCGACTTCGCAGTACCACACGCTCTAAGCGCGTTGCCTCCTTCGAGGGCTTGAGGATTTCATCCTCAAGCCCTTTTTTTTCAAACGGTACCGGTGAGCGCTTGTTTGATTGCGTGGATCACGCGGCGTTGCACGGAGGCAGGGGAGCCTTGCAGTCGCGCGCCGGCTGCCGCCCGGTGGCCGCCACCGGCGAAGCTTTGGGCGATTTGGTTTACGTCCACCCGCTCGCTCTTGGAACGAAGGCTGATGCGGGTGAGGCCGGGTTCGACCTCCTCAAAGAGACACGCGACGACCACACCTTCGATGGCGCGGATGTGATCGATCAATCCCTCCGAATCGTCGGGCCCGGCACCGGTGCGGGTGTAGTCGCGTTTCTTGAGCCAGAAATAGGCGGTGCGCGCGTCGTGGGTGAGGTGAAATTTGTTATAGACGTGCCGGAGCAGTTGCACCCGGGCCAGTGGGTAGCTCTGGTAAATTTCCTGGGAAATTCGGCCGAGGTCCGCCCCGCTCTCGACCAGATGGCTGGCCACCTGAAAGGTCGCGGGCGTGGTGCTTGGATATTGAAAGCTGCCTGTGTCGGTGGAAACCGCAGCGAAGAGGCAGTCGGCGATCCCGCGAGTGATCGGCCACTTGGCCGTCTTGAGCAGCCGGTAAACCAGTTCGCCACTCGACGGTTCCCGTGATGACACCCAGTTGATGTCCGCGTATCGCGTGTTGCTCGCGTGGTGATCGATGTTGATGAAAGTCTTCCGCTCTTTGACACATTCGCCGACCCGGCCCAGGCGCTCGAAGCTCGCGGCATCCGTGGCGACCACGCAGTCGAAGGCCCGTCCGGGCTGCGGTTGGGCCAGCAGTCGCTTCGGATCGAGGAACGCGAGTTTCGCGGGCATGGGATCCTGATTCCAGCAAGTGACCCGCTTGCCAAGATGCTGGAGGGCGAAGGCCAGGCCCAACTGCGAGCCGATGCAGTCGCCGTCCGGGCGAACGTGGCCGACGACGCAGACGGTGACAGCGGCTCGCAATTCGCTGATGATGCGGCCAAGAGCGGGCGGTGGTTTCATGGTAGGGGAGGAGTCGGTGCCAGCGGAGTGATCGTCGGGGGGGCGTGTATCTGCGCGCGCCTACGTCACAGTTTCCGCGCGCTCCAATTCGGCGATGATTTCGAGCACGCGGTTGCCGCGCACGACGGAGTCGTCCACGACAAAACGGAGTTGCGGAGTGTATTTGAGGATGACGGCCTTGGCGACCAGGCCCTGGATGCGCTTGCGGTTGCGTTGGAGCAGTTCGAGCCCGACGCGTTGCTGCTCCGGATTGCCAAGGATGCTGATGAAGGCGGTCGCCTGGCGGAGGTCGCCGGCGAGTTCAACGTCGTTGACGCTGACCAGGCCGGCGTGATGGACGGGAATTTCGCGGCGGATGGCTTCGCCGATTTCGCGTTTCAACATTTCGCGCACGCGCAGAAGTCGGTGGGATGACATAGGCGGCCTCCCGGCGGGGCATCAAAGTTTGGGCGCGAGCTTCTCGACGGTGTAGCTCTCGATGGTGTCGCCGGTTTGAAAATCGTTGAAGCCGTCAATGCGGATGCCGCATTCCATGCCGGCGCGCGCTTCGTTGACTTCATCCTGAAAGCGGCGGAGCGATTGCACAACACCTTCGTAAATGAGGCCTTTGCGGCGCATGACGCGCACCTTGCCCTTGGGGAGGCGACCGCTCGCAATGACGCAACCGGCCACGTTACCCCCCTTGGAGAGCTCGAAGATTTTCCGGACTTCGGCCACACCGGTGACTACTTCTTTGAGCACGGGGTCGAGCAGTCCGGCCATGGCTTCCTTCACCTGATCCACCAGTTCGTAGATGATCGTGTAAAGTTTGATCTGCACGCCCTCGCGTTTGGCTTTTTCGGACACGCCGCTGTCAATGCGCGTGTGGAAACCGAGGATGACGGCGTGCGATGCGCTGGCCAGTTGCACGTCGGTTTCGGTGATGGTGCCGACGGCACTATGGATCACATCGAGCGAGACCTTCTCGGCTTCGATCTTTTTCAGAGCCTCGACGATGGCTTCGACGCTGCCCTGCGCATCGGCCTTGACCACGACTTTGAGCACCTTCGCAGACGCGCCGGCCAGTGTGTCGAAAATGTTCTCCAGCGTGACCTTGGCGCGGACTTCCTGATCCTCCTGTTTGCTGGTGAAGGCGCGTGCCTCGCCCATCTCGCGCGCGGCCTTCTCGTTCTCGACCACGCTGAATTCAATGCCGGCTTCAGGGATGCCGTTCAGGCCGAGCAGTCTCACGGCGACGGACGGACCCGCTTCCTTGAGGCGCTTGTTTTCTTCGTTGGTGATCGCCCGGACTTTGCCCCAATGTTCGCCGCAGAGCACGATGTCGCCAACGCGCAGAGTCCCCTTGCGCACGAGCACGGTGGCCGTGGGGCCGCCGGGTTCGAGCCCGGACTCGATGACGTTGCCCTTGGCGCGGCGCACGGGGTTGGCTTTGAGTTCCAGCAGGTCAGCCTGGAGCAGAATCATTTCGAGCAGCTTGTCCACGCCCAGCTTGGTGAGCGCCGAGACGTCCACGAAGATGGTGTCCCCGCCCCAGTCGTCGGGCACGAGGCCCCTGTCCTGCAACTGCTGCCGAACTTTCATGGGGTTGGCATTCGGATGGTCGCACTTGTTGACGGCGACGAGGATGGGAACTTTGGCCGCCCGGGCGTGACTAAGTGCTTCGAGTGTTTGCGGCATCACGCCGTCATTGGCGGCCACGACGAGCACGACGATGTCCGTGACATTCGCGCCGCGCGCGCGCATCGCGCTAAAGGCGGCGTGGCCGGGGGTATCGAGGAACGTGATCTGTTGCAGTTCGTCTTTGCGCTCGGGGTGCGGGAAGGAAATGGTGTAGGCACCGATATGCTGGGTGATGCCGCCGGATTCGCCCGCCGCGACGTTGGCCTTGCGGATGACATCGAGGAGCGAGGTTTTACCGTGGTCCACATGACCCATGATGGTCACCACGGGTGCGCGCGGCTTCATCTCTTCAGGCTTGTCCTCCTGATCGAGTTCAACGGCTTTGACCGGGGCATGGACGATGCCGCCGCGGCGTTCGCGTTTTTCGACCTCAAAACGGAAGCCGTATTTGGCGCACAATCGTTGGGCGACCGTTTCGTCAATGGCCTGGTTGACGTTGGCCAGCACTTTCAACTCGATGAGGTCGGCGATGAGTTGAAAGGGTTTCTTCTTCAGCAACTCGGCCAGTTCGCGGACGACGATGGGCGGCTTGAGCGTGATGACTTCGCCGGTTTCAAGCGGAACGAATTTGGGTTGCGCTGAACTGGCTGGCTCGGAAGCGCGGGCAGATTGGCCGGGGCGGGGAGGCGGTTGCCATTGCCGGCCGGTTTGAAAACCGCCGCGTTGGGGTCCGCGTTGGTCCTGGCGTCCGCGCGGTTGTTCCTGGCGGGCACCCATGCCCGGACGCGCCGGCAGCTTGACGCTACCCACCTTGTCGCCCATTCGAGGGCCGGGGCGAGGTGGTAAGGCAATGAACCCCACTTTGTCGCCCAGCCCGGGGCCGGCAGGTGGTAGCGGTGGTGGTGCCGGCGGCGGCACGGGTGCTTCCACCGGTGGCGACTTGATTTCGATGATGTGGTCGGCGGAAGTCCGGCGTGCGGGATCCGGGAGGTCAGTGATTGGTGCTACCGGATCGACTGGCGCGGCGGGCGCGGCGGGCGCGGACGGAGCCGCAGGTTCCGGCGGCCCGGTGATTATGGCAATGGGTTCTGGATCGGGCGGCGGCGGCGGTTCGGCGGGTGGTGGTGGTGGTGAAAAATGGCTTTGGAGAAACTCGGCGGTGATCTTATCCAGCGAACTGGACGGAACCTTTGCGCCGGCAATGCCCAGTTCCTTGGCCTTCGCAAGCACGTCTTTGCTTTCGATTCCAAGTTTCTTTGCTATCTCGTAAATCCGAACGGGCATAATTTTTTTCTACTGTCAGGCTGAACCGCAGCATTTTCATAGGCCAACAGCGCCGACGTTGAAAGCTAACAAACTCATGGCCGACTAGGCAACCGAAGTTTCGCCGCCTTCCGAAGTCCGCCGGGCGATTTCGGCGCGGGCGGCTTCGAGAATCCCCGCCGCCTGTTCGCCAATCTCCGGAAACTCCGCCAGATCGCTCACTTCGGCCTGGGTTAGTATTTCCAGGGTGGCCAGACCGTGCTGCACCAGCACCCGGGCTTGTTCCGGCGTGATGCCGGGGGTGCTGGCAAGCGCCTGGACCGCCTTGGCCATTTGCTCTTCAAAGCCCACCGTCGTGACGTGTTCCGCTTCGATGTCCACCTGCCAGCCGGTCAGCTTGGAACTCAGGCGCGCATTCTGGCCGCGCTTGCCGATGGCCAGCGAGAGCTGGTCTTCGCTGGTGATGATCTTCACCCGTCGGCGCGCTTCATCAATTTCGAATGCCTTGAGTTTGGCCGGGGCGAGCGCGTTGGTGATGTATTCGCGCACGTTGGACGACCAGCGGATGATGTCCACCTTCTCGTTGTTCAACTCGCGGACGATGTTCTTGACGCGCTGGCCGCGCAAGCCGACACAGGCGCCGACGGGGTCCACCTTTTCGTCGCGCGTGTAAACGGCCAGTTTGGTGCGGAAGCCCGGCTCGCGGGCGATGCCCTTGATTTCGATGGTGCCGTCGTTGATCTGGCTGACCTCCAGTTGGAAGAGCTTGACGACGAACTGTGGATCGGCGCGCGACAGGATTATCTCCGGACCATGGACGCCGTTCTCGACGGCCTTCACGTAGCAGCGGATGCGCTCGCCAATCTGGTACTCCTCGGTGGGCACGCGCTCGCGGTTGGGCAGCAGCGCCTCGTACTTGCCCAGATCCACCGTCACGTCGGAACGCTCGAACCGGCGCACGGTACCGCCAATGATGTCGCCAACACGATCTTTGAACTCCGTAAAGATGAGCTGTTTCTCCGCGCGACGGATATGCTGCATGAGCGCCTGCTTGGCGTATTGGGAGGCGATGCGCCCAAAGCCCGCCGGCGTGACCTCCATCTCGATTTCCTCGCCGATCTGGGCGTCCGCTTTGCTGCGTCGGGCGTCGAAGACGGAGATCTGGTCGTGCTTGGAGACCACCTTCTCGGAAACCACCAGCTTGGCGAAAGCCCGGATGTCGCCGGACTTTTGGTCAATTTCACAGCGCAATTCCCGCGCCGGGCCGATTGCTTTCTTGGCCGCCGACACCAACGCTTCTTGCACCGCCGCGACGAGGATATCACGGCTGATGCCCTTCTCGCGTTCCCAGAATTCCAAGACTGCCAAAAAATCAGCGTTCATAGATCACACAGTTCAACTTCCCTTTTTGGGGAACAAAAAAGTCGGCAGAAACATTTCTCCGACTTCGTCGCGCTGGCTGGCCAGCAATCTTTACCGTTCTATGGAGCAGGATAGGGAGGCGAACCGGCGGAGTCAAGATTCAAAAATGGTGTTTCAAGGACGCCCAGGAATCGCACCGAAATACGCACTTGAGAAACCATCACCTTCCGGACCACCATTCTTCGCAGCTGACGCCCTATGAAACTTCAATCCATCCTCCGGCACTCCATCCTCCTCCTCGCTTTTTCGCCAGCCACTCACGCGGAGAACTGGCCTGGCTTTCGCGGCCCCACGGGCCAGGGTGTTTCCGCCGGGAAGCACCTCCCGCTCACGTGGAGCGCCGCCGAAAACGTCGCCTGGAAAACCGAAATCCCCGGTCAGGGCTGGTCCTCGCCCATCGTGTGGGGTCGCCGCGTGTTCGTCACCACCGCGACGGACAACGGGACGCAGTGCCGCGTGCTCGCCCTGGACGCGGCGGACGGGAAAATTCTCTGGGACCGGCAGGTCTTCGAGCAGATCCCGCTGCGCAAGGAAGGAAAAAACTCCTACGCCACCCCGACGCCGGTGACGGATGGAAAACGGGTTTACGCCGTCTTCGGCGATGGCAGCATTGCCGCACTTACCGTGGATGGCGACCTCGTCTGGACCAACCGTGAAGTATCCTTCTACAGCCGCCACGGTCTGGGCGCGTCGCCACTGTTGCACGACGGACTGCTCATCATGCCCTATGACGGAAGCAACCGTGTGAAGGAAGCCGGCCAATGGCCCAACAATCCCGCCGAGGAAAAACTCGGCTGGCAAATCCCCTGGGATCAGGCCTTCCTCGTCGCCCTCGACGCGAAGACCGGCCGGCGCGTCTGGACCGGCCGGCGCGGCCAGTCGCGCATCGCGCACGCCTCGCCCATCGTCTTCCGCGAAGGCAGCCGCGACCGCCTGCTGAGCCTCGCCGGCGACGCCGCGCAATGTTTCGACCTCAAGACCGGCGAACGCCGATGGACGGTTTATTGTCAGGGCGAAGGACTCGTCCCCTCGCCGGTGACGGGCGACGGCCTGATCTTCGCGGCGTCCGGTTTTGAAAAGACAACCCTGCGTGGCCTCCGCCCGGGTGGCACCGGTGACGTGACCGCGACCCACGTCGCCTGGGAACAAAAGAAAGGAGCGCCCACTCAACCCTCGCTGCTCTACGTCCAGTCGCGCCTCTACGCCGTCACCGATGGCGGCATCGTGACCTGCTACCGGCCTGCCACCGGCGAAATCCTCTGGCAGGAGCGGGTGGGCGGAACCTACAGCGCCTCACCAGTCAGTGGCGATGGCAGGATCTATTTCCTCAATGAGGCGGGGGAAACGACCATCATCGCCGCCGGGCCGCAGTTCAAAGTGCTCGCGAAAAATCCCCTTGGCGAAAAAGTGCAATCCTCCATGGCCGTGTCGGGAAAGCGGCTCTTCATCCGCGCCGAGAAAAACCTGTTCTGTCTCGCCGCCGCCCGTTAGCGCGTGGCGCATCGGTTACTGGGCCACGTGGGACTGCGAGTATCAGCCGATGGTGGACGAGGGCGTGAATCACATCGATGCTTTCTTTCTGGACGGGCGATGGCACTGGCGCGGGCGGCGTTGGCTGGGGTTGGGCGACTGGTTTTGGTTCTTCAATTGGCAACGGGGTTGCGGCGGGCTTGGTTGCGACTGGCACAGGTGGCTCGGCTCGCACGGTCGGCGGGTTTTCCGGCTCCTGACTCCGTGAGGGCTTGCGGGCTTGACCGGGCGGGCGGGGCGGACGATTGGTTGGCGGTGTCCGTTCCATGAAAGCGCGTCGCTTCTGCATTTCGTTTCGCGTCGTGGCGGCGTTGCTTGCCGCACTCGCGCCGGTCGTCGCCGCGCCGCCCGCCGGGTATCGCCTCGTCTTCAGCGAGGAGTTCAATGGCGCCTCGCTCGACGGGGCGAAGTGGAACATTGAGTCGGGCACGCGCCGGTGGGCGCTGAATTCCTCGCGCGCCGTCTCGCTCAATGGGAGCAATCTCGTCATCACCACGTTCACCACGAACGGCGCGCACTTCACGGGCATCGTGCAAAGCTCGGGCAAGTTCGACCCGCGCTACGGCTACATCGAGGCCAGCATCAACTTCGACACCGCGCCGGGCATGTGGTCGGCGTTCTGGATGTTCAACAGCGGCGTCGGTTCCATCCTCGGCAATCCCGCGCAGTCCGGCACCGAGATGGACATCTGCGAGCACCGGCAGGTGGATGGCGGCGGGAATCTCGTCGAAGGCGGCGTGGTCTCGAACATTCATTGGGACGGCTACGGGGCGGATCATCAGGGCATCGGCACGGCGCTGTACGGCTCGGGATTGCAATCGGGCTTTCACACTTACGCGGTCGAGTGGACGCCCGCCCGGCAGCGTTACTGGCTCGATGGTTCGGTGCGCTGGACGGTGAACTATCCCGTCAGCACGCGCCCGGAGTATCTCATCCTCAGCTCGGAGGTCGAAGGCAACTCGTGGGCCGGCAACGTCCCCGCCGGCGGCTACGGCAACGTGGACGTGAGCACGACGCGCCTGCGCGTGGATTGGGTGCGCGCGTATGCGCTGCCGCCGTCGCTCGCGCCGGTGGCGAATCGCGCCGCCGCGATGAACACGCCGCTCGCGCCCGTGCGCTTCACGGTGGATGACGTCGAGGTCGCGCCCAGCGCCATCACGGTGACGGCGGAATCCTCCGACCCGCTCCTCTTTCCCGCCGGCAGTCTCG